>NZ_JBEPLH010000005.1:0-462417 GCF_040545135.1 Burkholderia sp. 572 | reverse complement strand
ACGAGATGGGCTTCGCGAAGAAGGTCGCGCATCGCGTGATCTTCATGGACAAGGGCGCGATCGTCGAGGACGACCGCAAGGACGATTTCTTCTCGAATCCGAAATCGGAACGCGCGAAGGACTTCCTCGCGAAGATCCTGCACTGAGCGTTCACGCGGGTCACGCGCTTCACGCGCGTCGATGCGAACACCGCCCGGCCGAGCGCCGGGCGGTTTTTTTTCGTCCGCTGTCCGCCGTTCGCGGGCGTTACCAGCTGTAGCGGTAGCCGACCTGCCCGACGATGCCGCGCCGATAGTCGCCGCCGATGTTGCGCGCGATCTTCGCGTTCGCGTACAGCTCGCCTGACTTGCCGAAGCTCGCGGTCACGCCGACGCCGAGCTCGTACCACGTGCGGCCGAGATGCGTCGCGAACGGCGTGCCGCCGACGACGGTCTGGCCCGGCGACAGGAAGTCGTGCAGCACGTCGGCCGTGAAGTACGGCGTGGCAGCGCTGCCGCCCGAACCGGACTGCAGGTTCGGCCGGAAGATGCGCACCCCGACGCGGCCGCGCAGCGCGTTCGTCGTCGTACCCGATACCGCCGATACGTTGTCGTTGAACCCGTTCAGCTTCAGGTACTGGTACATCAGCTGCGCCTGCGGCTCGACCGCGACCGGCAGGCCGCCGATCGCGAAGGGCTTGCCGACTTCCTGCGACAGCGCGACGCCGAAGCCGTTTTGCGACGCCTCGTTGCCGTAGCTGTCGCGATAGCGGTTGCCGTAGTGCGTGACCTGCCCGACGCTGTCGAAGTACGTGCCGTCTGACAGGTACTTCGTCCAGTAGCCGCCGACGCTCTGCGCGTGCATCTCGACCGAGCCCGTCGACGTCGACAGGTTGGCCGTATCGGCGCGCGCCATGTCGCTGAAGCTCGCGTTCGACACGCCGATGCTGGCCGTCACGCCCGCATGCGTGCTGCCGGCGCCGTTCGGCGCCTGGTCGAGCGTCCAGTCCTTGCCGAACTGCGCGAAGAAGGTGCGCTCGTCGGCCGAGAAGCGGCCCGCGTTCGCGTCGAGGCTCTGGCCGCCGATGCGCCCCCACACGCCGTCGCGATTGCCGGGCTGCTGCTTGTCGAGGTTGGCGATGTCGCCGACGCGCTCGTGCAGCTTGCCGAGCGTCGAGAAGCCGTAGTCGGCGTTCAGCAGCGGCGTGAGCGCGTAGCCGGCGACCCCGGGGCGATACGCGAGCGTGCCGCCGTTGCCGCTGCCGTTGCCGTTCCCGCCGCCGTCGCCGGACGGGTGGATCGGGTCGCCCGGGTCCGACGGATCGAGTTGCGAGCGCAGGTACCAGCCGTTCGCGTCACCTTGCCCGCCGCGATAGAGCCGGTATTCGTACGCGCCCGCCTGCACGGGCCCGGCGAGCTGGAATGCCGATGCGGTGGTCGTGCCGCCGCTGGTCGTGACGACCACCGGAATCCCGTCGCCCTTCGTCTGCGCGCCGGTGCCGGCCGTGTTGGCGATCTTCAGGCCCGTCGTGCCGCTTGCCGTGCCGCCGTTCACGATCACCCGGTCGGTCGGCGATGCGTCGGCGCCGAGGAACGTGTTGAGCGCGATCGTGCCGCCGTTGCCGACGTAGCTGCCGGTCGTGAGCGTCTTGTAGCTGCCCGCGAGCGTCGGCGAACCGGTCGGCGCGGCGAATGCGACCAGGCCCGCATTGTTCAGGCTGCTCAGCACGGAGCTGCCCGTCATGCGCCACGTGCTGGTGGGGTCGACGGTCAGTGCGACCGGGTCGATCTTGCCGGTCAGGGTCGTGCCGTTCGCGAGGCGCACGTTGCCGGTGCTCGAGGCGTCCGAGACGATGTCGCCGGCCAGGTTCACGGCCGAGGCGGTGAAGGTGGCGTTGCTGCCGTTCGACAGGTCGAGCAGCGTACCGTTGCCGGCCGTCACGACCGTACCGTTGCGCACCGCGATGTCGGCCGTGCCGCCGCGCGCGGCGAAGGCCGGGCCGGTCGCGGACGTCACGCTGCCGCCGTCGACGAGCACCGAACTCGTCGCGCCGTTTGCGAGCGTATCGGACGTCAGCACGCCGGCCGCCGCGCCCTTGAGCGTCGTGCCGGTCAGTGCGAGCACGCCGCCGCTGTCGGCGGTTGCACCGTTGCCGGCGGCACTGGCGATCGTCGAGCCCGTATCGCCGATGCGGCCACCGTTGCGTGCGACGATGCCGTCGGCCAGGCTGCCCGATGCGGCGATCTTCGCGGCCGACAGCAGGGCCGTCGCACCGCCATCCATGACGATCGCGTGTGCGCCGGCACCCGTCGTCGCGACGGTCGTGCCGGTCGCCGCGAGCGTCGAATCCGCGCCCGTCACGTGGACGCCGAGCGCGTTGCTGCCGGCGGTGCGCACGACCGTCGCCGCATCGGCCGCGATGCGCGCGCCACCGCCCGTCGACACGATGCCGTTCGCGCCGCCGCCGGTCGTCGTGACCTGTGTGCCGGACAGCGCGATCGTCGTATTCGTGCCGAGGTTGTGAATCCCGCTGCCCGAGCCGCCGGCCGCGATCGACGTCGCACCGGCCGCGATCCCGCCGCCCGATACGGTCGAGTCGATCAGCACGCCGTCGGCGCTGCCGTTCGCGATCACGGTGCCGGTGCCCGACAGCGCGACCGATGCGCCGGCACCCGTCAGACGCACGCCCGCGACGCCGTCATCGGCTTCGATCGAACCCGCGTTGGCCAGCGTGGCCGACGCGCCCTGCACGAGCGCACCGGTGCCGTTCGATACGCGGATCGTCGACGCGTTGTTCACCGTGCCGAGCGTGCCGACCACGACGCCCGTCGAGCCGGCGCCCGTCAGCAGCACCGAGTCGCGGTTCTCGAGCGTGCCGAGGTTCTGCGCGACGAAGCCCGTCACGCCCGCGGTCGACGACGTTACGGCCGCGTCGTTGGTCAGCGTCGTCGCGACCGGCGCGCCGGCATTGGCGCCGGCGAGGTCGTGCGCCTGGCCGTCGACGACGCCCGCGATCGCGCCTGCGGCATTCAGGTTGATCGTCGCGCCCGCGTCGATCGTGCCTTGCGCGCCGCCCTCGACGCCGATCGCGATCCCGTTCGCGCCGTTGACGTTGTAGATCGCGTTACCGGTCGACAGCACGGTGCCGGCGTCGGTCGCGAGCATGCCGTGCGCGCGCTGGCCGTTGACGTCGGTCGTCAGCGTTCCGGCTGCCGACGCGCCCGTGTAGGCAGCGCCGCCCGCGACTCGGAACAGCGTCGAATCGTCGGTGTCGACGCTCAGGTGCTGCGCGGCGACGTTGATCTTCGAGCCGGCGCCATAGGCATAGAAGCCGATCTGGCTGGTGCCCGACATGAACGCCGGCACCGCGTTGGCGCCGACGTCGATCGTCGCGCCCGAGCGCGCGTGCACGCCGATCGCACCGGTGCCCGTCAGGTTGAGTGCGCCGTCGAGCGTGGCTTTCGCGTGCGGCCCCTCGGCCCACACGCCGTAGTTTCGTGTGCCCGATGCGGGATCGAGGCCGCCGGCCACGTTGATCGTGCCGGTCGAGGTCGCGGCCGTCGCGTTCGTGCCGGTCCCGACGACCATGATGCCGATGCCGTTTACGCCGTTCAGCGTGATGGTGCCGGTGTTGGTCACGGTCGCCGCCGTGTTGGCCGCGAGCATGCCGACGTTGGCGAGCGGCGTGCCGGGCGCGGCACCGTTGACGACGATCGAGCCCGCGTTGGTCAGCGTGCCGGACGACGAGTTGATGCTCGCCATGGCGGCGCCGTTCTGCGTCTGCGAACCGATCACGATCGTGCCGAGGTTGTTCGCGGTGCCCGACGGGCCGAGCAGGATGCCGTATGCGTGCGTGGACAGCGCGACGTCGTTCGCGGCCTCCGGCGTGCCGGCATCGTACTGGGCCGCGCGGCCGAGATAGATCGTGCCGCCGGCTTCGTTCGTGAAGCTGCCGCCGGCGACGAGGCCGCCGATCACCTGGCTGTCGAGCGTCGTCGCGTTGACGCCGACGTTGATCGTGCCGGCGTTCGATGCGTTCGCGCCGTCGGTCGCGGCGATCGCGTAGTTCTGCAGGTCGAGCCGGTTGTGGTCGAGATTCCACGCACCGACGTTCATCACGCCGTTGTTGACGAACGTGGTGCCCGTACCGTTGGCATACACGCCGCTGCCTTCGACGTACGTATCGAGGCCGAAATTGTCGGGCGGTGCGGTGCCGCCCGTGCCGACATTGTCGCCCGACGTGTAACCGGACGAAATCACGCCGTTGTTGACGCCGCTCGCGCCGCTCAACAGGCGCACCAGGGTGAAGTCGCCCGACAGGCGCCCGTCGTTGACGAAGTGCGCGCCGTTTTCCGCGACGACGGCCGCGCTCGCGTCGATCGTATTGGCGCCGCGGAAGTCGATCTGGCCGTCCTTGCCGATGTGCAGCGTCGCGTTCGCACCCGTGCCGTGCATCGCCGACGGATAGTTTCTGGGGAGCGCGTTCTTGTCGTCGGGCGACACGTTGTTCGCATACTCGAAGGTTTGCGTGGCGAACGTCACGGCCTGGCCGAACGCATTGTCGTAGGCTGCCTGCGAGCCGAGTGCGCCGTTCTGGACCGAACGCACGAGAAAGTTGTTGTACGCGGCGAGCGACGCGGCGTCGGTGACGGTCCACTTGCTGCCATCGAACGCGGTGAAGGTGCCCGCGTAGGTCGGCACGTCGAGCTCGATGCGGCCGACGGGGCCGCCGCTTGCCAGATAGTCGCCGGTGATGAACCAGACCTGGTTCCGCGAATTCCAGTTGATGACGCTCGGTGTCGAGCCGGTGCCGTCCGCGTAGGTCAGGTCGGTCTGCTTGGCCGCGATCGTGATCGCGTTGCCGGTCGCCGCGGGTGCGTTCGCGGGATTGCCGATCGATACGTCGAGCGTGCCGCCCGAATTCGCGACCGTGCCGATGCGCGTGTTCACGTACTGGTCGCCGTTCACGTCGTGATAGACCTGCACGACGGTCGAGCCCGCGTTCGACGCGACGAACGCGGTCGAGTCGTAAGTGGCGACGGACGTATGGCCGCCCGTGATCGAGTCGGGGGTGCCGACGCTCTGCGTCTTGCCGCCGAGCGACACCAGCGGCTGATCCGGATTGCCTGAAATGATGGGCGTGTTGGCGAACGGCATCGGCGTATAGCCCATGTCGCCGGTTGCGCCGGTCCATGCGCCCGTCAGGCCGACGCGGTCGCCGCCCGACACGGTCGTGGCGCCGGCGAGGTCGTCATTGACGGTCGGGCTGAAGCTGCCGAGCGCGCAGGTACCGCCGCTCGCGACGGCCGCGCCGCTGCCGCACGTCGATGCGTACGCGGAGCTTGCCGACAGCATGGCCAACACGGCACCGAGTGCCGCGGCGCGAAGCGGCGTCCGGCGCGCTGCCGCGTGGGCGGCGCGAAGGCCTGCACCGGATGGGCTGCCCGACCGCTTGCCGCGCGCCCGCGCGGTTTCCGCAACCGCGACCCAGCAGCCGGTGGTCTCGCTCCATATCGATCGAAATGAGTGATTCACGACAAGCCCCTCTCTCTTGTTTTGATGTGGTTTTCACCGCGGTGCGGTGAAATCGCAATCCGCGGTGGGGAATGGCGTGAATGGATGTGTGGCGTCCGTGGCCGTATCTCCGTCATTCGCGATTCGTTACACCGAGGATGAGCGGACTCTACTGATCGGGAAGGAGGTGAATTGTCGGGAAGCTAACAAATGCGGCAATAGTGCCGTTTTTATTCGGTATTTTTTGATTGTGTGACGAATCGAACTGAAAGCCTTGTGGGGTAAGGATTCGCCCGATTATTTGCGTGCGGGTTCGTGATCGCTGGATCAGTGGGGTGGCGCACGGTTTGCGTCAGGCCGATACGTTAAAATGCGGTTTCCGGATTATCTGCATTCCGATTGAATGATTTATTATTTTCTCGCCTGGATCGTTTTATATTGAAACGAATCGAATCGGGCGAATGTTGTGCTGCTTCGCTTCGATATACGGGAATCTGGCCCGGATGAACCGGAATCGGCACCCGGCGAGCGATATGACCCGGCGGCGAGCCGTCGACTTGCCGGACAGCGGCTGACAGGGGAAGGGCGCTGGCGCGCGGGGCTCAGAAGTCGATCGCGTCGTCGGAATCGACGTCGGCGGCGGTGGCGAGCGCCTCGCGTGTGTCACGCGGCGCCGATGCCGATGCGTCGAGCGCCGGATTGCGCAGCTTCTCGAGCACGCGTTCGGGCACCGGGATCCGCATCCGCGCGGCGACGTCGCCGCACTGGAACATGATCAGTTCGCCCGGCTCGAACGCGGTCCAGACTTCGTTGTCGGTGAGCGGTTGCGTCGCGATCACCGCGACGCGATCCTCGGGCGTCGTGTATTTCGCGAAGTCGATCGACAGGTCTTCGTCGACGAGATGCGCGGTCGAGAACGGCCAGCGCCGCACGAGGTAGTGCAGCCGCGTCGAGCAGTGCGCGAACAGCGCCTGGCCATTCGACATCAGGAAATTGAACACGCCGTGATCGGTGATGCCGCGTGTCAGCTCGCCGACGCGCTCGAACAGTTCGGGCAACGGCGGCTGCGCGCCGGGAAACGTTTCGCGCAGCCCCTGCATCAGCACGCAGAACGCCTGTTCGCTGTCGGTCGTGCCGACCGGATGATAGACGCTGCCGTCCATGTCCGGTGCGTAGTCCTGGAGGTCGCCGTTATGCGCGAAGATCCAGTGCCGGCCCCACAGCTCGCGCATGAACGGATGGCTGTTCTCGAGCAGGATGTGGCCTTGCGTCGCCTTGCGGATGTGCGCGATGGTGTTCTTGGACTTGATCGGGTAGCGCTTCACCATTTCGGCGATCGGCGACGTGGCCGATGCCTGGTGATCGATGAACAGGCGGCAGGCCTTGTCCTCGAAGAACGCGATGCCCCAGCCGTCGGCATGGTGATCGGTGAGCCCGCCCCGGGCCGCGAAACCTGTGAAGGAGAATGTGACGTCCGTCGGCGCGGCGCAGTTCATTCCTAAGAGTTGGCACATTTTACTTGGGGCAGCAGGCTCAGGCGGGGGGTAACGAACCGGGCGAACCCCGGTACAATGCGGCTTCTAGCATATCACCGAGCCCTGAGCGGTAAAAAGCGGATTCCGCTGGCCAAAGGCCCCGTGTTGCGGTTTGCCGTCAGTCGGCCCGCGCACGCGTGTTCCGGCCCCGCCAACGGCAAGCACGTTCCTCACGACGCCTCCTATGACTGCCTCGAACGCTTCCTCCCCGGCGACGCTCTCGCTCGCCCGTCCCGACGACTGGCACCTGCACCTGCGAGACGGCGACATGCTGGCCGCCGTGCTGCCGCACACCGCGCGCCAGTTCGGCCGCGCGATCGTCATGCCGAACCTGAAGCCGCCGGTGACGACCACCGCGCAGGCGCAGGCCTATCGCGAGCGCATCCTCGCCGCGCTGCCGGCCGGGATGACGTTCGAACCGCTGATGACGCTGTACCTGACCGACAACACGCCGCCCGACGAGATCCGCCGCGCGCGCGAAAGCGGCTTCGTGCACGGCGTGAAGCTGTATCCGGCCGGTGCGACGACGAATTCCGACCACGGTGTCACCGATCTCGCGAAATGCGCGAAGACGCTCGAGGCGATGCAGGAAACCGGCATGCCGCTGCTCGTGCACGGCGAGGTGACCGATGCATCGATCGACCTGTTCGACCGCGAGAAGGTCTTCATCGACCGCGTAATGACGCCGCTGCGCCGCGATTTCCCGGGCCTGAAGGTCGTGTTCGAACACATCACGACGAAGGACGCGGCCGACTACGTGCGCGACGCCGATGCGGCGCCCGGCCTGCTCGGCGCGACGATCACCGCGCATCACCTGCTGTACAACCGCAATGCGCTGTTCGTCGGCGGGATTCGCCCGCATTACTACTGCCTGCCGGTGCTGAAGCGCGAGACGCATCGCGTCGCGCTGGTCGAGGCCGCGACGTCGGGCAACCCGCGCTTCTTCCTCGGTACCGACAGCGCGCCGCATGCGCGCGACGCGAAGGAAACCGCGTGCGGCTGCGCGGGTTGCTATACGGCGCTGCATGCGCTCGAACTGTATGCGGAAGCGTTCGACCACGCCGGTGCGCTCGACAAGCTGGAAGGTTTCGCGAGCTTCTTCGGCGCCGATTTCTACGGGCTGCCGCGCAGCGCCGAGACGGTCACGCTGCGTCGCGAGGCATGGGAGTTGCCGCGCGAGATCTTCGCGGGCGATACGCCCGTCGTGCCGCTGCGCGGCGGCGAGACGATCGGCTGGAAACTGGCGTGACCTCCGCGCCGCCGCGCGAATCTGGCCAGGCGGCCGGTAGCGGGGCGGCGGATTTTGCGCGGATCGACTGGTCCGTGCCGTGGCTCGCGCCGTACGCGGGCCCCGGCCGCGTTGTACAGGCGGCCGCAAGGGCGGGCGAGGCCGCGCTGCTCGACGCGCTGAACGGCACCCTGGGCGATACCGGGCCCGACGGCCCGCGCACCAGCGGCCGTGGCCGGCCGCTGCGGTTCGTGCCGCAGGCAGCATTGCCGCCCGGCGTCGCGTACGAGACCCATATCGCGGAGACGGGCGGTGTCCCGACCCGCCACAATCTGCACGACTTCTTCAACGCGCTCGTCTGGTTCGCGTATCCGCGCGTCAAGGCCGCACTGAACGCGCGCCAGGCCGCGGCGATCGACGCGGCGGGCGGGGTCGGCCCCGTGCGCGGCACGTTGCGCGACGCGCTCACGCTGTTCGACGAGAACGCCGCGTTGTTCGTGACGGCCGACCGTGCGCTCGCCGACGCGCTGCGCGGGTTCGACTGGCCGCGGCTGCTGGTCGCCGCGCGCGATGCGTGGGGCACGCGCTGCGAGGCGCGGCTGGTCGGCCATGCGCTGCTCGAGAAACTCGTCGCGCCTTACAAATCCTGCACCGCGCACACGTGGATCGTCGAAGTGGGCGCCGACTATTTTTCGTGGCCCGACACGCAACGCATTGCGCATGTCGACGCCCGTGTTGCCGCGGAACTCGCGACGCGCGCGCTGACGAGCCGCGATTTCGCGCCGCTTCCGGTGCTCGGCGTGCCGGGCTGGTGCGATGCGAATGTCGAGCCCGCGTTCTACGACGATCCGGCCGTATTTCGCAGCGGCCGCCGCTCGCGCGCTGCCGGCGGCGGCGCGCAGTGCTAGAATGCGCGTCGCAAAGCAGGCCAGGCAGTCGCGGCCTCGCCGCCTTCGGGCGCGCGGGGGCGAGGAAAGTCCGGACTCCACAGGGCAGGGTGATGGCTAACGGCCATCCGTGGCGACACGCGGAACAGGGCAACAGAAAGCAAACCGCCGATGGCCCGGCGCAAGCCGGGATCAGGTAAGGGTGAAACGGTGCGGTAAGAGCGCACCGCGGCGACGGCGACGTTCGCCGGCACGGTAACCTCCACCCGGAGCAATTCCAAGTAGGCAGGCGCGCGTCTTCGGATGCAGGACGGGGCCCCCGTCTCGTCTGCGGGTAGGAAGCTTGAGCGCGTCAGCAATGGCGCGCCTAGAGGAATGGCTGCCACGCGTTGCGTGCTTCGGCGCGCAGCGTGCACAGAATCCGGCTTATCGGCCTGCTTTGCCGTTCGAATGCGAAAGGGCCGGCGTCTCCCAACGGAGCGCCGGCCCTTTTTTCATGTGCGCTGGCCGTGCGGTCAGCCGGCGACGATGTCGAACGAATGCGTGAGTTCGGCCGTCTTCGCGATCATGATCGACGCCGAGCAATACTTGTCATGCGACAGGTTGATCGCGCGTTCGACCGTGGCCGGGTTCAGGTTGCGGCCGGTGACGGTGAAGTGGAAGTGCACTTTCGTGAACACCTTCGGGTCTTCGCTCGCGCGTTCGGCCTTCAGTGTGACCGAGCAGCCGCTGACTTCCTGGCGGCTCTTCTTCAGGATCAGCACGACGTCATAGGCCGTGCAGCCGCCGGTGCCGAGCAGCACCATCTCCATCGGGCGCGGCGCCAGGTTGTGACCGCCGCCTTCGGGCGCGCCGTCCATCGCGACGAGGTGGCCGCTGCCGGTCTCGGCGGAAAACGCCATGCCGTCCTGGCCCATCCAGCTTACTTTGCATTCCATGCTTGCACTCCAGCGTTGCCTGATTCGGATTCGATCCGGCATTGTAGCCCGCGGCGCAACGGCCGGCTGATGCGGTGCACGACGCGCAACGCGGGCGCCGCGCGAGCAGCGCCCCGGACAGCCAATTCCCCTCGGGACTTAGGGGTTTTGCTCTAGACGAGGGCGGCTCCTGATCGTGCTTTCCGGAATCAGGCCATTGATTTCAAAGAGAAAAGTCGTGATTCAAACGCGCCGCATTAAATTTCATATTGTGGCGTTTGATTTCGCAATGCAAATTTTCTTGTGGAGTCGGCGACGCGTTCGTATAATGAGCCTCATTGGTTGTCGCGCTGCGGCAACCTCCGAATGTCTCCTCCACCCTCCTCCTATGGTGGATTAAGCCCGAACCAGCCGTTCGGGCTTTTTTTCGTCCCATGCAAACATCGGCGCGCGGTTTGCGCGCGCCGACAGGGTCACGCGGGCTGCCTTGCGGCAGGCTGCGAGGTCGCGTCGGGCGGCGTGCCGCGCGGGCGCGCATCGGGCGCCGGCGCGTGGACGGCCGATGCATGGCCGTGCCCGCGTGCGCAGAAGTGGCGGACGCGTTCGCGCACCGCGCGCAGGCGGGCGACGCGATCCTCGGCATGCGCGGCACGGGCTTCGGCAAGGCGTGTATCGAGGGCTTCGAGCTTGGCTTCGCAGTCGGCGCGGGCGGCGACGGCAGGTGCCGCGGCGGCCAGCATCACGGCCGCGAGGAAGGGTGTAAGTCGTTGATTCATCATGCTTGTTTGTTGTTTTCCGTGTTCGGCCGGTCTGGCGCGGCAAGGTCATGTGCCGCGTGTCGATGGGTGCCTCCCCGGGCGCTCGGTTCGCCTGGCTTGTCGGGGCACGACCGGATTTTGGCCCATTTCGGCCGCCGTGGACACGGGGAGCGGATTCCCTTTGACCGCGTTGCGGTATTTCCTTTATAATTCAGGGCTTTTCCGCATTCATGCCCACGGAAAAAGAACAGGGAGAGCCTGCACCGCGCCTCGAAGCGCACACAGACAAGCAGGAAGAACACATCGGGCAAAGCAATTTTTTTGGATCGATCATGAAGACGTTTTCCGCAAAAGCCCATGAGGTGACGCGCGAATGGTACGTGATTGACGCGACGGATAAGGTTCTCGGCCGTGTTGCCAGCGAAGTGGCACGCCGTCTGCGCGGCAAGCACAAGCCTGAGTTCACCCCGCACGTCGACACTGGTGATTTCATCATCATCATCAACGCGAGCAAGTTGAAGGTCACGGGCAACAAGACTCTGGACAAGAAGTACTACCGTCACTCGGGCTACCCGGGCGGTATCTATGAAACGACGTTCGGCAAGATGCAGGAACGCTTCCCGGGCCGCGCGCTCGAGAAGGCGGTCAAGGGCATGCTGCCGAAGGGCCCGCTCGGTTACGCGATGATCAAGAAGCTGAAGGTCTACGCAGAAGCGACGCATCCGCACTCGGCTCAACAGCCGAAGGCGCTCGAGATCTAAGGGGACCCACATGATCGGTAACTGGAACTACGGTACGGGCCGCCGCAAGAGCGCAGTCGCACGTGTCTTCATCAAGGCTGGCAAGGGCGACATCATCGTCAACGGCAAGCCCATCGCTGACTACTTCTCGCGCGAAACGTCGCTGATGATCGTGCGTCAACCGCTGGAACTCACGAACCACGGCCAGACGTTCGACATCAAGGTGAACGTGAACGGCGGCGGCGAAACGGGTCAGGCAGGTGCAGTGCGCCACGGCATCACCCGTGCACTGATCGACTACGATGCGACGCTGAAGCCGTCGCTGTCGAACGCAGGCTTCGTCACGCGCGATGCGCGTGAAGTCGAGCGTAAGAAGGTCGGTCTGCGCAAGGCACGCCGCGCCAAGCAGTTCTCGAAGCGTTAATTCCGCTTCATGGCCGCGCCGCTTCCGGGCGGCGTCCGCCGGAAAAACCGCCAGCTTTTGCGCTGGCGGTTTTTTTATGTCCGTTTCCAGGCGCGTGCTGTCGCGGCCTGCGCATGCGTGTTTGATGAAATCGACAAGAACCTATTGATTTCATGGACTTCAGCACGATCTTCTGATCGGCCCTACAATAGCGGCTAAAGCTTTTTGGAGAGTTCGCAATGAACGCTGTTACCGAATCCGCAGCAACGACGGCCGAAATGCCGGTTCCGTTCGTCTTCACCGACGCCGCAGCCGACAAGGTCAAGCAACTGATCGACGAAGAGGGCAATCCCGACCTGAAGCTGCGCGTGTTCGTGCAGGGCGGTGGCTGCTCCGGCTTCCAGTACGGCTTCACGTTCGACGAGGAAGTCAACGAGGACGACACCGTGATGAACAAGAACGGCGTCCAGCTCCTGATCGACTCGATGAGCTACCAGTACCTGGTCGGCGCCGAGATCGACTACAAGGACGACCTTAACGGCGCCCAGTTCGTGATCAAGAACCCGAACGCGACCACCACCTGCGGGTGCGGCTCGTCGTTCTCGGTCTGAGCGCACGACAGATCCACGCCGGTTCGCCGGAATGAAAAACGGGGCATCATGCCCCGTTTTTTGTGCCCGTTTTCCATGCGGCGCTCGCCGCGCGGCCGGCATCGCATCAGCGCGGATAGAGTGCGCCGAGCACGCGGTTGCTGGCCGCACCGGTGACCGTCGCGAGATTGCCGGGCTGGCGCGCGGTGAAACGGTACGCGAGCCACGCGAACGCGAGTGCCTCGACCTGCTGAGGCGGCACGCCGAGTGCCGCCGTCGTATCGACGGTGGCCGGCACGCCGGCCTCGCGCAGCGCGTGCCGGAGCGCATCGAGCAGCACCGGATTGCGCGCGCCGCCGCCGCATACGAACACGGCCTTGCAGCCCGCTGCATGCTGTGCGATCTCGCGCGCGACCGAAACGGCCGTGAGCGCGGTGAGGGTGGCCTGCACGTCCTGCGGCGCGACGTGTGAGAACGTGGCGAGCTTCGCGTCGAGCCAGGCGGGATTGAACAGGTCGCGCCCGGTGCTTTTCGGCGGCGGTGCGGCGAAATAGGGCTCGTCGAGCAGCGCGTCGAGCAGCGCTGCATGGACGGTGCCGCGCGCCGCGAACTTGCCGCCGTCGTCGTACGGCTTGCCGAGATGGCGGGTCGCCCATTCGTCGAGCAGCGCATTCGCGGGGCCGCAGTCGAAACCGCGCACGTCGCCGCCTTCGCCGGGCAGGATCGTGATGTTGCTGATCCCGCCGAGATTGCAGACGACGCGCGTCTCGCCCGCCGCGCCGAACACCGTTGCATGGAAGGCCGGCGCGAGCGGCGCCCCGTGGCCGCCTGCCGCGACGTCGCGGCTGCGGAAATCGGCGATCACGTCGACCTGGGCCAGCTCGGCGAGCAGTGCCGGGTTGTTGATCTGCCGCGTATAACCGCGCTCGGGGCGATGGCGCACGGTCTGGCCGTGCACGCCAATCGCGCGGATCTCGTCACGCGACAGCCCGGCCGTGCGCTGCAATTCGTGGCAGCACACCGCATAGCGCGCGACCAGCGCGTTCGCGGCGAGCGATTCGCGGTCGATCTCGTCGTCGCCGGGCTGCTGCAGCGCGAACAGCACGTCGCGCAGCGATTGCGCGAAGCCGACGAACGCTTCCGCGAGCACGACCGGCGCCTTGCCGGCCTCGAAACGCACGGCGACACCATCGACGCCGTCCATGCTGGTTCCCGACATCAGCCCGAAGTAGATGCCGTCGGCCGGATGGGCGTTTTGCGGCTGTCGTTGCGGCACGTTGGGTTCTCCTGGATCGTGCGGCGCGGGCCGGTGCCGCGCGCCTTGCGCCCGATTATCCGCGCAACGCGGCGCGCCGTTAAGCGATGGGCGCGCAAGTTATGGGAAAATCCCTGTTTTTGCGACATTCTTCCTGGCACCGATGAGCACCGAACCCAGTTCCAAGCCTGTTTTCCCGATCACCGACGAAGTCCGGCATGCGCTCGCCGTCACGAAGCGCGGCGTCGACGAACTGCTGATCGAGGAAGAGTTCGCGCAGAAGCTCGCGCGCAGCGCGGCCACGGGCACGCCGCTTCGCATCAAGCTCGGCCTCGACCCGACCGCGCCCGACATCCACATCGGCCACACCGTCGTGCTGAACAAGATGCGTCAGCTGCAGGACCTCGGCCACACGGTGATCTTCCTGATCGGCGATTTCACGTCGCTGATCGGCGATCCGTCGGGCCGCAACGCGACGCGCCCGCCGCTCACGCGCGAGCAGATCGAGTCGAACGCGAAGACCTACTTCGAGCAGGCCGCGCTCGTGCTCGATCGCGAGAAGACCGAGATCCGCTACAACAGCGAATGGTCGATGCCGCTCGGCGCGGACGGGATGATCAAGCTCGCGTCGCGCTACACGGTTGCGCGGATCCTCGAACGCGAGGATTTCACGAAGCGCTTCCAGGGCGGCGTGCCGATCTCGATCCACGAATTCCTGTACCCGCTGATGCAGGGCTACGATTCGGTCGCGCTGAACGCCGATCTCGAGCTGGGCGGCACCGACCAGAAGTTCAACCTGCTGGTCGGCCGCGAGCTGCAGAAGCAGTACGGCCAGGAACAGCAGTGCATTCTCACGATGCCGCTGCTCGAAGGCCTCGACGGCGTCGAGAAGATGTCGAAGTCGAAGGGCAACTATGTCGGCATCAGCGAGAAGCCGACCGACATGTTCGGCAAGCTGATGAGCATCTCGGACACGCTGATGTGGCGTTACTTCGAACTGCTGTCGTTCCGCGGCCTTGACGAGATCGCCGGCTTCAAGCGCGAGGCCGAAGGCGGCCGCAACCCGCGCGACTTCAAGGTGCTGCTCGCGCAGGAAATCGTCGCGCGGTTCCACTCGCAGGCCGACGCCGAACGTGCGCTCGAGGACTTCAACCACCGCGCGAAGGGCGGCGTGCCGGACGACATCCCGTCGGTCACGCTCGCGGGCGCGCCGCTCGCGATCGGCCAGCTGCTGAAGCAGGCGGGCCTCGTGCCGTCGACGAGCGAAGCGCTGCGCAATATCGAGCAGGGCGGCGTGAAGATCGACGGCGCGACCGTGTCGGACAAGGGCCTGAAGATCGAAGCCGGCGAGTTCGTCGTCCAGGTCGGCAAGCGCCGCTTCGCGCGCGTCACGCTGACCGCATGATCGCGCTGATCCAGCGCGTGAAGCGCGCCGACGTGCGCGTCGGCGACCGCACGACGGGCGAGATCGGCGCGGGCCTGCTCGCGCTCGTCTGCGCGGAGCGCGGCGACACCGACGCAGCGGCCGACAAGCTGCTCGCGAAAATGCTCGGCTACCGCGTGTTCAGCGATGCCGCCGGCAAGATGAACCTGCCGGTGTCGAATATCGACGGAGAGGGCCGCGCAGGCGGCCTGCTGCTCGTGTCGCAGTTCACGCTCGCGGCCGATACCAACAGCGGGCTGCGTCCGAGCTTCACGCCGGCCGCGCCGCCCGACGAAGGCGCGCGGCTCTTCGACTATTTCGTCGCGGCCGCGCGTGCGCGCCATCCGGTCGTCGAGACGGGCGAGTTCGGCGCCGACATGCAGGTGTCGCTCGTCAACGACGGCCCCGTGACATTCTGGCTGCAAGTTCGGCCCTGATTCTTCCCCGGAGACGCCCCGCGATGGCCACCACGCAGATTCTTTTCATCCGCCATGGCGAGACCGCCTGGAATCGCATCAAGCGCATCCAGGGCCATATCGACATCCCGCTGGCCGACACCGGGCTCGCGCAGGCCCAAAAGCTGGCCGCGCGGCTCGCACGCGACGCGCGTGACGGTGCACGGATCGACGCGGTCTATTCGAGCGACCTGATGCGCGCGCAACAGACCGCGCAGCCCTTCGCCGATGCGCTCGGGTTGCCGCTGCTGCTGCGGGAAGGGCTGCGGGAACGCTCGTACGGCGCATTCCAGGGGCACGACAGTACCGAGATCGAGGCGTTGTTTCCGGACGCATACGCGGCGTGGCAGACGCGCGATCCGGGTTTCGCGCCGGAAGGCGGCGAGTCGCAGCGTGAGTTCTATCACCGCGTGCTGCACGCGCTCGAGCCGATCGTGGCCGCGCACCCGGGCGGCCGGATCGCGTGTGTCGCGCACGGCGGCGTGCTCGACAGCGTGTACCGGTTTGCAAACGGCATCGAACTGTCGGCGCCCCGCAATTATCAGCTGCTCAACACGAGCATCAACGTCGTCGATTACGTGGATGGCCGCGCGCAGGTCGTGCAGTGGGCCGACGTCTCGCACCTGGACGCCGCAAGCGACGACGACGGGTACCGCAAGGTGCTCTGAACCGGCAGGCCCCGTCCGCCATGGCCGGCCGGGGTTTCCTTCCTGCGTGGCGCTCGCCGCTTACTGCGGCAGCGCGTGGCGGGTCTTGTAGTCGAGCGCGTACGCGATCTTGCCGGGCTTGTCCGCCGCGATCGGCTGGCGCAGCTTGTCGAATTCCCCCTTGTTGTATTTCTTCCCGCCGTTGATCGCGTCCGCGCGCCCGAGGTCGGCGCCCGTCTTGCCGTCGATCACGGGGTCCGTGGCCGCGACCATGCGCGCAGACGCATTCCAGACCGCGTTCAGGTAGCCCGTGTCGGCCTTTGCCGGATCGGGATCGGTTGCGCCGGCGCGCGTCAGGTCGTAGCCGTCGAGCGAGAACGTGCCCGGTTGCGCGCGCAGCCAGTCGGCCCAGTAGAACTCGAGGTAGTCGGTGGCTTGTGGGGGCTTGCTGTAGGCGATGTCGCGCGTGAAATAGACGAGCGAGCGGTAGCGGTCGTTCGTCATCCCGAGTTTCAGGCCGAGCCCGGTCGGCAGTTGGGCGGCCGCGATCGGCTTGCCGTCACCGTTCTTGAGGCGCAGATAACCGCGGCTCTGCATCTGCTGCCAGAACGCGTCGCCCGAGTAGTCGCTGAGGTTGTCCTTGACGACGACGTGCACGTGCAGCGCCGGGCCGCCGTCGGGCGTCTCGTAGTAGGTCGACAGGCCGTGGTGGCCGTCGGTCAGGTACAGCGCATCGCCGTTCGGGCCGATCACGACCGGGTTCAGCACCGACCGGTCGCGGGCGTTCGCGTCGGTCGTCTTGCACGCGTAGCTGGCGGGATCGCGCAGCACCGACCTGGCCGTGTAGCCCGCCGAAGCGATACCGCCGAGGCCTTCGTCCGCGCAGAAGTCGTCGAATTTCTTGTCGGGCTGCAGTTCGTAGCGGCCGAGCTTGTAGTAGATCTGGTCGTAACCGATTGCACCCTGCGTCGGATGGAGGTCGCCGAGCGTCACGTCGATCAGGTCGCCCGCACGGGCGGCCTTCCACTTGCCCGGTTGCGGCGTGACGGTGGCGGGCGGCGCCGGGGCAGGCGCGGTCGGGGTGCCGCCGGACGGCGTTTGCGCGTCCGAACGCGCGACGGCGGCGACATCGTCGCCTCCACAGGCGCCGAGGGCGAGGACGGCGGACAGGCTGGCGGCGAGGGCGAAACGGATCGGCAGGCGTGGCATCGCGGGCATCGGGTGTCGGTCGGATTGGCGGAACCCCGCGCGGGTCACGGACAGGCGGGACGGACGGCGCGTGCGACCATGCGCGGGTGCAAGCCCGTCAGCTTGTCACAGGTATTTGACAGCAAATTGAAATGACGGGAAGAAGCGGATCGTCAGGTGGACGAGGTGCCGTCGGGCGGTGCTGCCGTCGCGCGGCGGCGCGCACGCTTTGACGCGCCGTTCACGAGCGCCCAGCGCAGCACGGGCGCGACGACCCGTATGCCGGGCCGGACCACCGCGCGCCGCAGCGGCGCGAACGTCGACACGCCGAGCATGCGCTGCGCCCACGGCGGCAGCAGGTCGATTCCGGCATGCATCACCAGCGATGCGGCCGGCCGCAGCGCAGGCTTCGCGACCGGCACGTTCAGTAGGATGGACATCACGTCGAACGTACGCGGCCCGGCCTCGAGTTCGGGCTGCATGCGCGCGAGATACGCGGCCACCTCGGCACGCGAACGGGGAACCTCGTGTGCACCGAGCAGTTCGGCGACCAGTGCGGTCTCGGCGTAGTAGCGATCCTGCAATTCGCCCGGCAGGGCCGGATTCACGTAGCGCAGATGCGCGGCGAGGAAACTCGATACTTCCGCGACGTGCACCCAGGTCAGCAACGCCGGATCGTCGGCGCGATACGGCCGGCCGTCCGGTGCGGTGCCCGATATGTGCGCGTGGATCGATTTCACGCGCTCGATCAGTGCGAGTGCGTCCGCGCGACTGCCGAAGGTCGTACCGGTGATGAACGTGGCGGTGCGCCGCAAGCGACCCAGGATGTCGGTGCGAAACGACGAGTGATCCCAGACGCCCGCGAGGGCGAGCGGATGGAGCGCCTGCAGCAGCAGTGCGGCGATGCCGCCCGTCATCATCGACGTGAAGTCGGCATGTACGCGCCAGCAGACGGCGTCGGGGCCGAACAGCCCCGGATCTCCGGGCGGAGAGGAGAGGTCGAGCGACGGGCCGCCGCCGCCCGCCGTCAGGTGCGTGACGCCGGCCACGAGCCGCTTGCGGATCGGCTCGGCCCAGCGCGGGCCCGGTGCGGGTGCGGCGGGGTGGCGGCTGGGCGGCGTCGTCATGGCGGGTGCGGCTCGGGCGACGGGTTACTTCCCGTCGGGGGTATCCCACTCGCCGCGTTCGGTGCGGCCGGCGTCGGGCACGGAAAGCCCGAAGTGGCGATACGTGAGCAGCGTCGCGACGCGCCCGCGCGGCGTGCGCTGCAGGAAGCCCTGCTGGATCAGGTAGGGCTCGAGTACGTCCTCGATCGTGTCGCGCTCTTCGCCGATCGCCGCCGCGAGGTTGTCGATACCGACCGGGCCGCCGTCGAACTTGTACAGGATCGCCTCGAGCAGCTTGCGGTCCATCAGGTCGAAGCCGACCGGATCGACGTCGAGCATCGCGAGCGCGGCATCGGCGACGGCCGCGGTGATCTGGCCATCGGCCTTCACTTCCGCGAAGTCGCGCACGCGGCGCAGCAGCCGGTTCGCAATCCGCGGCGTGCCGCGCGAGCGCTTCGCGATTTCCAGCGCACCGTTCGGATCGATCTGCGCGTTCAGCAGCGATGCCGAGCGCCGCACGATGCGCGACAGTTGATCGGCGTCGTAGAACTCGAGGCGCGCGACGATCCCGAAACGGTCGCGCAGCGGGTTGGTCAGCATCCCGGCGCGGGTGGTGGCGCCGACCAGCGTGAACGGCTGCAGGTCGAGCTTCACGCTGCGCGCGGCCGGGCCTTCGCCGATCATGATGTCGATCTGGTAATCCTCGAGTGCCGGATACAGGATTTCCTCGACGACCGGCGACAGCCGGTGGATTTCGTCGATGAACAGCACGTCGTTCGCCTCGAGGTTCGTCAGCAGCGCGGCGAGATCGCCCGCGCGCTCGAGCACGGGGCCGGACGTCTGGCGCAGGTTCACGCCCATCTCCCGCGCGATGATGTGCGCGAGCGTCGTCTTGCCGAGGCCCGGCGGCCCGAACAGCAGCACGTGGTCGAGCGGCTCGGAGCGGCGCTTGGCGGCTTCGATGAAGATCTCGAGCTGGCCGCGCACCTTTTCCTGGCCGACGTAGTCGTCGAGCTGGCGCGGCCGCAGCGCACGTTCGAACACCTCCTCGTGCGACGAGGCGGGCGTGGCGGCGATGATCCGCTGCTCGGTGGCGAGTTTGTCGGTTTCAATCATGCGGCCATTGTACCGCGCGCCGCACTCGGGCCCACCTGGCCGAACGGCCGACTGGCGCGCAATGCCGCGCCGCGCGACACTGGTTTCGACGGCCGGATTGAACGCGCGTTACGCCTTCGACAGCGCCTTCAGTGCGAGCTTGATGCCTTCGGATACACCGGTGCCGGCCGGCACGTTCTTGATCGCGGCCAGGCCTTCCTTTTCGGAATAGCCGAGCGCAAGCAGCGCGTTGAGGATGTCGGTTGCGTGGTCGGACGGCGACGCGGCGCCGGCGAGCGCGCCGAGATCGGCGCCGAGCTTGCCCTTCAGTTCGAGCAGCAGGCGTTCGGCCGTCTTCTTGCCGATGCCGGGCAGGCGCGTGAGGCGTGCGGCGTCCTGCATCGTCACGGCCTGCGCGAGTTCCTGCACGCTCATGCCGGACAGCACGGCGAGCGCCATGCGCGCACCGATGCCGGTGATCTTCAGCAGTTCGCGGAAGGTCGTGCGCTCTTGAGGCGTCAGGAAGCCGTACAGCAGGTGCGCGTCCTCGCGGACGATCTGCTGCGTGAGCAGCACGACGCGCTCGCCCGTTTGCGGCAGGTTGTAGAAGGTGCTCATCGGCACGTCGATTTCGTAGCCGACGCCGTTGCAGTCGACGAGCAGGTGAGGCGGGTTCTTTTCGAGCAGGATGCCGGCGATGCGACCGATCATGGAGGGCGGGATGCGAGGAATAAAGCGCGAGTGTAGCGCACGTGCGGCGCAATGCCGACGGGATCGGCCGTCAGGCCGGGGCAACGGGTGTCGTGGGTGTGCCGCGTCCGGTCGAAACGGTCGAAACGCTCAACACGGTCGATCCGGCGGACCGCACGCCGGCACGCGCGAGGTCAGCCGACCAGCCGCCCGCGCCGTACGCGCAGCCCTTTCTTCGCGAGCGCCGGCGCGAGGCCGCCGAGCGTGCTGAGCGTGTCGCCGCCGTGCGCGTGGCAGATCGCCATGCCGAGCGCGTCGGCCGCGTCGGAGCCCGGCTGTCCGGAGAGATTGAGCAGCCGCGTGACCATCTCCTGCATTTGCGTCTTGGTCGCGCGGCCGTAGCCGACCACGGCCTGCTTGAGCTGCAGCGCCGTGTATTCGGCGACGGGCAGGCCGCCCGCGACGAGGCCGCAGATCGCGGCGCCGCGCGCCTGGCCGAGCAGCAGCGTCGACTGCGGGTTCACGTTGACGAACACCTTTTCGATCGCGGCCTGATCGGGTGCGTGCTCGCGCACGATGGTCGAGACGCCCTGGAAGATCGTGCCGAGCCGGGTGGCCAGGTCGGCGGTCGGCGTACGGATCACGCCGCTCGCGACATAGGCGAGCCGGTGGCCGCTGACGTCGATGATGCCGAAACCGGTGACGCGCAGGCCGGGGTCGATGCCGAGAATTCGCATGAGTGAGGAGAATGGCGTGATGCAGCGATACTACAACGAATGGTGTGCGGCGCCGGCCGCACGGTTGCGTGCGCCGGCGCAACGCAATAAAAAACCCGGCGGGTGCAATGCCGCCGGGTTGTCGTGCAGCGGCCGCGCGGGCCGCATGCCGCGATCAGTGACGGAAGTGACGCACGCCCGTCAGGATCATCGCGATGCCGTGCTCGTCGGCTGCGGCGATCACTTCGTCGTCGCGCATCGAGCCGCCCGGCTGGATCACGCAGGTCGCGCCGGCCGCCACGACGACGTCGAGGCCGTCGCGGAACGGGAAGAACGCATCCGACGCGACGGCCGAACCGGCCAGCGTCAGGCCCGCGTTCTGCGCCTTGATGCTTGCGATGCGCGCGGAATCGACGCGGCTCATCTGGCCGGCGCCGACGCCGAGCGTCATGCCGTTGCCGCAGAACACGATCGCGTTCGACTTCACGTACTTCGCGACGCGCCACGCGAACAGCAGGTCGTCCATTTCCTTCGCGGTCGGCTGGCGCTTCGTGACGACGCGCAGCTCGCTCGGCTGCACGTTCTTCGAATCGAGCGATTGCACGAGCAGGCCGCCGCCCACGCGCTTCAGGTCGAATGCGTTGTGGCCGTCGCCCAGCGCGATCTCGAGCAGGCGCACGTTCTGCTTCGCGGCGAACACCTGCTTCGCGGCGTCGGAGAACGACGGGGCGATCAGCACTTCGACGAACTGCTTCGCGACGGCCTGGGCAGCCGCTTCGTCGACTTCGCGGTTGAACGCGATGATGCCGCCGAAGGCCGACGTCGGATCCGTCTGGAACGCCTTCGCGTACGCATCGGCCGAATCGTTGCCAACTGCAACGCCGCACGGGTTCGCATGCTTGATGATCACGCAGGCCGGTGCGTCGAACGTCTTCACGCATTCCCACGCCGCGTCGGAATCCGCGATGTTGTTGTACGACAGTTCCTTGCCTTGCAGCTGGCGGTAGTTCGCCAGCGCGCCGGCCGGCGTCGCGAGGTCGCGGTAGAACGCCGCGCTCTGGTGCGGGTTCTCGCCGTAGCGCAGGTCCTGCACCTTGTCGAACGCCAGGTTCAGCGTGGCCGGGTACGTGCTGCGCGAGGCGTGCTTCAGCTCGTCGGTCAGGCTCGTCAGGTAGTTCGTGATCGCGCCGTCATATTGCGCGGTGTGCGCGAACACCTTCGTCGCGAGGCGGAAGTTGGTCGCGTAGCCCACCGCATTGCCGTTCGCCTTCATTTCATCGAGCACGACCGCGTAGTCGGCCGGATCGACGACGACCGTCACGTCGCGGTGGTTCTTCGCGGCCGAGCGCAGCATCGTCGGGCCGCCGATGTCGATGTTCTCGATCGCGTCGGCGAGCGTGCAGTCGTCCTTCGCGATCGTCGCGACGAACGGATACAGGTTCACGACGAGCAGGTCGATCGTCGGGATGCCGTGCTGCTCCAGCGCCTGCATGTGCTCGGGCAGGTCGCGGCGGGCGAGGATGCCGCCGTGCACCTTCGGGTGGAGCGTCTTCACGCGCCCATCGAGCATCTCCGGGAAGCCCGTGTAATCGGCCACTTCGGTCACGGGCAGGCCGGCGTCGGCGAGGAGTTTCGCGGTGCCGCCCGTCGACAGCAGCTTGACGCCGAGGTCGGACAGCGACTTCGCGAAGTCGACAATGCCGGTCTTGTCGGAAACGGAAATGAGCGCTTGCTTGATCATGATGGAACCACCAATAGCCAGGGAAACGGGGACGGGACGGCTGCCTACAGCAGGCCGTGCTGCTGCAGCTTCTTGCGCAGCGTATTGCGATTGATGCCGAGGTACTCCGCGGCGAGCGACTGGTTGCCGCCTGCCTGTACGAGCACGACCTCGAGCATCGGCTTTTCGACGCAGGACATCACCATTTCATAGACGTCGTGCGGATTGGAGCCGTCTAGATCCCGGAAATACACGTCCAGGCTCTCGCGGACACATTGTTCGATGTTGTGCTTGCTCATGCTGCTAACTGGTTATGGTCGTCCGACTCGCCCTGGCCGTTTTCCTCTTCGTCGTCGACGTAGACGAGGTGGTCCGACAGCGCCTTTTGCGCCTCGAAGAATGCATTGACGGCGGCGAGCTGCTCGCGGGTGGAATCGAGCGTGTTCATCCTGTGCCGGAACCCGTTGGCACCGGAAAGGCCGCGAGTGTACCAGCCGATGTGCTTGCGCGCAGTACGGACTCCCGTGAATTCACCATAGAAGGCGTAGTGGTCTTCCAGGTGTTCGTTCATCACGTGCTGAATCTCGTCGATCCGCGGCGGGGGCAGCAGCTCGCCGGTTTGCAGGAAATGATCGATTTCGCGGAACAACCATGGTCGACCTTGCGCAGCGCGACCGATCATCAGGGCATCGGCGCCGGTCGCGTCGAGCACGGCCTTCGCCTTCGCGGGCGACGTGATGTCGCCGTTCGCGACCACCGGAATCCGCACCGCCGCCTTCACGGCCGCGATGGTGTCGTATTCGGCGTCGCCGCGGTACAGGTCGGCGCGCGTGCGGCCGTGCACGGTGAGCATCGAAATGCCGGCGGCTTCGGCCAGGCGCGCGACCGTGATCGCGTTCTTGTGCTCGCGATCCCAGCCCGTGCGGATCTTCAGCGTGACGGGCACCGCATCGGGCCCCGTGCCGACCGCCGCGACCACCGCCTCGACGATGCGCTGCACGAGCGGCTCGTTCTGCAGCAGCGCGGAGCCGGCCGCGACGTTGCAGACCTTTTTCGCCGGGCAGCCCATGTTGATGTCGATGATCTGCGCGCCGTTGTCGACGTTGTAGCGGGCCGCTTCGGCCATCATCGCCGGATCGGCGCCCGCGATCTGGACCGCGATCGGTTCCACCTCGCCTTCGTGGTTCGCGCGCCGCATCGTCTTCGCGCTTTTCCACAGCTGCGCGTTGGACGCGACCATCTCGGACACGGCGTAACCGGCCCCCATCCGCTTGCAGAGCTGGCGGAACGGACGATCCGTCACGCCGGCCATCGGGGCGACGAACAGGTTGTTACGCAATACGTGAGAGCCGATAACGGGCATCGCAATGGCACCGCCCGCGGCGGGCGCGGGCATGAAAAGGGCAGACGGAAACGCGCATTTTACCGTATTCCCATGCCCCGCCGATTTGACCCGGTTTGAGTGGCGCGACTGTGCGCGCCGCGCGTCAGTTGCGCTGGCCGAACATCATCTGGCGCGCGATCACCTTCTTGAGCGGCGGCACGAACTCGAGTGCGGTGAGCGCGGCACCGCGCAGCAGCGGGAGCGGGCCCGAGTCGATCGTGAACAGGCGTGCCAGCGTGTCGGTCGCGCCGATCGTGAAGCGCCGGTCGAGTGCGCGGCGCGCGTTGAAGGTGGCGAGCGCGGTCGCTTCGAAGCCTTGCGTGGACAGCGTGTCGACGAGCGTATGCGCATCGCGCAGCCCGAGGTTGAGCCCCTGGCCCGCGACGGGGTGCAGGGTTTGCGCGGCATTGCCGACGATCGCGACGCGGCCGTTGACGAGCGTCTGCGCGGCGTTCAGGCCGAGCGGGAAAGACGCGCGGCCCGCGATCGAGACGAAGTCGCCCATGCGCTCGCCGAACGCGCTGCCGAGTTCGCGCAGGAACGCGTCGTCGGGCAGCGCGGCGCGGCGCGCCGCTTCGTCGGGCGTGCAGCACCACACGAGCGAATACTCGGCCTGGCGCGGGCCGCCAAGCGGCAGCAGCGCGAGCGGGCCTTCGTGCGTGAAGCGTTCCCACGCGACGTTCGGGCGCGGCGCCGATACCGTGACCGTGCCGACGATCGCGGTCTGGCCGTAGTCGCGGCGATGCTTGCCGGTATCGGCCCGCTGTTCGTGGAACAGCCCGCCTTCGGCATTGATGACGATGCGTGCGCGCAGCGTGCGCTCGCCTAGCGGGCCATCGAGCGTCAGCGTGACGCCGTCGGCATCCTGCTGCGGCTCGCGCGCGGTGGTCGACGTGAGCCAGTCGACGCGGGTGCCGCGCACGGCGCCGGCGAGCGCCTGCACGAGTGAGCCGAAGCGTACGACATAACCGAGCGCGGCGAGGTTGTGTTCGTCGCGGTCGATCAGCGTGCGGCCGAAATGGCCGCGCTGCGATACGTGGATGTGTTCGATCGGCGTCGCGTCGGCGGGCCACGCGAGCGTGTCGAGCAGCACGCGGCTGCCGTGCGACACGGCGATCGCGCGCGGATCGTTCGCGCTCGCGGCCGGTTCACGCGCATCGATCAGCGCGATCGATGCGTGCTGCGTGGCGCTGCGGCGCGCGAGCCAGCCGGCGAGCGCGAGCCCGACGGGGCCCGCGCCGACGATGGCGAGGTCGTAGTCCGGCGTGGCCGGGGAGGAGGCGGTCGTCATCTTGATTCGTGAAACGGAGGTAACGGTCGGCGGCAGCCGGTCATGCGAGTGCGCGCATCAGCGCTTCGATCTCGTCCGCCGCGACGGGCACGCCGCGCGTGATCAGCTCGCAGCCCTGCTCGCGCACGATCGCGTCGTCCTCGATGCGGATGCCGATGTTCCAGTACTCGGGCGGCACGTCGTCGGCGGCGCGCACATACAGGCCGGGTTCGACCGTCAGCGTCATGCCGGCCTTCAGCGTGCGCCATGGCAGCGCGCCGTTGCCGTCGCGCTCGGCGAGCCGCTCGCGGTAGTCGCCGCAATCGTGCACGTCCATGCCGATCCAGTGGCCGGTGCGGTGCATGTAGAAGCGCGTGTACGCACGCTCGGCGATCACGTCGTCGACGTTCGAGAAGCGCGTTTTCGGGATGATGCCGGTGTCGAGCA
This sequence comes from Burkholderia sp. 572, assembly GCF_040545135.1. NCBI lineage: Bacteria > Pseudomonadati > Pseudomonadota > Betaproteobacteria > Burkholderiales > Burkholderiaceae > Burkholderia > Burkholderia sp. 572. Next base: position 436,470 of record NZ_JBEPLH010000005.1, on the reverse strand, counting down.
GCCCCTGCGCGAGCACGCGCACGGCGGCGTCGTGCGGTGCTTCGAACGGCACGCCGGCGCGCGTCGCTTCGATCGCGGCCTGCTGGGCGGCGAGCACGATGTCGTACAGCGTGCGTTGCGCGGGCGAGAAGCGCCCGTTGGCCGGAAACGTGCGCGTGATGTCCGACGCGTAGCCGTCGAGTTCGCACGCGGCGTCGATCAGGATCAGGTCGCCGTCCTTCGCGGTTGCGTTGCCGGCCGGGTAGTGCAGCACGCACGCGTTCGCGCCGGCCGCGACGATCGAGCCGTACGCGGGCGACTGCGCGCCGTGCTTGCGGAACACATACAGCAGCTCGGCTTCGAGTTCGTATTCGCGGATGCCGGGGCGGCACGCCTGCATCGCGCGGCGGTGCGCGAGCGCGGAGATGTGCGCGGCGCGCATCATGATCGCGAGCTCGTGCTCGTCCTTCACGAGCCGCATGTCGTCGAGGAGCGGCGTGAGGTCGAGCATCGCGTCCGGTGCGGCGACGCCCGTGCGCGCCAGCGCGCGCACCGCGTCGATCCAGCCCGCGAGCCGGCGGTCGAAGTCGGCCGATGCGCCGAACCGGTAGTGCACGGTGCCGGAGTCGGCGAGCAGGCGCGGCATCTCCGTGTCGATCACGTCGACCGCGAACGCCGCGTCGAAGCCGAACGCATCGCGCGCGGCTTCGGGCCCGTAATGGAAGCCTTCCCAGATCTCGCGGTCGGCATTCTTGCCGCGGCAGAACAGGATCGACTCCGGCGCGCCGTGCGGCGCGGCCGCGTTCAGCACGAGCACGGCATCCGGCTCGGTGAAGCCCGTCAGGTAATGGAAGTAGCTGTCGTACCGGTACGGGTAGGCCGTATCGCGGTTGCGCAGCAGTTCCGGCGCGGTGGGGACGATGGCGACGCCGCCGCCGGCGGCACGCAGTGCGGCAAGCACGCGTTCACGGCGCTGGCGGTAGACGTCGACGGCGATGGCGGTATCGAGGGGCGCGTTCATTCGTGCGATTGTAGCGCCGCGTGACGCCGCGCGTGAGAGAGGGGGCGGGAAGCCGCGCCGGGCGGCCCGCGTGACGGTTGTTGCAAACCATCCACAGGCCGGTCGGGCGATTTTCTGTCGCGCGACGCCGGCCGGTTATGATCGGCGACAACGTATACTCTCGGCGGTTCCCTTAAAAAGGCAGATGATGAAATTAATCGGTTCGCTCAGCAGCCCGTACGTCCGCAAGGCGCGGATCGTGCTGGCTGAAAAGAAGATCGACTACAAGCTGGAGCTCGAGAACGTGTGGGCGCCGGAGACGGATATTCATGCTTCGAATCCGCTCGGCAAGGTCCCGTGCCTCGTGATGGAGGATGGTGCCGCGGTGTTCGATTCCCGCGTGATCTGCGAATACGTCGACACGCTGTCGCCGGTCGGCAAGCTGATTCCGCCGTCGGGGCGCGAGCGTGTCGAAGTGCGCTGCTGGGAAGCGCTGGGCGACGGCGTGCTCGACGCGGCCGTGGCGATTCGTCTCGAATACACGCAGCGGGACGAAGCGCAGCGCAGCGCGAGCTGGATCGCGCGTCAGCAGCGCAAGATCGACGACGCGCTCGTCGCGATGTCGCAAGGGCTCGGCGGCAAGACGTGGTGCGTCGGTAATCATTACACGCTCGCCGACATCGCACTCGGCTGCGCGCTCGGCTATCTCGACTTCCGGATGCCCGAGCTCAACTGGCGCGACCGCCACCCGAACCTCGACAAGCACTTCGTGAAGCTGCTGCAGCGGCCGTCGTTCGCCGACACGCTGCCGCAGAACTGAGCCGCGCGCGACGCGTACACGCATTCACGCATTCGGCAGACAAGAAAAGCGCCCCGCGGGGCGCTTTTCTTTTTGCCGGGCCGCCCCCGCGGCGGGGGCGTTCGCGTGCATCATTCGATCGACGCGTAGACGGCCTCGCCGAGCGTGAACGAATCGCTGCGCGAAATCGGCCACCACTTGTCGTACAGCGTAAAGCCGCAGGTGTTGCCGTCGAGCAGCGCGCCGGGCTTCAGGTACTTCAGCAGCTGCGACATCAGCCGGACCTCGTGCGGCGCGATGCGCTGCACGATGTGATGCGCGCGCAGCTCCGACGGATGCGCGAGGCCGGCCGCCTGCACGAGCTCCTGCAGCGCGTGCAGCGTGTTGCGGTGGAAGTTGTACACGCGGTCGGCCTTGTCGGGCACGACGAGCGCGCGCTGGCGCACCGGGTCCTGCGTCGCGACGCCGGTCGGGCAGCGGCCCGTGTGGCAGGTCTGCGCCTGGATGCAGCCGACCGCGAACATGAAGCCGCGCGCCGAGTTCACCCAGTCCGCGCCGATCGCGAGCGTGCGGGCGACGTCGAACGCCGTGATGATCTTGCCGCTCGCGCCGATCTTCACGCGGTCGCGCACGCCGATCCCGACGAGCGTGTTGTGCACGAGCAGCAGCCCTTCCTGCAGCGGCACGCCGACGTGGTCGGTGAATTCGAGCGGCGCCGCGCCCGTGCCGCCTTCCGCGCCGTCGACGACGATGAAGTCCGGCACGATGCCGGTCTCGAGCATCGCCTTCGCGATCCCGAAGAATTCCCACGGATGGCCGACGCACAGCTTGAAGCCGGTCGGCTTGCCGCCCGACAGCGTGCGCAGCCGTTCGACGAATTCGAGCAGCCCGCGCGGGGTCGAGAATTCCGAGTGCGTCGCGGGCGAGATGCAGTCCTTGCCCATCGGCACGCCGCGCGTCTCGGCGATCTCCGGCGTGATCTTCGCGGCCGGCAGCACGCCGCCGTGGCCGGGCTTCGCGCCCTGCGACAGCTTGACCTCGATCATCTTGACCTGCGGATCGGCGGCCTGCTTCGCGAACTTGTCGGGGTTGAAGGTGCCGTCGTCGTTACGGCAGCCGAAGTAGCCGGACGCGATTTCCCAGATGATGTCGCCGCCGTTCTCGCGGTGGTACTTCGACAGCGAGCCTTCGCCCGTGTCGTGCGCGAAACCGCCTTTCTTCGCGCCGAGGTTCAGCGAGCGGATCGCATTCGCGGACAGCGAGCCGAAGCTCATCGCCGAGATGTTGAAGATCGAAATGTCGTACGGTTGCGCGCGATTCGCGCCGACGCGGACACGGAAATCATGGTTCGGCAGCTTCGTCGGCGCGAGCGAGTGGCTGATCCATTCGTGCGCGACGGCCTTCACGTTCAGCTCGGTGCCGTACGGGCGGTTGTCGGCGACGTTCTTCGCGCGCTGGTAGACGAGGCTGCGCTGCGCGCGCGAGAACGGTTTCTCGTCGGTGTCGTCCTCGACGAAATACTGGCGGATTTCAGGTCGGATGAATTCGAACAGGAAGCGGAAGTGGCCCCAGAGCGGGTAGTTGCGCAGGATCGCGTGGCGGTCCTGCTTCAGGTCGTACAGGCCGAGCGCGACGAGGGCGGCGGGAATCAGGATCCACAGCCACGCGATCGCGTGCCGCGCGGCGAGTGCCGCGACGGCCACGAACAGCAGGACCGCGCACCACATCGCGAGATAGCGTCGGGAAAACATGGGGACTCCGTCGTAATTATCTGGATGGCCATCGCTCGCGAGCGGTCGCGCGGCGGCCGGCAGGTCGGCGCCCTCGGCGTTGCGCCGGGCCGGCGGGCAGGGTGCCCGAGCCGTGCCTGGCCGCCGCCGGCGCCCACGATGGTCGAGAGTCTACTACGGGTCCCGTGAAGCTCGCGTTGCCGAGCCGGCCCGCCGCGTCAGGGGCCCGCGTGACGGATGAACGGGCCGTATGCGGGTGCGTCGGGCTTCAGCCTGACGCCGGCTTCGAAGTCCGTGTCGCGGTTGAACGGCACCCGCGGCCACGTGTGCCAGGCGCGCAGTCGCGCGCGGTAGTCCGCGAGCGCTTGCGCGAGGCGCGCGTCGCGGTGCCGCGCGGCGTCGCCGGCCGGATCGCTGCGGACCTCGTGGATCAGGTGCGGTTCGAGCACGTCGAAGCCGACGTAGCGCAGCGCATGCATGAGCGGCCACAGCAGCAGGCGCGTGTCGCCCTCGCGGCCGTCGGGCGCGCAGGCGGCGGCCGACGATCCGGTCGTCACGCTCAGCAGCGCGCGGCGCCCGTGCAACACGCCGCTGTCATGGCGCCGGCGGCTGCTGTAGAGGCCGCCGTAGACGAACACGCGATCCATCCAGCCCTTCAGGATCGCCGGCGCGCCGAACCACCACAGCGGGAACTGCAGGATCAGCGCGTCGGCCTGTTGCAGCAGCCCGACGTGATGCCCGACCTCCGGCGCGAGCGTGCCGCGCTCCCAGTGGTGGCGCTGCTCGCGTTGCGCGTCGAAGCGTGCCGTGTCGAGCCGATCGGCGTAATGGCGCGGCGCCTCGCTCGGGTCGAACCCGTCGGCGTACAGGTCCGCGACGGTCGCGGTATGGCCGGCGGCGCGCCACGTATCGGCCGCCGCATGGGAGAGGGCCGCGTTGAACGACTGCGGTTCGGGATGGGCGACGACGATCAGCGCATGCATGGCGGGCTCCGTGAGTATGCGACGATGATGGCCGGCGGCAGCGGGGCCGCGCAATCACGCACCCGGAGGTAACCATGGCATTTCCCGGCGACGTCTATGCGGCGGACTGTTCGGCACGCGACGCGCTCGCGCTGATCGCCGGCAAATGGACGCTGCTGATCCTGCCGGCGCTGGCCGAGCGGCCGCTGCGCAACGGCGAACTGCTGCGGCGCATCGGCGGCATCTCGCAGAAGGTGCTCACGCAGACGCTGCGCGAGCTGGAGCGCAACGGGCTGATCGAACGGATCGCGATCGCCGCGCGGCGATCGCATGTCGAATACCGGCTGACGCCGGTGGCGGAATCGCTGGTGGACACGCTCGTGGCGCTCGATCGCTGGGCCGAGCGCCATTTCCCGGTACTCGACGCGGCGCGCGAGCGCTACGACGCGGCCGTGCAGCACATGCGCTGAACAGGCGGGCGGTAGCGGGCGCGGCCGCTTTCGGCCGGCGCCGGCGGCGCGTCAGCGTGCGGCCGCGAGTGCCGACGCGTCGAGCGCCTGCCGGTCGCTGGTTGCCGCGCTTTCGATGATGCCGCCGCCGAGACAGATCTCGCCGTCGTACAGCACGGCCGACTGGCCGGGCGTGACGGCCCACTGCGCGTCGTCGAACGCGAGCGAGAAGCGTGCTTCGCCTGCCGGGCCGGGCACGGCGGCGCCGAATGCGCATGCCGCGTCGGCCTGCCGGTAGCGCGTCTTCGCGCCGCACGCGAAGCCCTCGGCCGGCGGCTCGCCGGCGACCCAGCTCACGTTGCCGGCAACGAGCTCGCGCGACAGCAGCCACGGATGATCGTGGCCCTGCACGACGTACAGCGTGTTCGACGCGATGTCCTTCGCGGCGACGAACCACGGTTCGCCGCTGCCGCTCTTGCTGCCGCCCAGGCCGATGCCCTTGCGCTGGCCGAACGTGTAGAACGCGAGGCCGATATGCTCGCCGACGACCTTGCCGTCCGGCGTCTTCATCGGGCCGGGTTTGGTCGGCAGATAGCGGTTCAGGAAATCGCGGAACGGCCGTTCGCCGATGAAGCAGATGCCGGTCGAATCCTTCTTCTTCGCGTTCGGCAGCCCGATCTGCGCTGCGATCTCGCGCACCTTCGTCTTCGGGATCTCGCCGAGCGGGAACATCGTCTTCGACAGTTGCGCCTGGTTCAGCCGGTGCAGGAAGTACGACTGGTCTTTCGTATGGTCGAAGGCCTTCAGCAGCTCGAAACGCCCGTCGCGCTCGCGCACGCGCGCATAGTGGCCCGTCGCGATCATTTCCGCGTCGAGCGACATCGCGTGATCGAGGAACGCCTTGAACTTGATTTCGGCGTTGCACAGCACGTCGGGGTTCGGCGTGCGGCCGGCCGAGTATTCGCGCAGGAACTCGGCGAACACGCGATCCTTGTATTCCGCCGCGAAGTTGACGGCTTCCACGTCGATGCCGATCAGGTCGGCTACCGACACGACGTCGATCCAGTCCTGGCGCGTCGAGCAGTATTCGCCGTCGTCGTCGTCTTCCCAGTTCTTCATGAACAGGCCGACCACGTCGTAACCCTGTTCCTTCAGCAGCCACGCGGTCACCGACGAATCGACGCCGCCCGACATGCCCACCACTACACGGCGCTTGCTCATTTGTTGACCGCCTGACGTTCGAATGCTTCGGGGCGCGGCGCGACCGAATGCGTATGCACGAAATCGAGCGGAATGCGCCGCCCGGCGAGGTAATCGTCGACGCAGCGCATCACCGCGGGCGAGCGATGGCGCTCGCTGCACGCGCGCAGTTCGTCGGCGGTCATCCACAGCGTGCGGACGATGCCGTCGTCGAGCGCGTGGCCCGCGACCGGCTCGCCGGCCGTGCCGCAGAACGTGAAGCGCAGGTAGGTCGCGCCGGCGGTGCCGGGACGGTCGTAGTGCGCCAGATAGACGCCGACGAGCGCGTCGGGCGTGAACGGGTGCGCGGTTTCCTCGAGCGTCTCTCGGATCACGGCGTCGGCCAGCGTTTCGCCGGCTTCGAGATGGCCTGCCGGCTGGTTGATGCGCAGGCCCGACGAGGTTTCTTCCTCGATCACGAGAAAGCGGCCGGCATGCTCGACGAGCGCCGCGACCGTCACATGCGGGGTCCAGATTTCGGGTTTCATGGTTCGGCATTTTACCGGTTGCGCCCGAACGCTGCCCGGCGTTCGGTCAGACGAATCCGACCCTCGTAATCGTCCGTCGCGCCGGTGCGCGGCCACGCCGGCCAGGCTGGCGCGTCGATCTCGCGCGATCGCGCGCAAAGGCGGGTGCGGCCGCCGCTTTCGCCTAAAGTGAAACGTGAGTGCCGTCGCTCGCGAGCCGGTAGTCCGGCTGCCCGGCTCGTTGCGCGGTGGAAATCGCCGGAAACGACCTGCCGGCGATGACTGGAGGGACTGACGATGCATATTGGCGTGCCTGCCGAAACGCGGGCGAACGAGGCGCGGGTGGCCGCGACGCCGGAAACCGTGAAGAAATACGCGGCGGCCGGGCATCGGGTCAGTATCGCGAGAGGGGCCGGCCTCGCGGCCAGTTATCCCGACGCAGCCTATGCGGCCGCCGGTGCCGAACTGACCGGCCAGTCGGCCGCGTTCGACGTCGACATCGTGCTGAAGGTCCAGGCCCCCACCGACGCCGAGCTGCCGTCGCTCAAGCGCGGCGCCGTGCTGGTCGGCATGCTCGATCCGTTCAACGGCGAGCAGGCGGCGAAGCTCGCCGCGGCCGGCGTGACGGGCTTCGCGCTCGAAGCCGCGCCGCGCACGACGCGCGCGCAGGGGCTCGACGTGCTGTCGTCGCAGGCGAACATCGCGGGCTACAAGGCCGTGCTGGTTGCCGCGGCGCTGTATCCGCGCTTCTTTCCGATGCTGATGACGGCCGCGGGCACGGTGAAGGCCGCGCGCGTGCTGATCCTCGGCGCGGGCGTCGCGGGCCTGCAGGCGATCGCGACCGCGAAGCGACTCGGCGCGGTGATCGAGGCGTCCGACGTGCGGCCGGCCGTGAAGGAGCAGATCGAGTCGCTCGGCGCGAAATTCCTCGACGTCCCGTTCGAAACCGACGAGGAGCGCGACGCTGCGCAGGGCGTGGGCGGCTACGCGCGCCCGATGCCGCCGTCGTGGCTCGGCCGCCAGGCCGCGCTCGTGCACGAGCGCGCGAAGCAGGCCGACATCGTGATCACCACCGCGCTGATTCCCGGGCGCCCGGCGCCGACCTTGATCTCGGTCGAAACCGTGCAGTCGATGAAGCCGGGCTCGGTGCTCGTCGATCTCGCGGCCGGCCGCGGCCCGGAATTCGACGGCCGCAAGAGCGGCAACTGCCCGCTGACGGTCGCCGACCAGGTGATCGCGCACCACGGCGTGACGATCGCCGGCTACACGAATCTCGCGTCGATGGTCGCCTCGGACGCATCGGCGCTGTATGCGCGCAACCTGCTCGACTTCATGAAGCTGATCGTCACGAAGGAGGGCACGCTGAACATCGACCTGACCGACGACATCGTCGCCGCGACGCTCCTGTGCCGCGACGGCGAAGTCGCGCGCCGATAACGGAGGAGACCATGGAAGTCGTCAATCACACGGTGATCGACGTGATCATCTTCGTGCTGGCGGTGTACGTCGGCTACCACGTGGTGTGGAACGTCACGCCGGCGCTGCATACGCCGCTGATGGCCGTGACCAACGCGATCTCGGCGATCGTGATCGTCGGCGCGATGCTCGCGGCCGCGCTCACCGTCGGCGCGACCGGCAAGGTGTTCGGCACGCTCGCGGTCGCGCTCGCGGCGGTCAACGTGTTCGGCGGCTTCCTCGTGACGAGGCGCATGCTCGAGATGTTCCGCAAGAAGGCGCCCCGGCAGCCCGGGCGCGGCAAGGAGGGCGCGCGATGAGCATGAACGTCGTCACGCTGCTGTACCTCGTCGCATCGGTGTGTTTCATCCAGGCGCTGAAGGGCCTGTCGAACCCGACGAGCGCGCGGCGCGGCAACCTGTTCGGGATGGCCGGGATGGCCGTCGCGATCCTCACGACGATCGCGCTGATCGCCAGGCAGGCGGCCTGGCTCGGCGCGAACCTGCCGCTCGGCCTCGCGCTGGTGCTCGGCGCGCTGATCGTCGGCGGCGGCGTGGGGGCGTTCGTCGCCGCGCGCGTCGAGATGACGAAGATGCCGGAGCTCGTCGCGGCGATGCACTCGCTGATCGGTCTCGCGGCCGTGTGCATCGCGTACGCGGTGGTGTCGGAGCCGGAAGCGTTCGGGCTCGTGCCGCAGGACGCCGTCGCGCCGGACTTCATTCCGTACGGCAATCGCGTCGAGCTGTTCATCGGCACGTTCGTCGGTGCGATCACGTTCTCCGGGTCGGTGATCGCGTTCGGCAAGCTGTCGGGCAAGTACACGTTCCGGCTGTTCCAGGGCGCGCCGGTCGTGTATGCGGGCCAGCACCTGCTCAACCTGATGCTCGCGCTCGGGATGCTCGGCTTCGGCATCCTGTTCTTCATCACGCAGTCGTGGCTGCCGTTCATCATCATGACGGCGATCGCGTTCGCGCTCGGCGTGCTGATCATCATCCCGATCGGCGGCGCGGACATGCCGGTGGTCGTGTCGATGCTGAACTCGTACTCCGGCTGGGCGGCGGCCGGCATCGGCTTCTCGCTGAACAACGCGATGCTGATCATCGCGGGGTCGCTGGTCGGCTCGTCGGGCGCGATCCTGTCGTACATCATGTGCCGCGCAATGAACCGCTCGTTCTTCAACGTGATCCTCGGCGGCTTCGGCGGCGAGGCGGCGGCCGGCGGTGCCGCGGGCGCGAAGGAGCAGCGGCCGGTGAAATCGGGTTCGGCCGACGATGCGGCGTTCATGCTCGGCAACGCGGAAACGGTCGTGATCGTGCCGGGCTACGGGTTGGCCGTCGCCCGTGCGCAGCACGCGCTGAAGGAACTGACCGACAAGCTGGTCGAGAAGGGCATCGACGTGAAGTACGCGATCCATCCGGTCGCGGGGCGGATGCCGGGCCACATGAACGTGCTGCTCGCGGAAGCGGAAGTGCCGTACGAGATCGTGTTCGAGATGGACGACATCAACGGCGAATTCGGCCAGGTCGACGTCGTGCTCGTGCTCGGCGCGAACGACGTGGTGAACCCGGCCGCGAAGAACGACCCGGCATCGCCGATCGCGGGGATGCCGATCATCGAGGCGTACAAGGCGCGCACGGTGATCGTCAACAAGCGGTCGATGGCGGCCGGCTACGCGGGCCTCGACAACGACCTGTTCTACATGGACAAGACGATGATGGTGTTCGGCGATGCGAAAAAGGTCATCGAGGACATGGTGAAGGCGGTCGACTGACGCATGCGCCGGCAACGCAGGCGGCCTGCCCCGATTCACGGGCAGCCTCGAAGGACAGGCCCGACCGGCGCAAGCCGGCCGGGCCGTTTTCATGGTGCGACGAGGTTCGCGATGCACGCGGCGATCGTGTCGCGTACGCGCACGATCGCCGGGTCGCGCTGCGTGCTCGAGCGCCAGCCGATTTCGACCGGGTAGTGCGGCAAGTCGACCGGGCAGGCGAGCGCGCGCAACGGCGTGGATCGCGCGATCGCGCGCGCCGCGTGCGAGGGAATCGTCGCCACCGCGTCGGAGCCGGCGAGCAGGTACGGCAACGCGGCGAAATGCGTGGTCGACGCCGCGACGCGCCGCTTGTGGCCGAGCGTGGCCAGCGCCTCGTCGACGATCCCGATCACGCCGCCCGACGACACGAGCAGGTGGTCGCGCTGCAGGAAATCGGCGAGCGTGAGCGTGCGCGGCGGCCGTGGGCGGGCGGCCGGGTCGATCAGGCACGCGTAGCCGCCCGTCGCGACCGCGCGCCGGCTGAGCCCGTTCGCCGAGAAGCCGCCCGATGCGATCGCGAGGTCGACGCCGTGGCGCAGCAGCGCGTCGCCGGCGATGCCGCTGTGCGTCTGCCGGAAGATCAGCCGGATGCCGGCGGCTTCCCGTGCAACGGCGTCGATCAGCGCGCGGCCGAGCGCGATCTCGAAGTCGTCCGACAGCCCGATCGAGATCGTGCGGCCGATGCGGTCGCCGCCGTCGGCCGCGATCGCGAGGCTTTCGCGGCAACGGTCGAGCGCGTCGGACAGGATCGGTTTCAGTTCGTCCGCGCGCGGCGTCGGCGCGAGCCCGCGGCCGGTGCGCACGAACAGCGGATCGGCATAGATCACGCGCAGCCGCGCGAGCGCCGCGCTCACCGCCGACTGCGTGAGACCGAGCCGCAGCGCCGCCCGGCTCGCGCCGCCTTCCTCGTACAGCGCCTCGAACACTTTCAGCAGGTTCAGGTCGAGACTGGCGATATCATCCGTATTCATGACACTTATCGTTCTATCGATTTGATCGATGACATCATATCGATAAAGATGGCGTTACCCCATTCACCGGAGACGCCTTCATGTCCACTTCAGTCATCGCCGCGCTGCAGATCGGCGCATCGCCCGACGGCACGCGCGCCACGCTCGACACGATCCTCGGCTACGAAACCGCGATCCGCGACAGCGGCGCGTCGCTCGTCGTGCTGCCCGAGGCCGTGCTCGGCGGCTATCCGAAAGGCGAGATCTTCGGCACGCGGCTCGGCTACCGGCTGCCCGAGGGCCGCGACGCGTATGCGCGCTACGCCGCGCAGGCGATCGACGTGCCGGGGCCGGAAACCGACGAGCTGGCCGCGCTGTCGCAGCGCACGGGCGCGAGCCTCGTGGTCGGCGTGATCGAGCGCGGCGGCAGCACGCTGTATTGCACGGCGCTGTTCTTCGATCCGCGCGACGGGCTCGTCGCGAAGCACCGCAAGCTGATGCCGACCGGCACCGAGCGGCTGATCTGGGGGCAGGGCGACGGCTCGACGCTGCCCGTCGTCGACACGGCCGCGGGCCGCGCGGGCGCCGCGGTCTGCTGGGAGAACCACATGCCGCTGCTGCGCTGCGCGATGTACGCGAAAGGCGTGCAGATCTGGTGCGCGCCGACCGTCGACGAGCGCGACGTGTGGCAGAGCTCGATGCGGCATATCGCGCACGAGGGGCGCTGCTTCGTCGTCAGCGCGTGTCAGGTGCAGCCGTCGCCGCGCGCGCTCGGGATCGACGTGCCGGGCTGGGATCCGGAGCGGCCGCTGATCCGCGGCGGCAGCGTGATCGTCGGGCCGCTCGGCGACCTGCTGACGGAGCCGCTGATCGGCACGGCCGGGCTCGTGACCGCGCGTATCGATACCGACGAACTCGTGCGGGCGCGCTACGACTTCGACGTGGTCGGGCATTACGCGCGGCCCGACGTGTTCTCGCTGCACGTCGACGAGCGGCCGAAGCGCACGGTGGTGTTCGGCGCGTAGGGAAAGGCGGGCCGGGCGCCGCACGGCGGGCGGCGGGCGGCCCGGAACAGGGACGGCGGCGGTGCGCCCGCCGCCGTGCCGCATCAGCGCATCGGCGCTTCCGCGATCCGCATGTAATCGGCGATCCGCCGTCCTTCCATGTCCGGAAACTGCTCGTGCACGACGATGTCGCCCATCCGCGCGATGTCGAAGGTGCGGAAATCGCCGCGCAGCTCGCACCACGCGCCGATCGTCCAGCGCCCGCCCCAGTAGACGAGCCCGAGCGGCCACACGCGGCGTTGCGAATGCGCGCCGAGCCGGTCGCGGTAGTCGAAGCTGACGACGTGGCGCGTATCGATGGCCTGGTGGATCGCATCGACCTTCGCGCAAAACGTCTCGTCGATGTGGAACGACGGCGCGAACACGGGCAGGCGGTCGAGCGCCGTGCGCTTGTCGGCCGGCATCGCCGACGCGATCTTCGCGAGCGCCGAGCGTGCGCCGCTCGCGAAGCGCGCACCGCCCCAGGTTTCGAGCATGCGTGCGCCGGCGGCGAGCGCCGCGAGCTCCTCGGCCGTGAACGTGAGCGGCGGCAGGCTCGCGTTGCGGTTCAGCCGGTAGCCGATGCCGGCTTCACCTTCGATCGGTACCCCTGACAGTTGCAGGTCGCGCACGTCGCGATAGACCGTGCGCGGCGACACCGACAGCCAGTCGGCCAGCTGCTGCGCGGTCGTGAGACGACGCCCGCGCAGCAGCTCGGCGATCTGGAACAGGCGGTCGGCACGGCGCGTCATGACGGCACCTCGGCTCCAACGGCAATGGGGACTTCGCGATGATAGCGCCGCGCGCGCCCGATGGCCGCTGCGCTCAGTGGCATTTCGGCGCGTGCAGGCCGACGCGGTTGCCTTCGGTGTCGATCAGGTAGCCGACGTAGCCGTAGTTGTTCGGCAGCTCGACGACGGAGCCCTGCACGACGCCGCCCGCGCGCTTCGCGCGTTCGAGCGCCGCGACGACCGATTCGCCGGCGTTCAGGTAGACGAGTACGCCGTTCGCGCTCGGCTTGATCTGCTGCGGATCGAACACGATGCTGCCGCCCGTGCTCGATGCGTCGCGGTCGAACGTGGCCATCGGCACGCCGCCGATGACTTCGCGCTGCAGCGTCGTTTGCAGCACGGTTTCGTAGAAGCGGATCGCCCGGTCGAAATCGAGGGACGGAATGTCGAACCACGCGATCGCGCGCTCGGGGGTGGCAGTGGCGGTGGCAGTTGCAGTTGCGGACGTCATGACGAGTTCCTTGTTGCGTTGTTGTTCGGGTTCGGTGCGGAAACCAGCCTTGCATTGCGCCGGGATTGCAGTGTGATCGCGGTCTGCTGACACCGTATTGTCAGTAGAGGTCGGGAACGATCCGCCGCACCGGCTGGTCGTCACGTGGCGCATGCCGTCGGGGGAGAGTGGGGAATCGCGCGTGACCTGCGTCGTGAAGCCGACCGTCACGCACGACGGGCTGGTGCCGGGCTCGAAGATGGAAGAGGGATCGCGGGATTCGCGGCGGGTGGCCGGTCGTGCCGTCGAGCCGCAAGACGCTGCTCGAGACGGGGCAGGCGCTGCCGTTCACGACGGGGCGCCGGGAGAAGTCGAAGCATTGAAACGGAACGACGCCGTTGCCGCGGATGCGGTAACGGCGTCGTTCCGGTTGTCGCGCAGGGGCCGTATCGGCGGCCCCGTCGCGACCATGATGCGGATTACGCGTCGCCTTCCGGCGTGGCCGGGCGCGCCTTCACGCTGCCGGCGATCAGGTCGAAGCGGAACAGCCGGCATTCGAGCGCGCCGTTGAACAGCGGCGTCTTGGCCGATTCGCGCAGCCGCAGCTGGCCCGGCAGCGAACGGTCGGACGTCAGCAGGAACGCCTGCCAGCCCGTGAAGCGCTGCTTCAGCGCATCGCCGAGCGCGTTGAAGAACTCGCTGTCCGGTGCGTCGGTGTGGGTGCGGCGGAACGCGTCGTCGTTGCCGCGGTTGCGGCCCGTCTCGCGCACCTCGCCGCGCGCGCTGCGGCCGCGCACCTCGATCCGCTCGCCGTACGGCGGGTTCGCGAGGATGATGCCCGGGCCGTCGCACGGCGGCGTCATCCCGCGCGCGTCGACCTGCTTGAGCCACACCGACGGCACGCCCGCGCGCTCGAGGTTCGCGCGTGCCTTCTCGAGCATGTCGCCGGAGATGTCGCTGCCGTACACGCCGAGCGCCTCGCCGCGTTTGCCGCGCGCCGCGCGCTTCGCGTCCAGCGCCGGGACCTTCAGCCCCTGCCATGCGGTGATGTCGTATTGCTTGAGTTTCTCGAAGCCGAACCGGCGCTCGACGCCGGGTGCCACGCCGAGCGCGATCTGCGCGGCTTCCGCGAGGAACGTGCCGCTGCCGCACATCGGGTCGTACAGCGCCGTGCCGGGCGTCCAGCCCGTCAGGCGCAGGATGCCGGCCGCGAGGTTCTCGCGCAGCGGCGCCGCGCCCTTGTCGAGGCGCCAGCCGCGCTTGAACAGCGGCTCGCCCGACGTGTCGAGGTACAGCGTGCACTCGTTGGCCGTCAGGAACGCGAACACGCGCACGTCGGGCGCACCGGTATCGATGCTCGGGCGCGCGCCGGTCTTCTCGCGCATCCGGTCGCAGATCGCGTCCTTCACGCGCAACGTCGCGAATTCGAGGCTCTTCAGCGGCGACTTGATCGCGGTGATGTCGACGCGCAGCGTCTGCGTCGCCGCGAACCAGCGCTCCCACGGCTGCTCGAGCGCGAGCGCGTAGACGTCCTGCTCGTTGCGGTAGGCGCGGTGCGCGATCTTCAGCAGGACCCGGCTCGCGATCCGCGAATGGAGGTTCGCGGCCATGCCGGCGGCCCAGCCGCCGCTGAAGTGGACGCCGCCCGGCACCTGCGCGCCCGCGGTGAACGGCGCGCCGTTCAGGTGGCGGCCGGCGATTTCGGCCAGCTCGGCGGCGAGCGCCGCTTCGAGGCCGCGCGGGCAGGGGGCGAAGAATTCGTACAGGGTGGGCGAGGACATAAGGCGGGTGAGGACGTGCAAAAGTCCACTATTGTACGCGGCGCGGGCGGCCGGGGCCGGCGTTGCGTCGCGTTTCGGTGCCGCGGCGCGGGCCCGGGCGCCGCGCATGCGTGCCGGGGGCGGCCCGGCGGCGCCCGGGCGGGCACCGCCAGGCCGCCGCGGGCTCAGTGCGAGCCCGGCTGGCCGGCGCGGGCGGCCGGGCTGCTGCCCGGCCAGAACAGCGCGAGCGGATTCGACAGCACCGTGCGGACGATCGCGGCGACGAGCGCGCGCACCTTGGTCGGGCGCAGGCTGCGCGAGCGCACGGCCATCGTGAACGCGAGCGCGAAGCTCACGAGCACGTTGAGGATCGCCATGCTGAGCACGCCGGCGCCGGCCCACCACAGCTCGGGGGTGCCCAGCGCGTCCTTGCCCAGCACGCCGAGCGCGATCCCGATCGAGCCGGCCGACAGTGTCACGTGCCGCACCTCGAACGGGAACATGAACACGGTGACGATCGCGGGGATGAGACCGAGCATCAGGCCGAGGCCGACGTTCGCGACCACGCCGGCCACGTTCGACCGGCAGAAATGCGCGAGCTTCGCGGCGCCGGCCGCGCCGAGCGTGAGGCGCAGCCGGCGGTTGTACGTGAGCGCGTCGCCGACCCGGTGCAGCACGAACCAGTTGTCGGCCCAGCCCGCAAGCAGGCTCGACGCCCACAGCAGCACGCCGGTCAGCGCCGCGTAGAGCGGCGTCGGGCCGAGCAGCGAGAACGAGTGCAGCGTCGCGTGCGCCTTCTCCGGCGAGATCAGGTTCGCATGCAGCAGGTTGCTGGCGAACAGCTGCACCAGCAGGCACACGGGCAGCACGACGAGCACGTTGCCCGAAATCGCGGCGGCCTGCGTGCGGATCAGCGCGATCACCGATGCCACGAACGCCTTCACGCCTTCGTCGTGGCCCGTGTCGTCCAGCTCGCGCGCGAGCGTCGGCGCGGTCATCGCAGGCTGCTTGGTCGCGAGCGTGAAGTGCAGGAAGTGCATCAGCATGAAGCTGGCCGCGTAGTTGATGCCCGCGAGCAGCCCTTCGAGCATCGACTGCAGGTGCGCGCCCGTGATCGCGAACTTCACGCACACCGTCACGACGGTGACGAGGCCGCCGCCCGCGGCCATCCGCAGCATCTTCAGGTACTCGGCGCGGCCGCGCGAGATGTAGTGCTCGCCGGTGTCCGCGTTGGTTTCGACGAGCTTGCGCGCGAACAGCGAGAAGTTGCTGCGCACGAGGTGCGACACGCTCTGGCTGTTGTGGTTCGCGTCGACGAGCTCGGCCGTCAGGTGCGCCATCCCGTGCAGGTCGTCGCGCGCCATCCACGCGTTGAGCAGCATCTCGGCGCGCAGGATGCGCATGCGCATCCGCTCGACCTGGAACACGATGTCGACCGACACGCCGTTGCGGTACAGGTGCGAGAACACCTCGTCGACGGCGATCCGGCATTCGTCGAGCAGCACGCGCAGGTAGTTGACCTCGTGCAGCAGCTTGCTCGGGTCGCCGCCGTCCTCGACGGCCGCGTGCGCGGTCTCGACCGCGAGCATCGCGCGCGTGAGGCGGTAGAACGGCTGCGTTTCCAGCGGCTGGCGTTCCAGCGGCTTGCGCGCGTCGTCGTCGGAGAGCCGGCTGCGCACCGTCTGCGACAGGCCGGTCGAGCTGATCTGGCAGGTCAGGTTGTGCAGCGCGGCCAGCAGGTCGCGCGAGAACGAACCCGGCTCGTGGCGCTCTTCGTCGGTGACGTCGAACGAGAACAGGTCGGCGAGGCGCGTGAGGAGATCGTCGGGCAGCGCGTCGATCCATTGCGCGTCTTCCGGCGTCGGGAACATCAGCGTGAAGAGCGCCGACAGCTCGCGGCGGTTCGGCGCCGGCGGGATCAGCGACGAGTCGATCCGCTCGAACAGCGCGCCGAAGAAGCCCGAGTGCACGGGCATGCCGGCGTCGCACAGGAGCGAGATGCCGTCGCACTCGCGCAGGATGCCGCGCAGGATGCGCGCGGCGTGCGCCTTCCATGCGGGGTTGCGATCGAGCACGTGGAACAGGTAGCGCAAGCGCGCGTGGGCCGGATACGCGCGCGCATCGGCGTCGCGATCGGCCGGCGCGTCCTGCATCGTGCCGGTGCGGCGCAGCCAGTGCGCGAGCTCGATCAGCCATTCGCTGCGCTCGGCGTACGACGCATCGGCGTCGGCGTGCGCGAGCAGCGCATCGAGCTGGTGACCGGCATTGCGCGACGCGCGCCACTTCTTGATCAGGGTCGTCAGGGAACGAAACATAAACGGAATAGCGAAAGCCCTCGGCGGGCGGGTTCGGGATGCCGGCCGGGAAACGGCGCGGCGCCGGGGAGAACGGGTGAGACGGGGCAGGTTGCCGGACGATGCGAGGCGACCCGCGATGCGGCTGCCCCGCTGCGGTGCACGGTGCGGGCGCCGGGCGGCACGGCGGTCGGGCCGAACACGGCCCGGCGCCGCTGGCTGGCGCGCACGACGAGCGGCGCGGGCCTGAAAGTGCGTAGGATCGTCAATCGGGCCGGAAAACGCAAGCCGACCGCGTTGCACGAAGCCGGTTCCGGCCGACTTTGACAAACAATGTCATGGCCGTCCGGCCGGGGAGCGCGATGCGGGGCCGGGGGCCGGCCGCGGCAGCGCATCGCCGATGGCGGCCGGCGGTCGCTATCGGACGCGCCGCGCTGGACGAAGCCGCGCAGGCGCGTACGCCGTCGAGCGTTCGCCTGCGCGCCGCACGCTTACGCGCCGGACTTGCCCGTCGCGCCGGCGTCGCCGCCCGGCGCCGGATTGGCCGGGCACGGCACGACCGGCGCGGCGGCCGTCTTGCCGCCGGCCGCGGGTGCCGCGGCAGCCGATGCGCCACGGCGCGCGGCCATGGCACGCACGCCGGCCGCGGCTTGCGTGGCGATCACGTCGAGCGCGCGCCGGTGGCCGGCGACGAGTGCGTCGTAGCCGTCGGCGACCGGTTCGGCGACGCTCGTGCGGCAGGTCATCACGGCCTGCGTGGCGAGCGAGCGCACGCTCCACACCGCATCGACCGCCGCGCGTTTGCCCGGCCACGACTCGAAGCGCTGCACGTTCACGCTGATGCGATACACGGGCACGCCGGGCGGATACGCGGAATTCGCGACGTCGATCGTGCCGAGCCGCGCGGCGAGATCGTCCGACAGCGCGCGGCGGATCTCGTCGGCGGGCGGCGACGCCCAGCGTTCCTGCTCGAGCACGTCGACCTGCGCGGCGTTCTTCTGCACGACCAGCTGGTTCTTCGCGACCTGCTCGGGCACGCCGACGGACGGCACCTCGATCAGGAACGCCGGGTTGGCCGGCGCGGTGCGCAGCGGCGCCGCGGCGTCGGCCGGGCTGAGCGTGTAGAACCGCGCGGGCGGCGAGCTGCACGCGGCGAGCGCGAGGGCGGCGGCAACCGCCGCAGCACCGCTCGCGAAACCGTTCACGCGTGTCGTCATGGTTGATCTCCTGGCTTGCCCTTGAGCAGCGATTCGGGGTGACGCTCGAGGTAGTCGGCGAGCGCGTTCAGCGATTGCAGCGTGCGCGTGAGTTCCTTCAGCGCGCCGCGCACGTCGGACTGCAGCGGCGAATCCTGCTGCAGCGTCGCTTCGGCGGTCGAGAAGGTCTGCTTCGCCGCCGACAGCGTGTCGCGCGCTTCCGGCGCGACCTGCGTGTCGAGCTGCTTGAACAGCTTGTCGGCGTTCGCGAGCGCGCTGTTCAGGTTCGCGCCGATCTGGTCGAACGGCACCTTGTCGAGCTTCTTCGCGATGTCGGCGACCTGCAGCTGCAGCTCGTCGAGCGTGTTCGGCACGGTCGGCAGCTCGAGCGGCTGGCGGGCCGTGTCGATCTTCACGGCCGGCGCCTTCGGGAAGAAGTCGAGCGCGACGTACAGCTGGCTCGTCAGCAGGTTGCCGGTGCGCAACTGGCCGCGCAGCCCGTGCTGGACGAGCCGCTCGACGATCTCGCGGCGGGCCGGTTCGCCCTTGCTCTCGATCGTTTCGCGGAAGCGCCGGCCGAGGCGTTCCGGATAGATGTTCATCGTCACCGGCATCAGGAAGTTCTTCGTCTTCGGATCGAAGTCGATACCGATGTTCGTCACTTCGCCGAGCACGATGCCGCGGAAGTCGACCGTCGCGCCGACGGCGAGCCCGCGCAGCGACTGGTTGAAGTTCATCACGACCTGCAGCGGCTGGCCGTCCGGGTCGCGCATCGCGTCGCCCTCGTCGGACGCGAGGCGGAACGTGGTGTTGTTCGGCGCCGTCGTGCCGGAGCCCTGGTTCGGCGGCGTCTGGAACGCGATGCCGCCGAGGATCACCGTCGCGAGCGACTGCGTGTTCAGCTTCAGGCCGCTCGAATCGAGCCGCAGGTCGACGCCGCTCGCCTGCCACCAGCGCGAGTTGATGCCGACGTACTGGTCGTACGGCGCATTGACGAACACGTTGAACGTGACGCCCGTGCCGTCCTTGTCGAGCGAGAAGCCGACCACCTGGCCGACCTGCACGCGGCGGTAGTAGACCGGCGAGCCGATGTCGACCGAGCCGAGCGAATCGCCGCGCAGCACGTACTGCGTGCCTTTCTGGTCGCCCGTGACGGCCGGTGGCGTCTCGAGGCCCGTGAAATCGGTCAGCGTGTCCTGACCGCGGCCGGCGTCGACGCCGATGTACGCGCCCGACAGCAGCGTGCCGAGCCCCGACACGCCGGTCGCGCCGACGCGCGGCCGCACGATCCAGAAGCGCGAGCCCTTGACCGCGAAGTCCTCGGCTTCCTTCTTGAGCTGCACCTGGACGAGCACGCGCGACAGGTCTTTCGACAGCTTGATCGTCTTGACCATGCCGATCTCGACGTCCTTGTACTTGACCTGGGTCTTGCCGGGCTCGAGCCCTTCGGCGCTGTGGAAGCTGATCGTGATTTCCGGGCCGCGTTCGCGCACGGACTTGATCACGAGGCCGATGCCGATCAGCGCGGCGATCAGCGGCACGAGCCAGACGAGCGACGGCAGCCAGCCGCTTTTCGTCGAGATCGTCGGATCGGGCGGCCGGGGCGCGTCGTGCTGCGGGCCTTGTGGACTATTCATGGTGATTCCCTGAGGTTTCGACTGGATCCCAGATCAGGCGGGGATCGAACTGCATCGACGCGAGCATCGTCAGGATCACGACGGAACCGAACGCGAGTGCGCCGGGGCCGGCCGTGATGACGGCGAGCGAACGGAAATGGACGAGCGCGACGGTCAGCGTCACGACGAAGATGTCGAGCATCGACCAGCGGCCGATGCGCTCGACGATCCGGAACAGCCGCGTGCGCTGCTGCGGCCGCCATGCGGTGCGGCGCTGCGCGCTGATCACGAGGATCAGCAATACGCCGAGCTTGAGCATCGGCACGAGGATGCTCGCGACGAACACGACGACGGCGAGCGGCCAGTCGCCCGACACCCAGAAATAGATGACGCCGCTCATGATCGTGTCTTCCTGCGAGCCGACGATCGACGCGGTGCGCATGATCGGCAGCAGGTTCGCCGGAATGTACAGGATCGCGGCCGCGAGCAGCAGCGCCCACGTGCGCATCAGGCTGTTCGGCGTGCGGAAATGGAGCGCGCTGCCGCAGCGCGCGCAATGCGCGTGCGGATGGTCGAGCGTCTGCACGAGCCCGCACGTGTGGCAGCTGACGTAGCCCTCGCGGGCGGCGGTCGGGATCGTCATCGGCGGGCGGCTTCCGGCAACGGGGTGGCGTCGGGCTGCCCGGGCGAGCGCCCGGCGCGCAGGTCGTCGACGATGTCCCACAGCGTGCGCGGATCGAACATCAGCACCACGGCGATCATCAGCGTGAGCGCGGCGAACGCGAACAGCGCGGCTTCCGGCACGACGCGCGCGAGGCTCACCATCTTGACGATCGTGACGAGGATCCCGAGCATGAACACCTCGATCATCCCCCACGGCCGCACCATCTCGATCGCGCGCAGCACGAGGTTGAAACCGGGCGGCACGACCCCGCGGCGGATCGGCAGCAGCAGGTACAGCAGCGCGGCCATCTCGACGAGCGGGAACAGCACGGTCGAGCAGAACACCATCACGCCGACGATCGCCATGTCCTGGCGCCACAGCGAGTCGATCGCGCCGATCAGCGTGGTCTGCACGCGGTTGCCGTTCACGTCCATTTCGAGGATCGGGAACGCCTGGGCAATCGTGAACGTGATCAGTGCCGCGAGCGCGAGCGCGCAGATCCGCTCGATCTGCGCCGCGCTGTTGCGGTAAAGCAGCGCGTCGCAGCGCGGGCAACGCGCGATTTCGCGGCCGCTCAGGCGCGGTTTGTGCAACAGTGCGTCGCACTCGTGACAGGCAATCAGGTCGTATCGTTGCATGGAAAAGGCAGTTGTGCGACGGCCGGGGACACGCGTCGACGGGGCCGGAACCCGCGCCAATCTTACCAAAAGGGCCTTTTCGGCGTGTCAAGGATCGTGCGGTTTGTGACCGGCCGGTAACATGACGGGAAGCCGTCAGCCGGCTGACATGACTGTCCTCAGAGTCCGCGCGCGTCAAAAGGTTGCGGTAGCATGGCGCCCTTGACAAGCGTCGGACGAATGGCCGGCGCGGCTGTTCGCTGAACTGAGGAATCCAGGATGGTATCGAAATCGCCGCCGGCCGTGCCGGCACGTTATGCGCATACCGCGATCGCGCTGCACTGGCTGATCGCGCTGCTGATCATCTGCGGCTTCGCGCTCGGCTGGGTGATGACCGACATCCCCGGCTTCACGCCGACCAAGCTGAAGTACTTCTCGTGGCACAAGTGGATCGGCGTGACGGTGTTCGCGCTGGCCGTCATCCGCGTGCTGTGGCGGGCGACCCACGTGCCGCCGCCGCTGCCGGCCGATACGCCGGCGTGGCAGCGCGTGGTATCGCACGGCGTGCACATGCTGCTGTACGTGCTGATGATCGTGATCCCCGTGACGGGCTACCTGTACAGCTCGGCCTCGAACATCCCGGTCGTCTACCTCGGCATCGTGCCGCTGCCGCGGCTGATCGACCCCGATCCGGTGCTGAAGGAAACCTTCAAGACGCTCCACGTGTCCTTGAATTACATTCTGCTTGCGCTCGTCGCGATGCACGTGCTCGCGGCGCTCAAGCACCAGTTGTTGGACCGCGACGGCCTGCTGTCGCGGATGCTTCCCTTTGCCAAATGAAGGATCCCATGAAAGTGTCTTTCTCCCGCTCCATGCTGACCGCGCTCGCCGCGGTGTCACTTGTCGCGTCGGGCGCGGCGCACGCCGATGTCGATCTCGCGAAGAGCAAGGTGTCTGCCGTGTCGAAGCAGATGAACGTGCCGACCGAAGGCGCGTTCAAGAAGTTTTCCGCGCAGGTGAAGTTCGATCCGGCGAAGGCCGCGCAGGGCAGCGCCCAGATGACGATCGACGTCGCGAGCTATGACCTCGGCGACAAGATGTACAACGACCAGGTCGCCGGCAAGGACTGGTTCGACGCGAAGGCTTTCCCGCAGGCGACGTTCGTGTCGTCGGCGATCGCACCGGCCGGCGGCAACAAGTACAACGTGACCGGCAAGCTGACGATCAAGGGCAAGGCCGAAACCGTCACGGTGCCCGTCACGGTCACGCAGAACGGCGCGACGCAGACGTTCGACGGCGTGCTGCCGATCAAGCGTTCGGCCTTCAACGTCGGCACCGGCGAATGGAAGGACACGTCGGTCGTCGCGGACGAAGTGCAGATCAAGTTCCATCTCGTCGCCACGAAGTAAGCGGCGAACCATCGCATCACCCGAATGCCGCGCGAGGGCGCGGCACCGTTCCAAGGAGAAAGAGTTGAAAAAGCATCTGATGATCGCCGCGGGCGCACTGGCTGCCACGCTGTCGTTCTCGGCATTCGCCGACAGCGCAACCTACCAGTTCGATCCGTCCCACACGTACCCGAGCTTCGAGGCCGACCACTTCGGCGGCCTGTCGGTCTGGCGCGGCAAGTTCGACAAGTCGAGCGGCACCGTGACGCTCGATCGCGCGGCGAAGACGGGTACGGTCGACGTGACGACCGACATCGCGTCGATCCACACCGGCAGCGCGAAGCTCGACGAGCACCTGCAGACGAACGAATTCTTCGACGTCGCGAAGTTCCCGCAGGCGAACTACAAGGGCACGATCAAGTTCGACGGCGACAAGCCGGTGTCGGTGGTCGGCAACCTGACGCTGCATGGCGTCACGAAGCCGTTGACGCTGAAGATCGACTCGTTCAAGTGCATGCCGCATCCGATGCTCAAGCGTGAAGTGTGCGGCGTCGACGCGGTCGGCGAATTCAGCCGCGACGATTTCGGCCTCGACTACGGCAAGCAGTACGGCTTCAAGATGAAGACGAAGCTGCTGATCACGGCCGAAGCCGTCAAGCAGCAGTAATGCCGCCAGCCGGGCCGGCCGCCGCGCCGGCCCGTCGCGCGCCAACCGCCGCGTTCCCGTTCCACGGGCGCGGCGGTTTTTTTTGCGCGCCTATAATCGCCCGAGCGCCGCTCGCGGCGCCCGGGCGGCGCCGACGGCGCGCGCGTGGCCGCGGCCGCCTCGAACAGAACGTACAACGACAAGGAGATCGCCGATGCATGCCGTCACGCAGTCCCGTCCCATTGCCTCGTCGCCGCGCGTGTGGCGCGCGGTGGTCGCCGCGTCGATCGGCAATGCGCTCGAGTGGTTCGATCTCGTCGTCTACGGTTTTTTCGCGGTGACGATCTCGAAGCTGTTCTTCCCGGCCGGCAACGACACCGTGTCGCTGCTGCTCACGCTCGGCACGTTCGGCGTGTCGTTCTTCATGCGCCCGCTCGGCGCGATCGTGCTCGGCGCGTACGCCGACCGCGCGGGCCGCAAGGCCGCGCTCACGCTGTCGATCCTGCTGATGATGGCCGGCACGCTGATCATCGCGGTGCTGCCGACCTACGGGGCGATCGGCGTCGCGGCGCCGGTGATCCTCGTCGCCGCGCGGCTGATGCAGGGCTTCTCGGCCGGCGGCGAATTCGGCAGCGCGACCGCGTTCCTCGCCGAACACGTGCCGGGCCGGCGCGGCTTCTTCGCGAGCTGGCAGGTCGCGAGCCAGGGGCTCACGACGCTGCTCGCCGCCGGCTTCGGCACCGTGCTGAACGCGCAGCTCTCGGCCGAGCAGATGGCGTCGTGGGGCTGGCGCGTGCCGTTCTTCTTCGGCCTGCTGCTCGGGCCGGTCGCGTACTACATCCGCACGAAGGTCGATGAGACGCCCGAATTCCTCGCGGCGGAAGGCACCGCGAACCCGCTGCGGGACACGTTCGCGTCGCACAAGGCGCGTCTCGTCGCCGCGATGGGCGTGGTCGTGCTCGGCACCGTCGCGACCTATCTCGTGCTGTTCATGCCGACCTACGGCGTGAAGCAGCTCGGCCTCGCGCCGTCGGCCGCGTTCGCGGCGATCCTCGTCGTCGGCGTGATCCAGATGGTGTTCGCACCGCTCGTCGGCCACTGGTCGGATACTTACGGCCGCGTGCGCGTGATGATCGCGCCGGCGATCGGCATCCTCGTGCTGATCTATCCGGCATTCGCGTACCTGGTCGCCCATCCGGGCTTCGGCACGCTGATCGCCCTGCAGGTGCTGCTCGCATTCCTGATGACGGGTTACTTCGCGGCGCTGCCGGGTTTGTTGTCCGAAGTGTTCCCGGTGCAGACGCGCACGACCGGGATGTCGCTCGCCTATAACGTCGCGGTGACGATCTTCGGCGGCTTCGGGCCGTTCATCATCGCGTGGCTGATCAAGGCGACCGGGATGAAGACGGCGCCGAGCTTCTACCTGATGTTCGCGGCCGTGCTGAGCCTCGCGGCGCTGGTCGTGCTGCGCCGGCGGTTCGGCTTCCGGTAACGGGGCAGGCGGCGCGCGTCAGTTGCCGGCGCGCTCGCACACGGGTTGCGCGGGCATCAGTTGCGGCTTGGCGTCGACCGTTCGCACGGGGCGCCCCGCGAGCGCGGCAAGGGCCTGCCCGAGCTGCCAGTCGGAGGCCGTGCCGAACTCGCGCTGCGGCAGCGCCGCGCTCTTCGCCGAGTCGATCTTTGCAAGCGCACGCTGCTCGCGCAGCTTCTGCCGCTCCTTGCGCACCTTCGCGAACGGGTCGGGCGCCAGCCGGTCCGCATACGGCGCGCGCGGGAGATCGGCTTCGCGGTACCACAGCAGCACGCCGTCGACGTCCGAGTCGCGGCGCGGCGGCACCAGCCAGTCGGGCACGACGCCGTAGCCGTCCATCGGGCAGCCGTTCGGCCGCAGGTTGCGCGCGAACGTGAAATTCAGGCGCGTGCCGTCGATCAGGTCGACGCCCGTCTGCGCGAGCCCCTTTCCGTAGGTCGGCATGCCGAGCAGCTTCGCGCGGCCGAGATCCTTCAGCGCCGCCGCGGTCGCCTCGGCGGCCGACGCGCTCTGTCCGTCGACGAGCACGACGAGCGGCACGGTGCGCCACCAGTCGTCGGCCTGCAACGGCGCGAGCGGATCCTGTCCGTGCATGACCGGCAACGCGTAATCGGGCCAGTTGGTCGTGTAGCGGCGCCGGTTGGCGTCGCCGCGCTCGACCGTTACCATCGCGGTGCGATCGCGGCCCGCGTACAGCGCGGTGATGCCGATCGCCGCATTGAGCGCGCCGCCGCCGTTGATGCGCAGGTCCAGGATCACGCCTTGCACGGGCGGCCCCGCGCGGCGTGCGGCCTGCACCGCGTCGATGTAGGCGCCGACGGCGGGTTCCGGAAAGCTCGACAGCCGCGTGTACAGGACGTCGCCGGCGAGCCGTTTCGCGGTCGCAGGGTGCGGCTTGAGGATCGTCCGCACGGGCGCGAAGCTCAGCATCGCGTGCGACGGGCCGCGCTGTACCGTGAGCTTCAGCGGCACACCCGCGTCGCCCTTGGCGAGTTTGGTCAGGTCGGCGGCATCGATGCCGACGACGCTCGTATCGTTCATCGCGACGACGAGATCGTCGGGGCGCACGCCGGCCTGTTCCGCGGGCGCGTCGGGAATCACGTCGACGATGTGCAGCCCGTCGGGCCGCGTCTCGAAGACGATGCCGATGCCGGGCGTGCCGTCGCGCGCGCGCCGTTCGTCTTCGCGCCGCTCCTGCTCCTCCTTCGCATCGAAGAAACGCGCGTACGGCAGCGTCCTGATTCCCGCGTGGGTCGTGGCGTCGAGCAGCGCGCCGATGTCGACGTCGGTCAGGTGCTGCCGCTTCAGCACTTCCACCGCCGCCTTGAGCTCGCAGATCTGCGGCTCCCAGTCGGGCGGGCAGGGCGAAGGCGGCCGGGCGGTGGCGGGTGAGGCGGATGACGAGGATGAGGCGGCGGGAGCAGAAGCGGGCCGGGCGGGCGCCGGCTGTTGCGCACCGACCGGTGACGCGCACGGCAGGAACGCGGCCGTGGCGGCTGCGCAAACGGCAAGGCGAAGAACGGCACGCGTAGAAGGCATCATCGGGACCGCACGTTGGAACGGAGGGCGAAGGTGCTGTCCCGCCGGCGCACGGCCGGCGGGACGGTCACGATTGTAGCCGACGCGAGTGACCGGGCCGAGCGAGCGGGCTGCGCGTTCCTCGCCGGCGGTACGGGCGAACATACGGGCGAAAAAAAACCGGCCCAACCGGGCCGGCTTTTCGTCCGTGCCGAAGCAGCGTGGCGCTTAAACCTGCGCGCCTGCGTTGGGATCGTCCGGATCGTGCGCGGTCTTCTTTTCCTTGATCAGGTCTTCGCGCTTGATGCCGAGCCACATCGCGAGCGAGCCCGCGACGAACACCGACGAGTAGATGCCGAACATGATGCCGACCGTCAGCGCGAGGGCGAAGTAGTGCAGCGTCGGGCCGCCGAAGAAGAACATCGACAGCACCATCATTTCGGTCGACGTGTGCGTGATGATCGTACGCGACATCGTGGTCGTGATCGCGTGGTTGATCACTTCCTGCACGGTCATCTTGCGTTCGCGGCGGAACGTTTCGCGGATCCGGTCGAAGATGACGACCGACTCGTTGACCGAGTAGCCGAGCACCGCGAGGATGGCCGCGAGCACCGCCAGCGAGAACTCCCACTGGAAGAATGCGAAGAAGCCGAGAATGATCACGACGTCGTGCAGGTTGGCGATGATGCCGGCCACCGCGTACTTCCACTCGAAGCGGAACGACAGGTAGATCACGATGCCGATCACGACGCACGCGAGCGCGAGCAGGCCGTCGGTCGCGAGTTCGCGGCCGACCTGCGGGCCGACGAATTCGACGCGTTGCAGCGTGACGTCCGGGCTCTGTGCCTTCAGCGCGCTCATCACCTGGTCGCTCTGCTGAGCGGACGTGAGGCCTTCCTTCAGCTGCAGCCGGATCAGCACGTTGCGCGACGTGCCGAAGTTCTGCACCTGCGCGTCGACGTAGCCGAGCTTGCCGAGCGTCGCGCGCACGGGTTCGAGTTCGGCGGCCTGCTGGTACTGCACCTCGATCACCGTCCCGCCGGTGAATTCGACGGACAGATGCAGC
Organism: Burkholderia sp. 572; assembly: GCF_040545135.1. Taxonomy (NCBI): domain Bacteria; kingdom Pseudomonadati; phylum Pseudomonadota; class Betaproteobacteria; order Burkholderiales; family Burkholderiaceae; genus Burkholderia; species Burkholderia sp. 572. The sequence goes on along the minus strand of NZ_JBEPLH010000005.1, from coordinate 409,070 downwards.
CCGCGGTGGAACAGGAAGAACACGGCGGCGAGGAACGTGACCAGCGAGATCACGTTGAACACCAGCGCGTGCCGCATGAACGGAATGTCTTTACGGATGCGGAAAAATTCCATGGTCTTCTCCGGGGCCTTATTGGGTCGAGCCCGGTTTCTTCGGCGACACGCCTTGCTGCGCGCGGTTGCGCAGCTGCGGCTTGCCGGTGCGCGGCGCGTTGCCCTTCGCGGGCGCGGCGAGCTTCGCGGCACGCGCGGTGTCGGTCGCATCGTCCGCCTCGGCGAACGGTGCGGCGGCAGCGGCGCCTTCCGGCTTCCACACCTGGCCGATCGCGAGCGACTTCAGCTTCTTGCGGCCGCCGTACCAGAGGTTGACGATCCCGCGCGAGAAGAACACCGCGGAGAACATCGACGTCAGGATACCGAGGCAGTGCACGATCGCGAACGCGCGAACCGGGCCCGAGCCGAACGCGAGCAGCGCGAGGCCGGCGATCAGCGTCGTGACGTTCGAGTCGAGAATCGTCGCCCATGCGTGCGCGTAGCCCGACTGGATCGCGAGCTGCGGCGGCTGGCCGGCGCGCAGTTCTTCACGCACGCGCTCGTTGATCAGCACGTTCGAGTCGATCGCCATACCGAGGGCGAGCGCGATAGCGGCGATACCGGGCAGCGTCAGCGTGGCCTGCATCAGCGACAGCACGGCGACGAGCAGCAGCAGGTTCACCGACAGGCCGATCACCGAGATCACGCCGAACAGCATGTAGTACGCGATCATGAACACGGCGATCGCGCAGAAGCCCCAGATCACCGAGTGGACGCCCATCTTGATGTTGTCGGCGCCGAGGCTCGGGCCGATCGTGCGTTCCTCGATGATGTCCATCGGCGCGGCGAGCGAACCGGCGCGCAGCAGCAGCGCGAGGTCGGCTGCGGCCTGCGGCGTCGGCTGGCCCGTGATCTGGAAGCGGTCGCCGAGCTCAGACTGGATCGTCGCGACCGTCAGCACCTCGCCCTTGCCCTTCTCGAACAGCACCATCGCCATCGGCTTGCCGATGTTCTCGCGCGACACCGCGCGCACCGAGCGGCCGCCCGCCGAATCGAGGCGGATGTTGACCGACGGACGCTGGTGATCGTCGAAACCGGCCGATGCATCGATGATGCGGTCGCCCGTGAAGATCACTTCCTTCTTCAGCAGCACGGGCGCCTGGTTGCCCTGCGTGAACAGCTCTTCGCCCGGCGGCACCGGGTCGTTCGGGTTCGGGTGCGTGTTGATCGGGTCGGCGAGGCGTGCCTCGAGCGTCGCGGTGCGGCCGATGATGTCCTTCGCCTTCGCGGTGTCCTGCACGCCCGGCAGCTCGACGACGATACGGTCGCTGCCCTGCTGCTGCAGGATCGGCTCCGACACGCCGAGTTCGTTCACGCGGTTGTGGAGCGTCGTCAGGTTCTGCTTGAGCGCGGCGTCCTCGACGGACTTCTGCACGGCCGGCGTAAACGTGCCGACGACCTGCGTGCCGCCGCCGCCGGGCTGGGTCGCCCATTGCAGTTCGGTGATCGACAGCGCGAGCACCTTGCGGGCGTCTTCCGCCGTCTGCGCATCGCTGAAATTGACGACCACGGACTGGTCGACGCGGCTCACGCCGCCGTCGCGGATGTTCTTGTCGCGCAGCAGCGTGCGCGCGTCGGACGCGTCGGAATCGAGCTTCTTCGTGAGCGCGCCCGTCATGTCGACCTGGAGCAGGAAGTGGACGCCGCCACGCAGGTCGAGGCCGAGATACATCGGCAGCGCGTGCAGCGCGGTCAGCCAGCGCGGCGACGCGCTCTGCAGGTTCAGCGCGACGACGTACTGGGGATCGTTCGGGTCGGCGTTCAGCGACTTCTGCAGCAGGTCCTTGACGCGCAGCTGCGTATCGGTGTCCTTCAGGCGCACGCGGATGTTCGCGTTGGTCGCCGTGTTCTCGAAGGTGACGTCGTCCGGCGTGATCTGCGCGGCGGCGAGCGCCGATTCGACCTGGGTCAGCGTGGTCGAGTCGAGCTTGACCGTGGCCTTGCCGCTCGACACCTGCACCGCCGGCGCTTCGCCGAAGAAGTTGGGCAATGTGTACAGAAGGCCGATGGCGAGCGCCACGACCATCACGACATATTTCCAGAGTGGATAACGATTCATGAGGGAGCCGAACGGGTGGTTGGCGTGAAAGCGTCGCGTCCGGCGCCGCGGCGGCCCGCTCTCTCAGGCGGGCACGGCGCGGGATGCCGGACGCTCGGTGAAGGGCTTACAGCGACTTGATCGTGCCCTTCGGCAGAATGGTCGTGACCGCGGCCTTCTGCACGGTGATTTCGGTGCCTTCGGCGATCTCGACGCCGATGTAGCCTTCGGTGACCTTCGTCACCTTGCCCACGAGGCCGCCGCTCGTGACGACTTCGTCGCCCTTGGCCATGGCCGCGAGCATGTTGCGGTGCTCCTTCTGACGCTTCATCTGCGGACGGATCATGATGAAGTAGAGCACGGCAAACATCAGGATGAGCGGCAGGAAGCTCATCAGGCTCGATTCGGCGCCACCGGCACCTTGCGCGAACGCGTTGGAAATGAACGGCACGTTGGTCTCTCCGTAGGGGAAGATCGAAAAATAAGCCGGTTATTCTACCACCGGCCCCATGCGCAAACGGCTCGGCAAATGCGCTTTCGGATCAAGCCGTTAAAGCGCGAACCGGTACCGTTGCGACTCGTTTGGAAAGGCAATTGTAATGTTTGGCGGCCGGATTCGACAGTTGGGACGCGTTATTTAGTACTCGTCCTATGTGACGGGCCGCGGCGCGGGCAGCCGGCCCGTCAGTCGACGCCTCTCGCGCGATCCTCCGCGAAGCGCTGGCGGAACGCGTCGAACGTGTGGGTCTCGATCGCGTCGCGGATCTCGCTCATCAGCTGCAGGTAGTAGTGCAGGTTGTGGATCGTGTTGAGCTGCGCGCCGAGAATCTCGCCGACGCGGTGCAGGTGATGCAGGTAGCCGCGGGAGAAGTTCTGGCACGTGTAGCACGTGCAGCTCGCGTCGAGCGGCTTCAGCGAGTTCTTGTGCGTCGCGTTGCGGATCTTCACGTCGCCGAAGCGCGTGAAGAGCCAGCCGTTGCGGGCGTTGCGGGTCGGCATCACGCAGTCGAACATGTCGACGCCGTTCGCGACGCCCTCGACCAGGTCCTCCGGCGTGCCGACACCCATCAGGTAGTGCGGCTTGTTGGCCGGCAGCTTCGGGCCCACGTGGCGCAGCACGCGCATCATGTCTTCCTTCGGCTCGCCGACCGACAGCCCGCCGATCGCGAGGCCGTGGAAGCCGAGTTCCGCGAGGCCCGCGAGCGATTCGTCGCGCAGGTCCTCGAACATGCCGCCCTGGACGATCCCGAACAGCGCGTTCGGGTTGCCGAGCCGGTTGAATTCGTCGAGCGAGCGCTTCGCCCAGCGCAGCGACATGCGCATCGAGTCGGCTGCTTCCTTGTGCGTGGTCGGCACGCCGTTGGTCGCGTACGGCGTGCACTCGTCGAACTGCATCACGACGTCGGAGTTCAGCACCTTCTGGATCTGCATCGACACTTCCGGCGACAGGAACAGCTTGTCGCCGTTGATCGGCGACGCGAACGTGACGCCGTCCTCGGTGATCTTGCGCAGGTCGCCGAGCGAGAACACCTGGAAGCCGCCCGAGTCGGTCAGGATCGGCTTGTTCCAGCCCATGAAGCCGTGCAGGCCGCCGTGCGCGTCGATCGTGTCGAGGCCCGGGCGCAGCCACAGGTGGAACGTGTTGCCGAGAATGATCTGGGCCTTGATCTCGTGCAGCTCGCGCGGCTGGATCGCCTTCACGGTGCCGTACGTGCCGACCGGCATGAAGATCGGCGTCTCGACCACGCCGTGATTGAGCTTCACACGGCCGCGGCGCGCGTGGCCGTCGGTCGTCAGCAGTTCGAATTCGAGCCCGTTTGCGGGGCGGTCCTGCACGGGGGCGTGCGTATCGTGGGATGAACCTTCGGTCATCGCGTCATTCTCCTTGCCACCGGAGAACAGTCCGGCGCATGTTGGAAACGCCGCCGGCAGGCCGGCGGCGGGGAAAAACAGGTGCGCGCCATCGTAGCGCGTACCAAGGGAAACGGGGCAACCGCGCGGGGGTAACAGCGCGGAGACACCCACGCGGCGTGCGGCAGCGCGAGGCGCAACGGCCGCTGCGCAATCGCGGGCCGCCGCATTTTCGCGCCTGTCGTGCTACGCGCGCGGCGTCTCCGGCGTGTCGCGCCGCGTGAGCAGCATCGCGTCGCCGTAGCTGAAGAAGCGGTAGCGTTCGGCGATCGCGTGACGGTACGCGGCCCGGATCGTCTCGACGCCCGCGAACGCGGACACCAGCATCAGCAGCGTCGACTTCGGCAGGTGGAAGTTCGTGACGAGCCGGTCGACCACGCGGAAACGATAGCCCGGCGTGATGAAGATGTCGGTCTCGGCCTGCGTCGCCGCGAGCGGGCGGCCCGCTTCGTCGGCGGCGCGCGCCGCGGCTTCGAGCGCGCGCATCGACGTCGTGCCGACCGCGATCACGTTGCCGCCGCGCGCGCGGGTCGCGGCGATCTTGTCGACGAGCGACTGCGGCAGGTCGTACCACTCGCTGTGCATCTTGTGCTCGGCGATGTTGTCGACGCGCACCGGCTGGAACGTGCCGGCACCGACGTGCAGCGTCAGCGTCGCGCGTTCGACGCCCATCGCGTCGAGCCGGTCGAGCATCGGCTGGTCGAAGTGCAGGCCGGCCGTGGGTGCGGCGACCGCCCCCGGATTGCTCGCGTAGACGGTCTGGTAGCGCGTCTCGTCGGTCGCGTCCGGATCGTGCTCGATATAGGGCGGCAGCGGCAGGCGGCCGTACTGCTCGATCAGATCGAGGCACGGCTCGGGGAAGATCAGCGTGAAGAACGGTTCGACGCGCTCGCCGACGGTCACGTCGAACGCATCGGCGAGACGCAGCGTCGTGCCGGCGCCCGGCGACTTGCTTGCGCGGATCTGCGCGAGCGCCGTGTGCGTGCCGGTCACGCGCTCGACCAGCACCTCGATCTTGCCGCCGCTGGCCTTCTGGCCGAAGAACCGCGCCTTCAGCACCTTGGTATCGTTGAACACGAGCAGGTCGCCGGGCGCGATGCACGACGGCAGCTCGGCGAAGCGGCGGTCGACGAGGCGTGCGGGCTCGACGGTGCCGTCGACCTCGAGCAGGCGGCTCGCGGTGCGGTCGGGCAGCGCGGTTTGCGCAATCAGCTCGGGCGGCAGATTGAAATCGAAATCGGAAAGCGTGAACATGCGGGCTGGTTCGAAACGGCCGGCGGGCGCCGCCGACAGGGCGGAAACGCATGAATGGGGCGCGCGAGCCGCTATGATGGCGGGATGCGCGGCCTGGCCGGCGTCGTTCGTTCGGACGACGTGAAAGCCGCTATTGTACTTGCCTTGCGAAGCACCCAGACGATCCGATGCCTGTGTCACCACGCCGTTCCTCCGCTGCCGTTGCCGATTCCGCCGATCCGTTCGACGCGGAGGATGCTGCGCCGCCCGTGCACGACACGGCGGCGCGCACCGTGCCACGCCGTGCCGGCCCGAAGCGCGGCGCCGACGGCAGGCTCGCGCAGCCGGCGGCCGCCGCGCCCGATGCCGACGGCGCCGCCGCGGACGATGCAGCGGGCGAGGCCGGCGCGGCAGGCCCGGCCAGTGCGAAGCGCAAGAAGAAGCCGGCCGCCGACAAGCCCGTGAAGACCGTCGACAAGCTCGCGAAGCTCGGCCTCACGCGCTCGATCGATCTCGTGCTGCATCTGCCGATGCGCTACGAGGACGAAACCACGCTCACGCCGATCGGCGAGCTGCTGCCGGGCGGCATCGCGCAGACCGAGGGCGTCGTGTTCGACAACGAGGTCGCGTATCGCCCGCGCCGCCAGCTCGTCGTGAAGATCCAGGACGACGACGGCGAGCAGCTCGTGCTGCGCTTCCTCAATTTCTACGGCTCGCAGGTCAAGCAGATGGCCGTCGGCCAGCGGCTGCGCGTGCGCGGCGACGTGCGCGGCGGCTTTTTCGGGATGGAGATGGTGCATCCGGCGGTGCGCGTCGTTGAAGCCGATGCGCCGCTGCCGCAGGTGCTCACGCCCGTCTATCCGAGCACGGCCGGCGTGTCGCAGGCGTACCTGCGCAAGGCGATCGAGAACGCGGTGGAGCGCACGCCGCTGCCCGAGCTGCTGCCGCCCGAGATCCAGCGCGACTACCTGAAGCCGCTCGACGTGCCGACGCTCGAGCAGGCGGTGCGCATCCTGCACCACCCGCGCGTCGATTCCGACGAAGCCGCGCTGATGGACGGCTCGCATCCGGCGTGGACGCGCATCAAGTTCGAGGAACTGCTCGCGCAGCAGCTGTCGCTCAAGCGCGCGCACGAGGAGCGCCGCACGCGCGCGGCGCCCGCGATGCCGCGCCGCACCGCGAGCGATGCCGATGCGCTGACGACCCGGCTCTATGCCGCGCTGCCGTTCACGCTGACGGGCGCGCAGGCGCGCGTCGTCGACGAGATCGCGCGCGATCTCACGCTCGCGCACCCGATGCAGCGCCTGCTGCAGGGCGACGTCGGCAGCGGCAAGACGGTGGTCGCGGCGCTGGCCGCCACGCAGGCGATCGACGCCGGCTACCAGGCCGCGCTGATGGCGCCCACCGAAATCCTCGCGGAGCAGCACGCGCGCAAGCTGCGCGCGTGGCTCGAGCCGCTCGGCGTCACGGTTGCGTGGCTCGCGGGCAGCCTGAAGGCGAAAGAGAAGCGCGCGGCGATCGAGGCGGCCGCGCTCGGCACCGCGCAGCTCGTGATCGGCACGCACGCGATCATCCAGGACACGGTCGAATTCGCCCGGCTCGGCCTCGTGATCGTCGACGAGCAGCACCGCTTCGGCGTCGAGCAGCGGCTCGCGCTGCGGGCGAAGGCCGCGAACGCGGCCAACGGCGCGCGCGACTTCCAGCCGCACCAGTTGATGATGTCGGCCACGCCGATTCCGCGCACGCTCGCGATGACGTATTACGCGGATCTCGAGGTCTCGACGATCGACGAGCTGCCGCCGGGCCGCACGCCGGTGTTGACGCGCCTCGTCGGCGATGCGCGGCGCGAGGAGGTGATCGCCCGCGTGCGCGAGGCCGCGCTGACCGGGCGCCAGGTGTACTGGGTGTGCCCGCTGATCGAGGAGAGCGAGACGCTGCAGCTGCAGACGGCCGTCGAGACTTACGAGACGCTGGCCGCCGCGCTCCCGGAGCTGAAGGTCGGGCTCGTGCACGGCCGGCTGTCGCCGGCCGACAAGGCGGCCGTGATGGAAGCGTTCACGCGCAACGAAGTGCAGCTGCTCGTCGCGACGACCGTGATCGAGGTCGGCGTCGACGTGCCGAACGCGTCGCTGATGGTGATCGAGCACGCGGAGCGCTTCGGCCTCGCGCAGCTGCACCAGTTGCGCGGCCGGGTCGGGCGCGGCACCGCGGCGTCGGTGTGCGTGCTGCTGTACACGGGGCCGCTGTCGCTCACCGGCCGCGAGCGGCTGAAGACGATGCGCGAGACGACTGACGGCTTCGAGATCGCGCGGCGCGACCTCGAGATCCGCGGCCCCGGCGAATTCCTCGGCGCCCGCCAGTCGGGCGCGGCGATGCTGCGCTTCGCGAACCTGGAGACCGACGGCTGGCTGATCGATCCGGCCCGCGAAGCCGCGACGCGGCTGATTGCCGCGTATCCCGAAATCGTCACGCAGCATCTCGCGCGCTGGCTCGGCGCGCGGGAGCAGTATCTGAAAGCCTGATCCGCGGGCTGGGGCCGGATCCGGAATCGCCATTCGACGCATTCCGATGCAGAGAAACTTGGCGAACCGGTGTCACAGGGTGTATAAATTAAACCTATCGCCTGTATATCTCTGATTGACCCACAATGACGCTGACTGAATTGAAATACATCGTCGCGGTCGCGCGCGAACGGCATTTCGGCCGTGCGGCCGAAGCCTGCTTCGTGAGCCAGCCGACGCTGTCGGTGGCGATCAAGAAGCTCGAAGACGAGCTGAACGTGCAGATTTTCGAGCGCGGTGCGAGCGAAGTGAGCGTGACGCCGATCGGTGACCAGATCGTCACGCAGGCGCAGCGCGTACTCGAGCAGACTTTCGCGATCAAGGAGATCGCGAAGCAGGGCAAGGATCCGCTGGTCGGCCCGTTCCGCCTTGGCGTGATCTACACGATCGGGCCGTACCTGCTGCCCACGCTCGTCAAGCAGATGATCCAGCGTGTCCCGCAGATGCCGCTGATGCTGCAGGAAAACTACACGCTCAAGCTGCTCGAACTGCTGAAGCAGGGCGAGATCGACGCCGCGATCATGGCACTGCCGTTTCCGGAAACCGGCCTGATGGTGCGCCCGCTGTACGACGAACCGTTCGTCGTCGCGCTGCCGGCCGGCCATCCGTGGGAGAAGCGCGACGAGATCGACGCCGAGGACCTGAAGCAGGAAACCATGCTGCTGCTCGGCAACGGTCACTGCTTCCGCGATCACGTGCTCGGCGTGTGCCCGGAGCTGATGCGCTTCTCGCAGACGGCCGACGGCATCCAGAAGACCTTCGAGGGCTCGTCGCTCGAGACGATCCGCCACATGGTCGCGAGCGGCGTCGGCATCACGGTGCTGCCGCGAATGTCGGTTGCCGAGGTCGGCCCGCGCGCGAACGGCCCCGATGCCGAACTGCTGTCGTACGTGCCGTTCAACGAGCCGGTGCCCGACCGCCGCGTGGTGCTCGTGTGGCGCAAGAGCTTCACGCGGATGCCCGCGATCGACGCGATCAGCGACGCGATTTCCGCCTGCGAGCTGCCGGGTGTCGCGAAGCTCGACATGCCGGCGACGATGAACTGAGCACGCTGCGGCATGCGCGTGCGGCAGCCCGATGAACGGGGTCTTGCGACCCCGTTTATTTTTCTCTATCGCATAGATGAAATTAATTAAATTCAAGTAATCGATAGACGCATATAGAATCCTCTCCATGGATCGGTGTCCTGTCGACGACCGGTCTGCACGCTGAGTGCAAGCGTCAAAGGAGGATGTCATGATGCGGTCGGTATTGCAGCACGCGCAGCGGAACATCCCGCCGCGCGACGCGGTCGTACATCGCGCCAGGGCGGCGGTTCGCAGCCTGCGTCCGATTGCGTTCGCGTACCTCGCGGACCGTGTGTATGGCGGTTGAACGCCGCCGCGCGCCGGTTCAGTGTTCCCCCGATTCACCCGCCATCAAGCCATGAGGGAGCATCGCATGTCCGAAAGCTGGAATTCCGCCCGTGGCGTCGTCACGACGCCTGCCGGCAGCCGGTTCCCCGAGCGTCCCGCCCGCGGCGCGTCGCAGCGGGAACGCGCGTTACAGGCCCCGCGCGACATCCCGTAGTACGACAGGAGAATCAACCTGTTCCGTTTCCCATCCCCGCAATGACACTCCACCAACCGCACCCGGCATGCCGCCGGAGCGAACCGGTGGAGTCATACGAGCAAGCCAAGGAGAAATCGCATGTCGAACGAAACGAAGTGCCCGTTCAACCACACCGCTGGTGGCGGCACGACGAACAAGGACTGGTGGCCGAATCAGCTCAACCTGAACATCCTGCACCGCCATTCGGCGCTGTCCGATCCGATGGACAAGGATTTCGACTACGCGGAAGCGTTCAGCAAGCTGGACCTCGCGGCGGTGAAGAAGGACCTGCACGCCCTGATGACGATGTCGCAGGACTGGTGGCCGGCCGACTTCGGCCACTATGGCGGCCTGTTCATCCGCATGGCCTGGCACAGCGCCGGCACGTACCGCACGGCCGACGGCCGCGGCGGCGCGGGCGGCGGGCAGCAGCGCTTCGCGCCGCTCAACAGCTGGCCGGACAACGTCAGCCTCGACAAGGCGCGCCGGCTGCTGTGGCCGATCAAGCAGAAGTACGGCCGCAACATCTCGTGGGCCGACCTGCTGATCCTGACCGGCAACGTCGCGCTCGAATCGATGGGCTTCAAGACCTTCGGCTATGCCGGCGGCCGCGTCGATACGTGGGAACCGGACGACGTCTACTGGGGCTCGGAAAAGATCTGGCTGGAACTGAGCGGCGGCCCGAACAGCCGCTACTCGGGCAAGCGTGAGCTCGAAAGCCCGCTCGCTGCCGTGCAGATGGGCCTCATCTACGTGAACCCGGAAGGCCCGGACGGCAACCCCGACCCGGTCGCCGCCGCGCATGACATCCGCGAGACGTTCGCGCGCATGGCGATGAACGACGAAGAGACGGTCGCGCTGATCGCGGGCGGCCATACGTTCGGCAAGACGCACGGTGCCGGTCCGGCGTCGAACGTCGGCCCCGAGCCGGAAGCCGCGGGCCTCGAGGAGCAGGGTCTCGGCTGGAAGAGCACGTTCGGCACGGGCAAGGGCAAGGACGCGATCACGAGTGGCCTCGAAGTCACGTGGACGTCGACGCCGACGAAGTGGAGCAACGACTTCTTCAAGCACCTGTTCAGCTACGAGTGGGAGCTCACGAAGAGCCCGGCCGGTGCGCACCAGTGGGTCGCGAAGGACGCCGGCGAAGTGATTCCCGATGCGTTCGACGCGTCGAAGAAGCATCGCCCGACGATGCTGACGACCGACCTGTCGCTGCGTTTCGACCCGGCCTACGAAAAGATCTCGCGCCGTTTCTACGAGAACCCGGCCGAGTTCGCCGATGCGTTCGCGCGTGCGTGGTTCAAGCTCACGCACCGCGACATGGGCCCGCGCTCCCGTTATCTCGGCCCGGAAGTGCCGGCGGAACACCTGCTGTGGCAGGACCCGATCCCGGCAGTCGATCACCCGCTGATCGACGACGCCGACGTTGCCGCGCTGAAGGCGAAGGTGCTGGCAACGGGCCTGTCGGTGTCGCAGCTCGTGTCGACGGCATGGGCGTCGGCCGCGACGTTCCGCGGATCGGACAAGCGCGGCGGCGCGAACGGTGCGCGTATCCGCCTCGCCCCGCAGAAGGACTGGGAAGTGAACCGTCCGGCTGAACTCGCGAAGGTGCTCGCGACGCTCGAAGGCGTGCAGAAGGCGTTCAACGACGCGCAGACGGGCGGCAAGAAGGTGTCGCTCGCCGACCTGATCGTGCTGGCCGGTGCGGCCGGCGTCGAGCAGGCCGCGAAGAACGCGGGCGTCGCGGTGACGGTGCCGTTCGCACCGGGCCGTGCGGATGCATCGCAGGAAGAGACCGATATCGAAGCGATGGCCGTGCTCGAGCCGGTGGCTGACGGGTTCCGCAACTACCTGAAGAGCGCGTTCAAGACGCCGGCCGAGGCGCTGCTGGTCGACAAGGCGCAACTGCTGACGCTGAGCGCGCCCGAGATGACGGTGCTCGTCGGTGGCCTGCGCGTGCTCGGTGCGAACGCCGGCGAGGCGAAGCACGGCGTGTTCACCGACCGTCCGGAAGCGCTGACGAACGACTTCTTCGTGAACCTGCTCGACATGGGCACGGAATGGAAGCCGGTGTCGGCCGCGAACGACGTGTTCGAAGGGCGCGATCGCGCGACGGGCAAGGTGAAGTGGACCGGCACGCGCGTCGACCTGATCTTCGGCTCGCATGCGCAGCTGCGTGCGCTGGCCGAGGTGTACGGCAGCGCGGATGCGAAGGAGAAGTTCGCGCGCGACTTCGTCGCGGCCTGGAACAAGGTGATGAACCTCGACCGCTTCGACCTCGCGTGAGCGTTGCCGTGCAGTAGCACGGTGAGGCAGTAACGGGAAACGGCCGGTCGTCCGGCCGGCCGTTTCGTCCCGATCCTGGATTTCATTGAAGGAGTGACGATCATGACGCAAATGATGCTGAACATGCGCGCCGCACTGGCGGCACCGAAGGTGCGGGCGCCGGCCGAGATCGCGCGGTACGTAGTCGGATTCGCGATCGTCGTCGGCGGTGCGGCCGAACTGGTGTCGCAGGCGCTGCACGCGATCGCCGCCGCCTGAGCGCGGCGGAGCGCACGCCACGCTGCAGTGGCGAGCCATACGGGTGGTGCGGTGTCTGCATGCAGGGCAACAGATTCGCGTGAATTGCTCCGGTTCGTTGAGTGAGGAGTCCGCAACATGCCCACGAAGACCCACGATCTATCCAGATCTACCCGGTTGACGGTGCGCTGACGATATTGCTCGCGCCATCCGGACGCCACATTGGCGTTGATGTCGTGCCGGCGCGCAACAATCGACACCGACATGCCGGGCGCCAACGTCTCCCTGATCACATCCTGCTTGAATGCTTGCGCGTACGTCCGATGGGATGGGTACGATTCCCTGCGTTCGACATGGCTGACTGGTTACCGACCGACGCGTTGACGCCGGGAAGGGCCCGCAACGCCGGCGGTTCCGAGGTGCATCCGCTCGACGTGCCGCCTGGTTCGTCGATCGGTCGGCGATTTTGCCGCGACGGTGATTCTCAAGCGGCGCTGGCAACGCAGCGGTTTCGCGGACGCCGGCGATCGTCATCCCCGCGCGCACGACGCTGCGTGACAAGGCCGAGCCGTCAGCAAGCGGTGTCGGATATATTCGGCAGGTTCTCCATCATCCAGGTAGCCATTCAATGGAATCACGACGCAAGGCAGTGGGCGTGGTCGCGCCTGCGGGTGTGCCCGATCCGGAAGGCATCGCGCGTGGCATTGCGCTCGTCGAAAGTTGGGGCTTCGAGGTCAGGGCGGGCGCGCATCTCGGCAGCCGGTACCGCTATTTCGCCGGTACCGCCGAGGAGCGCGCGGACGACCTGCGGCGCACCCTGATGGATCCGTCGATCGAGATCGTGTGGCTCGCGCGGGGGGGATTCGGTTGTGCGCATTTGCTTGAGCACTTGCCCGACGAGATCGCAACGCCAAAGACGATCATCGGCTTTTCCGACGCAACGTCACTGTTCTGCGCACTCGCGGATCGGCCCGGCGTGCGTTTGCTGCATGGCCCGACATTTCACAGTCTGGCGACCAAGGTCGACGACGCGACGCGCGCCGACATTCGCGCTGTGCTGACCGGCGACGAACGCGCCGCGCTGAGTCTGCGGCATTTGTCCGGCGCCCCTGGTGCAGTGCGGGGACGTTTGTGCGGCGGCAACGTGACGGTACTCGCGAGCGTCGCGGGTACGCGCTGGTCGCTTCGCTCACGCGACGCGATCGTGCTGCTGGAGGACGTGACGGAGTTGGGCTACCGGCTCGACCGCAGCCTGACGCAACTGCGTCTGAGCGGCGCGTTCGACGGAGCCCGTGCGTTCGTGCTCGGGCAATTCACGCGCTGCCCGATCCCGGACGGCGCGGATTTCACGCTCGAGCAGATGCTTGTCGACGTGCTGGGCGGCTTCGGCCTGCCGATCTACTCGGGTCTGCCGATCGGACATGAACACCGCAACATCACCTGGCAATACGGCAGCCAGGCTGTCATCGAGAACGGCGCGATCCGGTTCGGCGCGTAGCGTCGAATCCGGAAGGACAGGAACGCGTACCTTCGGCGATTTCGCGAAACTGTCGTCGGTGCCGGAAGCGAAGGGCGTGCCGGCGGCGGAAGACATGATCCGCCCGCTCGTCGAAGGGCACGAGGCCGTCGTGCGAACCCGCGCGCGATCTTTCCGATCGCCGACGCGGCGAGCCGACCGCCGACCTGCAGACGCATGAAAAAACCGCGTGGATGCTGCGCTCGCTGCTCGCGTAAGTGCGGTGCGGCCGGGGAGGGCGCGCTGACTCGCCCGATCCGGAGTGATCGAATCCGTCCCTTGATTGGCGCAAATCGTGGCCCGGCCCTGCGCAGCGGGCCCGGGCGGCCCGGGCGCGCCGGGCGGCTGCCGCCGCGGGCCGCCCGACATGACGCGAAGCACCGCTCGGCTCTAAAATGCCGGGGTTATCTTCCCGGTGCCTCGCCATGCTTGCCCGCTTTCCCCTGTATCTGCGGCTCGTCCGGATGGACAAGCCGATCGGCAGCCTGCTGCTGCTGTGGCCGACGCTCAACGCGCTGTGGATCGCGTCCGACGGCCATCCGCGCTGGCCGCTGCTCGTGATCTTCTCGCTCGGCACGCTGCTGATGCGCTCGGCCGGCTGCGCGATGAACGACTACGCCGACCGCGATTTCGACCGCCACGTGAAGCGCACGGCCGACCGGCCGTTGACGTCGGGCAAGATCCGTGCGTGGGAAGCCGTTGCGATCGCCGTCGGGCTCGCATTCATCTCGTTCCTGCTGATCCTGCCGCTCAACACGCTGACGAAGGAACTGTCCGTCGTCGCGCTGTTCGTCGCGGGTTCGTATCCGTTCATGAAGCGTTTCTTCGCGATTCCGCAGGCGTATCTCGGGATCGCGTTCGGCTTCGGCATTCCGATGGCGTTCGCGGCCGTGCAGGACACGGTGCCGACGATCGCGTGGGTGATGCTGGTCGCGAACATTTTCTGGTCGGTCGCGTACGACACCGAATACGCGATGGTCGATCGCGACGACGACATCAAGATCGGGATCCGCACGTCGGCGCTGACGTTCGGCCGCTTCGACGTCGCGGCCGTGATGGCGTGTTATGCGGCGACGCTCGGCATCTACGTGTGGATCGGCGTGACGCTCGGCTTCGGCCTCGCGTACTGGGCCGGCTGGGCGGCGGCGGTCGGCTGCGCGCTGTATCACTACACGCTGATCAAGGGCCGCGAGCGGATGCCGTGCTTCGCCGCGTTCCGGCACAACAACTGGCTCGGCGGCGTGCTGTTCGCGGGGATCGCCGCGCACTACCTGCTGGCGGGTCCGGCGGCCAACTGAAGCGGCCGCGCGCCGGCGCGCGACGCGATGCGCGATGCCAACAAAAAAGCGGCCGAGGCCGCTTTTTTGTTGCCGGTGCCGGAGGGGAGGCCCCGGGGCGGGCGCGGCGCTTACGCGCGGCCGAGCTCGTCGCCCATTTCCTTCGCACGCGCTTCGGCCGCGAGCGCGCCGCGCACGATCGCGTCCTTCACGCCCTGCGCGTCGAACGATGCGAGCGCGGCGGCTGTCGTGCCGCCCTTCGACGTCACGCGCTCGCGCAGCACGCTTGCCGGCTCGCCCGATTGCGCGGCGAGTTGGGCGGCGCCCGTGAACGTCGCGACCGCGAGCGCGCGTCCCTGTTCGTCGTTCATGCCGAGCTGGCGCGCGGCTTCCTGCAGCGCTTCGATGAAATAGAACACGTACGCGGGGCCGCTGCCCGAAATGGCCGTGACGGCATCGAGCTTCGACTCGTCGTCGAACCAGACGATCTCGCCGACCGCGCCGAGCACGTTCGACGCGAGTTCGCGGCCCGCCGCATCGACGCCCGGCAGTGCGGCGAGGCCCGTCACGCCCATGCCGACGAGCGCGGGCGTGTTCGGCATCGTGCGCACGACGCGTGCGTAGTCGCCGAGCCAGCGCGCGAGATCGCTGCCGCGGATGCCGGCCGCGATGCTGATCACGAGCTGTGTCTTCAGGTGCGGCGCGAGCGCCTGCGCGACGTCCTTCAGCACCTGCGGCTTCACCGCGAGCACGATCGCGTCGTAGTCGGCGAGCGTTGCGTCGACGGCCGCGCCGGTGCGGATGCCGAATTGCTGCGCGGCGCGTGCGCGCACCTCTTCGTTGACGTCGATGGCATACAGGCCGTCAGCGGCGACGCCGCGCTTGATCAGGCCGCCGATCAGGGCCGCGGCCATGTTGCCGCCGCCGATGAATGCGATTTTCATGGTGTTCGATTGAGCGAGTGAGTGAACAGGAGGGCGGAAAGGGCGCGGCGTTCAGTGCGAGTAATCGCGCGCGCCGAAGATCGCGGTGCCGACGCGCACGATCGTCGCGCCTTCGAGCACGGCCGCGTCGAGATCGGCGGACATGCCCATCGACAGCGTGTCGAGCGGCAGACCGTCGGCGCGCAACGCGTCGAACAGCGTGCGCAGCGCGCGATGCGGCACGCGTTGCGCGTCGGTGTCGCCGGCCGGTTCGGGAATCGCCATCAGGCCGCGCAGCCGCAGCGACGGCAGCGCGGCGACCGCGCGCGCGACCTCGGCCACGTCGGCCGGTGCGACGCCGCTCTTCGACGCCTCGCCGCTGATGTTCACCTGCACGCACACGTTGAGCGGCGGCAGGTGCGCGGGGCGCTGTTCCGACAGGCGCTGCGCGATCTTCAGCCGGTCGACCGAATGGACCCAGTCGAAGCGTTCGGCAACCGGGCGCGTCTTGTTCGATTGCAGCGGCCCGATGAAATGCCATTCGAGGCTCGCGCGCAGGTCGGCGAGCGCGTCGATCTTGTCGATCGATTCCTGCACGTAGTTTTCGCCGAATGCGCGCTGCCCGGCCGCATGCGCGGCGCGCACGTCGGCGGCGGGAAACGTCTTCGAGACGGCGAGCAGCGATACGGTGGCGGGATCGCGGCCGGCCGCGCGGGCGGCGTCGGCGATGCGGCGATGAACGGATTCGAGGCGGGCGGCGAGATCGGACATGACGGGCACGAAAGCAGGCACGGAAGCAGGCATGTAGCAGATGCGCCGCGGCACGCGGCGCATCGATCCGCCCATTATACGGACGCCGGGAGCGAGGCCCAGGGCCCGCCCGTCATTCGTATGAACAGGCCCTAGCCATACAGCAGGTGCTCGACGAGCTGGATCCAGTGGGCCACCGGAATCTGCGTGCCGCTCTGCAGGTGCGCGATGCAGCCGACGTTGCCGGAGACGATCATCTGCGGCTCGAGCGCCTGCAGCTTCAGCAGCTTCTGCTTGCGCAACCGGTACGACAGCGACGGCTGCGTCAGCGAATAGGTGCCGGCCGAGCCGCAGCACAGATGGCTGTCCGCCGGCAGCCGCACGTCGATGCCGAGGGTCTCGAGCAGGCGTTCGACCTTGCCGCGCGACTGCTGGCCGTGCTGCAGCGTGCACGGCGGGTGGTACGCGACCGTATGGACCGCACGGCGGCGCGCGAGCGTCGCGAGTTCGGCCTCGAACGCGAGCAGCACGTCGGAGATGTCGCGCGTCAGCGACACGATGCGCTGCGCCTTCTCCGCGTAGGCCGGGTCGTCGCGCAGCAGGTGCGCGTATTCGAGCACCGTCGCGCCGCAGCCCGACGCGTTCATCACGATCGCCTCGACACCCTGTTCGACATGGGGCCACCACGCGTCGATGTTGCGGCGCGCGTCGTCGAGCGCTTCGTCGTGATAGTTCAGGTGCAGGCGGATCGCGCCGCAGCAGCCGGCATCGGGCGCGACGACGGTCTCGATGCCGAGCGCGTCGAGCACGCGCGCGGTCGCGATATTGATGTTCGGCAGCATCGACGGCTGCACGCAGCCGCCGAGCATCAGCATCTTGCGCGTATGCGTCAGGTGCGGCCATTCGAGCAGCCGCGTGCGCGGCGGCACCTTGTCGCGCAGCCGCTTCGGCAGCAGCGGACGGACGTGCTGTCCGAGCCGCATCACCGGCGAGAACAGCGCGGCGTTCGGCACGAGGCTCGCGAGCACGCGGCGCACGAGACGCTGCTGCACGGGGCGCTGAACCTGTGCCTCGACGTGCTTGCGGCCGATCTCGACGAGCCGGCCGTACTGGACGCCGGACGGGCAGGTCGTCTCGCAACTGCGGCACGTGAGGCAGCGGTCGAGGTGCTGCTGCGTGCTGCGCGTGACGGGCGCGCCTTCGACCATCTGCTTGATCAGGTAGATGCGGCCGCGCGGGCCGTCGAGTTCGTCGCCGAGCAACTGGTAGGTCGGGCAGGTCGCGGTGCAGAACCCGCAATGCACGCACTTGCGCAATATCGCGTCGGCTTCGTCGCCGTCGGGCGTATTGCGGATGAAATCGGCGAGGTTCGTCTGCATCTCAGAGATCCGGATAGAGCCGGCCGCGGTTGAAGATGCGCGCGGGATCGAACGCGGCTTTCAACCCGCGGTGGATTTTCATCATCGGGGCGGGGAGCGGCGTGAACACGCCCGCGCTGCGGTCGTACGCGTCGCCCGCGCGGAACAGCGTCGCGTGGCCGCCGGCCTGCTTGGCGCTCATCCGCACGGTCTGCGCATCGGCGTCGGTGATCCACCAGCGCTGCGCGCCGCCCCATTCCATCAACTGGGTGCCGGGCAGGTGCATCGGTTCGGTGATCGACGGCAGCGCGAGACGCCACAGCGCATAGCCGGGCGGGATGCCGTGGAAGAACGGGTCGGTATGCTCGCGCAGGCCGGCCCAGAAGCGCTCGGCCTCGACCGCGTCGACGACTTCGCCGCCGAGCAGGGTCTTCGCGGATTTCACGGCCGCTTCGGCACCCGACAGGCGCAGGACGAGCGTGCCGTTGCGCCACCCGCTCGCGCTGACGGGCAGCGGATGGCCGCCCCATTCGTTGAGCTTGCGCACCGCGTCGGTCGCGGTCATCTCGAACTTCAGCGTGACTTCGGCGACGGGCATCGGCAGCACCTTGAGCGACAGGTCGAGCATCAGCCCGAGCGTGCCGAGCGCGCCGGCCATCAGCCGCGACACGTCGTAGCCGGCGACGTTCTTCACGACCTGGCCGCCGAAGCGCAGCACTTCGCCGCGGCCGTTCATCAGCGTGACGCCGAGCGTGAAATCGCGCGGCGCACCGCAGGTGGCCCGGCGCGGGCCCGCGAGGCCGGCCGCGACGCAGCCGCCGACGGTGGCCGCGCGGCCGAAGTGCGGCGGCTCGAACGGCAGCATCTGGCCGCACTCGGCGAGGACGGTTTCAAGCTGTGCGAGCGGCGTGCCCGCGCGGACCGTGACGACGAGTTCAGCCGGGTCGTACGACACGACGCCCTGAAACGCGCGCGTGTCGAGAATTTCGCCCTCGAGCGCCTGGCCGTACCAGTCCTTGGTGCCGCCGCCGCGAATCCGCAGCGGCCGGCCGTCGGCGCTGGCGGCGCGGACGCGGTCGGCCCATCCGGCGACGATGTCGTCCTCTTCCATGTTCTGTTGCTGCCTCGACTTGTTGTTCGGTCGATTGTACCGGGGTGGCGCGATTCCACATCGCGACTATCCCTAAGACCGGTATCGCGGGCCGTCTGCCCGCGTCGCCGCATGAACAGGCCGTGCGGGCACGGTCGAACGCCGCGGCATGGCCGCGGGCACCGGCCGCGACCCGCGCGGGCCGCTCAGAAGCGCGGCAGGTCGGGGTGCGGCAGCAGCCCGCCGCGCACGTGCTGGCGACCGTATTCGGCGCAGCGCGCGCGGGTCGGGATGCCCTTGTCCGGGTTCAGCAGCCCCGCCGGATCGAAGGCGCGCTTGACCGCGAAGAACGCGTCGCGCTCCTGCGGCGAGAACTGTACGCACATCGAATTGAGCTTCTCGATGCCGATGCCGTGCTCGCCCGTCACGCTGCCGCCGAATTCCACGCAGCATTCGAGGATTTCCGCGCCGAACTGCTCGGCGCGGTGCAGTTCGTCCGGATCGTTCGCGTTGTAGAGGATCAGCGGATGCATGTTGCCGTCGCCCGCGTGGAACACGTTGATGCAGCGCAGCCCGTAGCGCGTTTCGAGCTGCTCGATGCGCGCGAGCAGCGGGCCGATCGCGCGGCGTGGCACGGTGCCGTCCATGCAGTAGTAGTCGGCCGAAATGCGGCCGGCGGCCGGGAACGCGTTCTTGCGGCCCGACCAGAAGCGCAGCCGCTCGTGCTCGTTGCGCGATACCTGGATGCGTGTCGCGCCATGCTCGCGCAGCACGGCCGTCATTCGCACGATCTCTTCCGCGACTTCTTCCGGCGTGCCGTCCGATTCGCACAGCAGGATCGCTTTCGCCTCGAGATCGTAGCCCGCGTGCGTGAACGCCTCGACGGCCTGCGTGGCCGGCTTGTCCATCATTTCGAGCCCGGCCGGGATGATCCCCGACGCGATGATCGCCGCGACGGCCTCGCCGCCCTTGACGACGTCGTCGAAGCTCGCCATCACGAGCTGGGCCGTCTGCGGCTTCGGGATCAGCTTCACCGTGACCTCGGTGACGATCGCGAACATCCCTTCGCTGCCGATCATCACGGCGAGCAGGTCGAGGCCCGGCATGTCGAGCGCCAGCGAACCGAATTCGACGATCTCGCCGTCGATCGTCACCGCGCGCACGCGCATCACGTTGTGCACGGTCAGCCCGTATTTCAGGCAATGGACGCCGCCGGAATTTTCCGCGACGTTGCCGCCGATCGTGCACGCGATCTGCGACGACGGATCGGGCGCGTAGTACAGGCCGTACGGCGCGGCGGCCTCCGAGATCGCGAGGTTGCGCACGCCGGGCTGCACGGTCGCCGTGCGGGCGTAGGGATCGACTTCGACGATGCGCGTGAAGCGCGCAAGCGACAGCACGACGCCGAGCGCGATCGGCAACGCGCCGCCCGACAGGCTCGTGCCCGCGCCGCGCGGCACGATCGGCACCTCCATGCGGCGGCAGATCTGCACGATCCGCTGCACCTGCGATTCCGTTTCGGGCAGCGCGACCGCGAGCGGCAGGCGGCGGTACGCGGACAGGCCGTCGCATTCGTACGGCGCCGTGTCTTCGTCGCGGTACAGCAGGCAGTGCGTCGGCAGCACGGCCATCAGCGCCTGCACAACTTCGCGCTGGCGCTGCGCGCGTGCCGCGCTCGACAGTTCGACGGGAGCGTTCATGGGGTCTCCTGCAGCAGGCGGCGCGGCGTCGCGCCGCCGTGTCAGCACGTGAAAATCTTGCCCGGATTCATCAGGTTGCGCGGATCGAGCGCGAGCTTGATCGCACGCATCGTGTCGATCGCGTTGTCGCCGTGCTCCTTCGGCAGGAAGCGCATCTTGTGCAGCCCGACGCCGTGCTCGCCCGTGCAGGTGCCGCCGAGGCGCAGCGCGCGCTCGACGATCCGGTCGTTGATGTGCTCGGCTTCCGCGATTTCCTCGGGCTTGTCGGGGTCGATCAGGATCGCCACGTGGAAATTGCCGTCGCCGACGTGGCCGACGATCGGGCAGGGCAGCGACGAGGCGCGCAGGTCGACTTCGGTTTCCTCGACGCACGCGGCGAGCTGCGAGATCGGCACGCAGACGTCGGTCGTCACCGCGCGGCAGCCGGGTTTCAATTGCAGCATCGCGAAATACGCGTTGTGGCGTGCGGCCCAGAGGCGCGTGCGGTCTTCGGGGCGGGTTGCCCATTCGAAACCCTGGCCGTTGTTCTGGCCCGCGAGCGCCTGCACGAGCTCGGCCTGTTCCTTCACGCCGGCCTCGGTGCCGTGGAATTCGAAGAACAGCGTCGGCGCTTCGGTGAGCGTCAGGTTCGAATGGCGGTTGATCGAGCGCACGGCGAGCGCATCGACGAATTCGACGCGCGCGATCGGCACGCCGATCTGGATCGTCTCGATCACGGTGCGCACCGCGTCGCCCATCGACGGGAACGTGCAGATCGCGGCCGATACGGCTTCGGGCAGCGGATGCAGGCGCAGCGTGATCTCGGTGATCACGCCGAGCGTGCCTTCGGAGCCGACGAACAGGCGTGTGAGGTCGTAGCCGGCCGACGACTTGCGGGCGCGCGAGCCGGTCTTCACCACACGGCCGTCGGCGAGCACGGCGGTCAGGCCGAGCACGTTCTCGCGCATCGTGCCGTAGCGCACGGCGTTGGTGCCCGACGCGCGCGTGGCGGTCATCCCGCCGATGCTGGCGTCGGCGCCCGGGTCGATCGGGAAGAACAGGCCGGTGTCGCGCAGCGCCTCGTTGAGCGCCTTGCGCGTGATGCCCGGCTCGACCGTCACGGTCAGGTCTTCGGCGTTGATCGACAGCACGCGGTTCATTTCCGACAGGTCGAGCGAGATGCCGCCGCGCACCGCGAGCAGGTGGCCTTCGAGCGACGAACCGGCGCCGTACGGGATCAGCGGGACGCTGTACAGCGAGCACAGCGACACGACTTCGCGCACGTCGTCCGCGCTGTGCGCGAACACGACGGCGTCGGGCAGTTGCGGATCGAACGGCGATTCGTCGCGGCCGTGGTGGGCGCGAACGGCGTCGGCGGTCGACACGCGCTCGCCGAAGGCGGCGCGCAGCGCATCGAGCATGGCGGGGGGAAGGGGGCGGCGCGTGGCGGCCGGCGGGGCAGGGTGATTCACGAACGTCTCCTTGTCGATCCGGATGAGCGCGTTGGCGCCGACCCGGCTCCCGTGCTGCTGGGTTTCGGCCCATTCTACGCTGTAACGCCTGCTGCGCCCGCCGTCGCGGGCTGCGATAATCGCGTTCGAACGCAACCGGGCCGCGTCGCGGCCGCGCACGAGAGGACATCCGCATGGGCAACCGCTTGAGCAAGATCGCCACGCGTACCGGCGACGACGGCACCACCGGCCTCGGCGACGGCCGGCGTATCGGCAAGGACGATACGCGGATCGCCGCGATCGGCGACGTCGACGAACTGAACTCGAACCTCGGCGTGCTGCTCGCCGAAACGCTGCCGGACGATATCCGCACGGCGCTCGTGACGATCCAGCATGACCTGTTCGATCTCGGCGGCGAATTGTGCATTCCCGGCCATACGGTGCTCGACGACACGCATCTCGCGCGTCTCGATCGCTGGCTCGCCGACTACAACGCGACGCTGCCGCCGCTGAAGGAATTCATCCTGCCGGCCGGCTCGCGCGCGGCGTCGCTCGCGCACGTGTGTCGAACCGTATGCCGTCGCGCGGAGCGTTCGATCGTCGCGCTCGGGCGCACCGAAACGCTCAACGATGCGCCGCGACGCTACGTGAACCGGCTGTCGGACCTGCTGTTCGTGCTGGCGCGCGTGCTGAACCGTGCCGACGGCGGATCGGACGTGCTGTGGGAACGCGGCCGTGTCCGCTGACCGCTGACGATTCGCCCCCTTACCCTTGCCGCGCTGCGACAATTTGCCCGAGGGGCATCGAATTTTTAAAAAGGTATTGTGTGTGCATGTTTAACGGAGAACGAACATGACCCACATCACCGCTGACCAGATGGCTCGCGTGAAGGCCACTGCCCCTGTCCTCGCCGTGCACGGCGCGACGATCACGAAGCACTTCTACCAGCGCATGTTCGCGCGCCATCCGGAACTGAAGAACCTGTTCAACCAGACGCACCAGAAGACGGGCGGCCAGCCGGAAGCGCTCGCGAAGGCCGTCTACGCGTATGCGGCGAACATCGACAATCTCGGTGCGCTGGGCGGGGCTGTGTCGCACATCGCGCACAAGCACGCGAGCCTGAACATCCGCCCCGAGCATTACCCGATCGTCGGCGAGAACCTGCTCGCCTCGATCGTCGAGGTGCTGGGCGACGCGGTCGATGCCGACACGCTCGAGGCGTGGCGCGTGGCTTACGGCCAGCTCGCGCAGATCCTGATCGGCGCCGAGGCCGACCTGTACGCGGGTGCCGCCTGGAGCGGGTTCCGTCCGTTCAAGGTCGAGCGCAAGGTGCGCGAAAGCGACGAGATCACGTCGTTCTACCTGACGCCCGCCGACGGCGGCGCGGCGCCGACGTTCGAGCCCGGCCAGTACATCACGGTGAAGCGTTTCGTCGGCGATCTCGGCGTCGACCAGCCGCGCCAGTACAGCCTGTCCGACGCGCCGCACGGCAAGTGGCTGCGCATCTCGGTGAAGCGCGAAGCCGGCAGGCCGGAAGTCATTCCGGCCGGCAAGGTGTCGACGCTGATGCACGACGGCGTGGAAGAGGGCGCGATCGTCGAGGTCACCGCGCCGATGGGCGAATTCTCGCTGACGCGCGGCGTCGAGACGCCGGTGGTGCTGATTTCCGGCGGTGTCGGCCTGACGCCGATGGTGTCGATGGCGTCGACGCTGGTCGACGAAGGCAGCAAGCGCGACGTGCGGTTCGTCCATGCATGCCGCTCGGGCGCGGTGCACGCGTTCCGCGACTGGCTGAACGATACGGTGCGCGAGCATGCGAACGTCAAGCGCACGGTGCTGTACGAGCTGGTCGGCCCGAACGATCGCGTCGGCGTCGACCACGATCTGGAAGGGCGCCTCACGCCGGAGCGCGTGCGGCACTACGCGCTGGTGCCGGACGCCGACTACTACGTCTGCGGCCCGGTCGCGTTCATGAAGGCACAACGCGATGCGCTGGTCGCGCTCGGCGTCGCGCCGGAACGCATCAACACCGAGATCTTCGGTTCGGGCGCGCTCGAGTGATGCGCTGACCGGCAGTCTGCGGCCTGCGAAAAAAAGCCCGGCGCGAGCCGGGCGTTTTTCGTTTCGGTGCAGGCGCGGACGATCAGTTCCCGCTGCCGCGCGTGACGCGGCGTGCCTTCACCGATTCCGCGAGGCCTTCGAGCACCTTCACGCTGTCGTCCCATGCGATGCACGCGTCGGTGATGCTCTGGCCGTAGGTCAGTTCGCAGCCTTCCTTCAGGTCCTGGCGCCCCTCGACGAGATGCGACTCGATCATCACGCCGACGATGCGGGCATCACCGGCCGCGATCTGGCGGCCGATGTCGGCACAGACGGGGATCTGGTTCTCGTGCTTCTTCGAGCTGTTCGCGTGGCTCGCGTCGATCATCAGGCGTGCGGCGAGGCCGGCCTTGCCGATGTCCGCGCACGCGGCGTTCACGCTTTCCGCGTCGTAGTTGGGCGTCTTGCCGCCGCGCAGGATCACGTGGCAATCCTCGTTGCCGGCCGTCGACACGATCGCCGAATGGCCGCCCTTCGTCACCGACAGGAAATGGTGCGGCTGCGATGCGGCTTTGATCGCGTCGACCGCGATCTTCACGTTGCCGTCGGTGCCGTTCTTGAAGCCGACCGGGCACGACAGCCCCGACGCGAGCTCGCGGTGCACTTGCGATTCGGTCGTGCGCGCGCCGATCGCGCCCCACGAGATCAGGTCGGCGATGTACTGCGGGCTGATCATGTCGAGGTATTCGGTCGCGGCCGGCAGGCCCATCTCGTTGATCTGGAGCAGCAGCTCGCGCGCGGTGCGCAGTCCTTCGTTGATCTTGAAGCTGTTGTCGAGGTGCGGATCGTTGATGAGCCCCTTCCAGCCGACCGTCGTGCGCGGCTTCTCGAAGTACACGCGCATCACGATTTCCAGCTCGCCCTTGAAGCGCTCGCGCTCCTTCACGAGCCGCCCCGCGTACTCGATCGCCGCCTTCGTGTCATGGATCGAGCACGGCCCGATCACCACGATCAGCCGGTCGTCCATCCCGTGCAGGATGCGGTGCATCGACTGGCGCGAGTTGTAGATCAGCTCGGACGCGGCTTCGGAGCACGCGAATTCGCGGATCAGGTGGGCGGGCGGCGTCAGTTCCTTGAGTTCGCGGATGCGGACGTCGTCGGTATTGTGCGGGGGCATGCTGTTTCTCCTTGGTTCCGGGCGCCGTTCGATCAGTGGGCGTGCGGCAGATTCATCAATTCAAGCGATTCAGTGGTTTCGGTCGGGGCCGCGGAACCGCTGCGGCGGCGACCGGGAAGCGAAGGGCGAAAAAAAACCGCCGGGTTCGCCGGCGGTTTTTTCGGGAATTTCGGTTGCGCTTTACGCGCCATCAACCCTCTCGATCCGCCAGCGGTCTGAGATGCCAAAAAAAGTAAAAGTAAAACTTGGCGGACATGACGGAGATTCGGTTCGTCAAAAAAGTTGATTCGGAATTTATACCCCGTCGCCGGGCGGCTGGCAACCGGGGAGCGTCGAAAATGCGGACATTCCGCGCATTTTCTTCAAAATGCGCGGAATGTCTGCGCCGCGATGCGGTTATGCCGTACCGCCGACCGTCATCTTGTCGATCCGCAGGGTCGGCTGGCCGACGCCGACCGGCACGCTCTGGCCTTCCTTGCCACATACGCCGACACCCGTGTCGAGCGACATGTCGTTGCCGATCATGCTCACGTACTTCAGCGATTCGGGGCCGCTGCCGATCAGCGTCGCGCCCTTCACCGGGTAGGTGATCTTGCCGTTCTCGATCATGTACGCCTCGGACGCCGAGAACACGAACTTGCCGTTCGTGATGTCGACCTGGCCGCCGCCGAAGTTCACCGCGTACAGGCCGTTCTTCACCGACGCGATGATTTCCTGCGGATCCTTGTCGCCGTTCAGCATGTACGTGTTGGTCATGCGCGGCATCGGCAGCGCCGCGTACGATTCGCGCCGCGCGTTGCCCGTGACCGGCATCTTCATCAGGCGCGCGTTCAGGGTGTCCTGGATGTAGCCCTTCAGGATGCCGTCCTCGATCAGCGTCGTGCACTGCGTCGGGTTGCCTTCGTCGTCGATGTTCAGCGAGCCGCGGCGGTTCGGCAGCGTGCCGTCGTCGACCACCGTCACGCCCTTCGCGGCGACCTGCTCGCCGATCCGGCCGGCGAACGCGGACGAGCCCTTGCGGTTGAAGTCGCCCTCGAGGCCGTGGCCGATCGCTTCGTGCAGCAGCACGCCCGGCCAGCCCGGCCCGAGCACGACCGTCATCGCGCCGGCCGGCGCGGGGCGTGCGTCGAGGTTCACGAGCGCCGCATGCACAGCGTCGTCGACGTAGCGGGACAGGACTTCGTCGGTGAAGTAGCCGTAGTCGAAGCGGCCGCCGCCGCCGCCGGAGCCGATTTCGCGGCGGCCGTTCTGCTCGGCGATCACCGTGACCGACACGCGTACGAGCGGGCGGATGTCGGCCGCGAGCGCGCCGTCGCTGCGCGCGACCAGCACGACGTCGTATTCGCCGGCGAGGCCGGCCATCACCTGCGTGACGCGCGGGTCGCGGCCGCGCGCCATCTGCTCGATGCGCTCGAGCAGCTTGACCTTGGCCGTCGCGTCGAGCGACGCGAGCGGATCGGACGGCAGGTACAGGTCGCGGCCCGAGATGCCCTTCAGCGACGTGGCCGCCTTGATCTTCTGGCGGCCGCCGCCGGCTGCCGCGATCGCCTTGGTGGCGGCAGCGGCTTGCGCGATCGCCTCCGGCGACAGGTCGTCCGAGTACGCGAACGCGGTGCGGTCGCCCGCGACCGCGCGCACGCCGACGCCCTGGTCGATGCTGAAGCTGCCCGATTTGACGATGCCTTCCTCGAGGCTCCACGCTTCGCTGCGGGTCGCCTGGAAGTACAGGTCCGCGTAGTCGACGCGATGCGTGAAGATGTCGGCGATCGTGCGCGTGAGCAGGCTTTCGTCGAGGCCGTACGGCGTGAGCAGGATGTCCTTCGCCAGCGCGAGGTTGCGGATGCCGGGTTCGATGATGTTCATGCGGATATCGGGGTTTCTCAAAAAGTTGTCGGGTGCTTCTGGGCAGATGGGTTGGCCGCGCGGTGTTTCAAGCGGTGCGGCGGATTCAGGTCAGCACGCGGTGCCGCCACGCGGGCAGGCTCTGGCGCACGTCGGCGATGCGCTGCGGATCGAGCGCGCCGCGCACGACGCTTGCGCCCGCGTCGCGAACCGCGACGATCTCGCCCCACGGGTCGATCAGCATGCTGTGGCCCCAGGTGCGCCGGCCGTTCTCGTGCTTGCCGCCTTGCGCGGCCGCGAGCACGTAGCACTGGTTCTCGACGGCCCGCGCGCGCAGCAGCGTTTCCCAGTGCGCGCGGCCGGTCGTATACGTAAACGCCGACGGTACGACGATCAGTGCGCAGTCGCCCATCCTGCGATACAGCTCCGGAAAGCGGAGATCGTAACAGACGGACAGGCCGACCCGCCCGAACGGCGCGTCGAACGTGACGACCGTATCGCCCGCGCGGATCGTGCGCGCCTCGTCGAACGACTCGTCGTCTTTCTCGAAGTTGAACAGGTGGATCTTGTCGTAGCGCGCGGCTTCGTTGCCGGATGGATCGAACACGAGCGTCGTGTTGAGCACGCGATCGGGCTCCGGGGCCTTCAGCGGCAGCGTGCCGCCGATCACCCAGATGCCGTGGCGACGCGCGGCGTCCGCGAGGAAATGCTGGATCGGGCCGTCCCGGTAAGGTTCGGCGAGCGCGAGCTTGTCGGTGTCGCGGTGACCCATGAAGCAGAAGTACTCGGGCAGCAGCACGAGCTGCGCGCCTTCGCCGGCGGCTTCCGCGATCAGGCGGCGCGCCTCGGCGAGATTGCGCGCGACGTCCGGCGTGCTCACCATCTGCAGCGCGGCGACCTGGAAGGGCGTGGCGGAACGGGTGTGGTCGGTCATCGCTGGATCGGTTGCGTCATAAATGGGGTGCGGCCCGGCACCGTGCGCGGCCCGACGCGCGGCTCAATGGCTCGCCGCATCGGCCGGACCGTGATTCATCTTACCCTGATCGCCCCGCACCCGCTCGATGTGCGGGTGCGCCCACGAGCCGGTGATCGTGTAGTCGAGCGCGAACGCGCGCGACAGCGTCTCCGACAGCGCGTAGTTCGCGGCCAGCACGCCGACGCCGAGCAGCGGGTTGACGATGGCCGCCCCGATCGCGGCCGCGCCCGCGCTGATTTTCGGCGCGACGTGCGCGTGCAGGTCCTGCGTCTCGGTGCCGAGATCCACCGCGCCGCGCACGGTGACGTTCGCGGGCCCGGTCATCATCGAGAAGTCGTCGGTGCGGGCGATTCCGTTCGAGATCCGGCCGGTGCCCGTGATCTTGTCGAACGGCAGCCCCTTGCCGATCACGTCGCGGAAATTCAGCGTCAGGAAGCGCGCGAGGCTCTGCAGGCTCAGCACGCCGAGGAGCTTCGCCGCGCCCGGATCGACCTTCAGGATCTGGCCGTGTTCGAGGTCGAGCGCGATCTGGCCGCCGAGCGACGGCAGGTCGACCGCGGTCGGGCCGCCGCGCCAGCCGACCTTGCCGGTGACCGTGCCGTGACCGTCCGCGAGCGTGCGCGGCAGGCCGACGCGGTCGAGCAGCGCGCCCGCGTTGTCGATGTCGAGCTTGAAGTCGAACACGGTGCGGCGCGGTGCGTCGTTTTCGTCGGCGCCGCGGGCAAGCGCGCGGCGCGAGGTGCGCCAGTTGCCGGTCGCCGTCAGCTTCGCGGCCGGGTTCGACAGCTCCAGCTTGTCGAGCTGCCAGACCGGCGTGCCGGCTTCGTCGATGTTGCGCGCGTTGACGACGAGACGGCCGATGTCGTGGTTGCGCGCGACGACCTGGTCGACGATCAGGTCGATCGACGGCATCGGGCGGTCGGTCGGCGTCGGCAGGTTCATCGCGCGGCCGACGAGATCGTGCTGCGCGCTGTCGGGCACCACGAGCTTCGCGAGCCGCGCGTTCAGCACGCCCGCGCCGTTGTGGCCGCCGCCCGGCGCCCATGACAGGTAGCCCGACACCTGGTTCGACGCGATGTTCGCCTGCCAGAGCTCGTCGACGTGCGACGCGCCGACGATCACGTTTTCCCAGTTACGCTTGAGCAGCTTCAGCGTGCCGAAATGGAGCGCGAAACGCTTCGGCGCGAAGCTCGCGAAATCGACGCGCGGCGCGGCTTGCGGCTCCTGCGCGCGCGGCGTGTCGGGCTTCAGCGTATGGGCCAGCGCGAGCCACGCATCGGCGTCCAGTTCGTTGACGTCGACGGCCGCGCTCACGCCGTCCTGCGGCATGTCGGGCATCCGGTGGATGCCCATCGCGCCGCGCACCGCGCGCAGCGGCTGGCCGCGCGTCGCGTCGAGCAGGTAGGTCGCGGACACGGGGCCGAGCGTCAGGTCGGCGTGCTCGAGGCGCTTGCCGTCCGCCTGCGGCGCCGGCTGCAGCGTGAAGCTGAACGGCATCGGCGTACCGGCCGGTTTTGCGAACGGCGCGGGGAAATTCAGTGCCACGCCGGTCAGGTCGGAATGCGCGCTGATGTCGGGCAGGCGGCCCGGCGCGCCGCGCACGGCGACCTTGTACGGCGCGTCGCCGACCACGTGCTCGAGCAGCGCGGCCGCCGGGCCGTGCAGGTTCAGGCCGCGCGCGGCGTCGAGCGCGAGCCGGCCGTCGACGTCCACCGTATACGGGCCGTGCGACTGGAAGTTGCCGCTCGCGCGCACCGGGCCGCCGAGGAAGCGCCCCGACAGGTCGTGCAGCGATGCGCCGGCCTCGGTGAACCGGACACTGCCGCGCAGCGCGGACAGCGGCGGCACGCCGCTCGTCGTCAGCGTGTTGCCGCCGAACGCGAGCGCGCCTTCGATGTGCGTGTGCGGATGCGGAACGTGCTGCGGAATCATGATCTTGAGCGCGAGCGACGCGGGCCCCTGCGCATCGATCCGCTGGCCGATATGCCCGCTCATCGTGCCGAGCGAGCTGTTGTCCGCGTAGTCGATCAGGTCGGCGAGCGGGCCCTGCGCATGACCGTCGATGATGAGCGGCGAGTGGCTCGGGTTGCCGAGATCGTCGATGCGGCCCGCGACCTTCGTCAGCGCGACGCGCTTGTAGTGCGCACGATCGATGTCGAAGCGCAGCTTGTTCTGCGCGAGCTCGAACACGCCGTTGATCCCGTCGAGCGCCGGCCAGACGCTCGGCGTGCCGTTCGCGAGCTTGCGCGGCGGGTACGGCGTCGGTTCGAAGCGGCCGCCGGTGAACGGCGCGACGATGTGGAACACGCCGGCGTCCGGCTCGTGTTCGAACGGGAATTTCTCGAGCGGGCCGCGCGCGACGATCGACGCACCCTTGGTCACCTGGCCGGCCTGCAGCGCGTGGCCGAGATAGTCGCGCAGGTGTTCGGACATCCCGGTCGGCAGGTAGCGCGGAATGCGCGCCACCGACGCGCGGGCGAAATCGGCACGCAGGTCGAGCGAGCCGCGGCCGTGGCCGGGGTTCGTGTACGAGCCCGATACCGCGATTTCGGCATCGGGGTTCGAGACGAGCAGGTCGGGCAGGGTCACGTCGACGCGCGCATGCTTTTCGCCGGCAGCGGGCGTGATCACCCACCTTGCGTTGCCGCGCAACCGGTCGAACGTCAGGCGCGGCTCGTCGAATTCGCCGGGTACCGTGACCGCCGCGTTGACCGTATCGAAATGCGCGCTGCCGCCCGTCTCGTTCGCATCGACGCGGCCCCACAGGTTCTCGACGCCCGGCCAGCCGGCCCGCGGGTGGCCACGCGGCGACAGCCCGGGCGGCGGCTCCTGCGCGGCGAAGCTGATGCCCTGCAGATCGCCGAGGAAGCGATAGCGGACGATCGGCGCGGCGCCCATGCGCCGCTCCTCGTCGGCGAGGTCGGCCCGCGCGGGCTTCGCGCGTTCGACCTCGATGTGATAGTTCGACACCATCCCGCGCGGGTCGATCTTGATCAGCTCGTTGCGCAGGCGCGCCGGCAGCGGCAGCCCGCGAATGAACTCGCTGAGAATGCCGAGATCGACGCGGTCGCCGACGACGCTCAACAGCTGCCCCTGGCTGGCGGTCGGCACACGGTAGCGGGCCGTCAGCGTCGACAGCGCGAGCGAGCGGGCGAGCGGTGTGCCGTCCGGCAGCGGCGGCTGGCCGAGCTCCGCGTTGAAGCGTGTCAGGTGCAGCGTGTAGTCGTGGCCGGCATCGAGCTGCATGTCCCAGCCGAAGCCGACCGTCGGCACGTCGAGCCGCGGCTGCGTCGGGCGCACGCGCAGCGCGACGTCCGCGCCCTGCAGGTCGCCGCCCGCCGAATGCAGGTGGCCGTCGCTGAAGGTGGCCCAGATCGCGTTGTCGATCCGGCCCGCGTGGATCGTGAGCGGCATGTCGAGGTAGCGCCCGAGCGTCTGCAGGTCGACCGGGCCCGTCGACAGGTACGCGTCGCCCGACCAGTTCGACGGCTTGCCGACCGGTGCGAGCGGCTTGTGCCTGAAGCGCGCGCGGAAATCGAGCGGGCCGAGCAGCAGCGTGCCGTTCGCGGGCGCCTGCAGCGCGGCCTTGTGCACGCGGCCGTCGTTGAGCACCGCGAGCCGGATGCCCGACAGCACGAGCTCCGGCGCGTCGTGCTGCGCGTCGCGCCAGCGCAGCGTGCCGCCGCGCAGCACGATCGCTTCCTGCTTCAGCAGCCACGTGCCGAACGTGTCGTTGCCGCCGTGAGTGGTTGCCACGCCGACGCCCGCGACGCTCAGCGAGCCGTCGGCCGCACGCGCGACGACGAGGTCGGGCTGGTCGACGATCAGGCTCGACAGCGCGGGCGACAGCCGCAGCAGCGACATCCACGACAGCGCGGCCGTTGCATGCGGCACCGACAGCGCGACCTTGCCGTCGTGGCCGCGGATCGTCAGGTTCGTGAGTTCGACGCCCGGCTGCATGCCGGACCAGTTCGGGGAAAGCTTGCCGATCGAAAGCTGCGTGTGGAGCTTGTCGGACACCGCGCGCTCGATGCGCGGGCGGAATTCGTCGATGCGGGGCAGCAGTACGTAGCGCAGCCCGAGGAACGCGCCGGACGCGACGAAGTAGGTGCCGAGCCCGACTGCCAGCGTCACCCGGAACACGCGGCGCAGGACCGGATGATCGTGCTTCGGAGGTCCCGCTTCGGGCGCAGCTACGGCGGATTCCTGACGGTCGGACATGCGGCGGACGGGCGGCGATATGGTAGTTTTGCAGACTGACGTTGAAATGTATCACACGGGTTCGTGCCGGCGGCCGTTGCGGCAGCGCGGCACGGGCTTTCCGGCGCGCGGTTTCGCGGCGGGCGCACGCGCGTCCCGCGATGCCGCGCCGAATCCATGGGGCTGGCCGATAGCGGGGCGCGCACGCGCCGGCCGCTGCCGGCCAGTCTTTCCGCCAGGCCCGCTTCTCGATGACCGACGCTTCCGCCCTGATCAGCACGTCCTATTCCCGATACCTTGCTCGCGCGGCTGCCGCGCGGCCCGCGCTGGCCGAACAGGTCGCCGCGTGGGCCGCCGCGCCGCTCGGCCGCGTGCAGCTCGACGCGCGCCTCACCGAGCTGCTGGCGACGCCGGCCGGCACGGCCGCGCCGACCGAGGAGCAACTGAAGCGCGCGCTGCGGCAGTTGCGTGTCGAGGCGTTCGGCGCGGTCGCGGAACGCGACCTGCGCGGGCTGGCGGACGTCGCCGAGGTCACGGGCGCGATGACCGATCTCGCCGAAGTGGCCGTGCAGCGTTCGCTCGCGCTGCTGTCGGTTGAACTCGAGGCGCTGTACGGCGAGCCGCGCGGCGCCGACGGCCAGCGCGTCGTGCTCGGCGTGGTCGGGATGGGCAAGCTCGGCGGCCGCGAGCTGAACGTGTCGTCGGACATCGACCTGATCTTCGTCTACGAGGACGACGGCGAGACGACCGGCGGCGCGCGTTCGCCGCTGTCCACGCAGGAATACTTCACGCGGCTCGGCCGGCGCCTGATCGGCGTGCTGTCCGAGGTCACGGCCGACGGCTACGTGTTTCGCGTCGACATGCGGCTGCGTCCGAACGGCGATTCGGGGCCGCTCGTCTGCAGCCTCGGCATGCTCGAGGAATATTTCTACGTGCAAGGGCGCGAGTGGGAGCGCTATGCGTGGATCAAGGGGCGGCTCGTGTCGGAAGGCGACAGCGACGCGGCGCGACGGCTGGAGTCGCAGCTCGAGTCGATCGTCAAGCCGTTCGTGTATCGCCGCTATCTCGATTTCGGCGTGATCGGCGCGATCCGCTCGCTGCACCAGCAGATCCGGCAGGAAGCCGCGCGCCGCGCGTCGATGCGGCCCGACAAGTCGGACGACATCAAGCTCGGGCGCGGCGGGATCCGCGAGATCGAGTTCAGCGCGCAGGTATTCCAGCTGATCCGGGGCG
This sequence comes from Burkholderia sp. 572, assembly GCF_040545135.1. Lineage (NCBI taxonomy): Bacteria > Pseudomonadati > Pseudomonadota > Betaproteobacteria > Burkholderiales > Burkholderiaceae > Burkholderia > Burkholderia sp. 572. The sequence continues at coordinate 375,610 of NZ_JBEPLH010000005.1, read as the reverse complement.
GCCAGGATGCGGAATTCCGCGTGCGGCCGACGCTCGCGGTGCTGCGCCATGCGCAGGCGCGCGGGCTGATCGGCGAGGACGTGTGCGCGCGCCTGGCCGATGCTTACAACTTCCTGCGCACGCTCGAACACCGGCTGCAGTACCGCAACGACGCGCAGACGCACGCGATGCCGGTCGAGCCGGATGAACGCGCGGCGCTGGCTGCATCGCTCGGCTTTGCCGACTACGCGGCGCTGATGACGGTGCTGGATGAGCACCGGAACTTCGTCGAGGCGCAGTTCGACCAGATCTTCGCGGACAAGGTGAAGGGCGGCGGCCCTTGCGCGGCGGGTGACGACACGGCCGCCGCATGGATCTGGAGCGGCGCGTTGGGCGACGACGGCGAGGACGATGCGCTGGTCGCGCGCCTCGACGGCCTCGGCTTCGCCGATCCGGCCGCCGTGCTCGCGCGGCTGCGTGCGATCTGGCAATCGACGCGCTACATGGGCCTGCCGGAAAAGAGCCGGCAGCGCTTCGACAGCGTCGCGCAGCGGGCGCTCGAGGCCGCGCCGAACATCGACGCCGCACGCCGCGACGACACGATCGTGCGCCTGTTCGACCTGCTCGAGACGGTCAGCCGGCGCGGCGTCTATCTCGCGCTGCTGACCGAGTATCCGGCCGCGCTCGACCGCGTGCTGTCGGTGCTCGGCGCGACGCGCTGGGGCGGCGGATACCTGATCCGCCACCCGCAACTGCTCGACGAGCTGCTCGACGACGAGGCGATCGCGAGCCCGTTCGACTGGCCTGCGTTCAAGGACGCGCTGCGTGCGCGCCTCGCGGCGGCCGACGGCCCCGAGCAGCAGATGGACCTGCTGCGGCACGCGCAGCACGCGGAGGTGTTCCGGATCCTGCTGATCGACCTGGCCGGGCAGCTGTCGGTCGAGCACGTGAGCGACCGGCTGTCCGAGCTGGCCGACGCCGTGCTCGACGTGACGATCGAAGTCGTCTGGTCCCAGCTCGCGAAACGCCATCGCGACGTGCCGAAGTTCGCGGTGATCGCGTACGGCAAGCTGGGCGGCAAGGAGCTCGGCTACGCATCCGATCTCGACCTGATCTTCCTGTACGACGACGCGGACGAGCGCTCGGCGGACGTCTACACGACCTTCACGCGGCGGCTCATCACGTGGCTCACCACGGCGACCGGGGCCGGCGCGCTGTTCGACATCGACCTGCGGCTGCGGCCGAACGGCGAGGCCGGGCTGCTCGTCACCGATCTCGATGCGTTCCGCCGCTACCAGCTGCGCGAGGGCGACGCCGCGAACACCGCGTGGGTGTGGGAGCACCAGGCGCTGACGCGTGCCCGCTACAGCGCGGGCGACGCGCAGATCGGCGCGGACTTCGAGGCGATCCGCCAGCAGGTACTGACGACGCCGCGCGACGGCGGCGTGCTCGCGAAGGAGATCGTCGACATGCGCGGCAAGGTGTTTGCCGGCCATCCGAACCAGACCGATCTGTTCGACCTGAAGCACGATCGCGGCGGGATGGTCGACATCGAATTCATCGTCCAGTACTGGGTGCTGCTGCACGCGTCGAGCGACGCCGAGCTGATCCGCAACACGGGCAACATCGCGCTGCTGCGCGAGGTCGCGCGCTTCGGGCTGATGGGCGAGGACGAGGCCGAGCGCGTCGGCGCGGCCTACCGGAAGTACCGGAAGCTGCAGCACAAGCTGCGGCTCGACGGGATGGAGAAGGCGCGGGTCGATCCGGCCGTGGTGGCCGACGAGCGCGCAGCCGTGACGGCGCTGTGGGCGCGCGTGTTCGGGACGGCTGAAACGGGCGTTTGAGTCGGGCGTTCGAATCGGACGTTCGAATCGGGTGTTCGAATTCGTGGAGCAGGGCGGGCGCAATCGGGCGAGCGGCCGTGCGGAAAAAAGACCGGCGCATGCGCCGGTCTTTTTGCATTCGGCCGATGCGATGCCCGCGTCAGGCCGCCAGCATTTCCTTCGCGTGCTTGCGCGTCGTGGCCGTGATCTCGAGCCCGCCGAGCATCCGCGCGACTTCCTCGATCCGGTTGGCGCGGTCGAGCGCGACGACCGTCGACACCGTGCCGCCGCGCTCGTCGGCGCCCTTCGCGACCTGGAAGTGGTGGTCGCCGCGCGCGGCGACCTGCGGCAGGTGCGTCACGCACAGCACCTGGCGATCGCGCCCGAGCTGGTGCAGCAGGCGGCCGACCACTTCGGCGACGCCGCCGCCGATCCCCGTATCGACTTCGTCGAAGATCAGCGTCGGCGTCGGGCTCGCCGCGCTTGCGATCACCGCGAGCGCGAGGCTGATCCGCGCGAGTTCGCCGCCCGACGCGACCTTCGCGAGCGGCCGCAGCGGCACGCCGGGGTGGCCGGCGACCCGGAATTCGACCTGCTCGAGCCCGTGCGGGCCGCCGTCGGCGAGCGGGACGAGCGCGACTTCGAAGCTTCCGCCCGCCATCGACAGTTCCTGCATGCCGGCCGTGACGGCCGTGCCGAGCGCCTTGGCGGCCTGCGCGCGCGCCTTCGACAGATGCCCGGCATCGGCGAGGTAGGCCTCTCGCGCCTTGGCCTGCGTCGCCTCGAGCGCACCGAGATCGGCGGCCGCGTCGAGCGCGGCGAGCTGCGCGCGGCGTGCCGCGTGTTCTTCGTGCAGCGTGTCGGGCGGCAACCGGAACTTGCGGGCGGTCGAGTGCAGCGCATCGAGGCGCGTTTCGACCTGCGCGAGCCGCTCGGGATCGAGATCGACGCGCTGCGCATAGTGCGACAGCGAGTAGACGGCTTCCTGCAGCTGGATCTCGGCCGGTTCGAGCGACGCGAGCGCGTCGCCGAGCGCGGTGTCGTAGTCGGCCAGGCTGCGCAGCTTCGACACGATTGCGCCGAGCTGCGCGAGCATCGCGTCGTCGGCCTCGGACAACGCGTTGAGTGCGCCGCGCACGCCGTCGATCAGGTTCGCCGAATGCGACAGGCGCTTGTGCTCGTTGCTGACTTCGTCCCATTCGCCGGGCTGCGGCGCGAGCTTGTCGAGCTCGGCGAGCTGCCACGCGAGCTTTTCGCGTTCGAGCTGCAGCTCCCGCTCGTGCGCCTTCGCGGCCTCGATCGCCTGCGTCGCGTCGCGCCACACGCGCCACGCGCGCGCGACGTTCGCCGCATCGGCGACGAGCCCCGCGTGCGTGTCGAACAGCTCGCGCTGCGCGTCGGGCCGCATCAGCAGCTGGTGCGCATGCTGGCCGTGGATGTCGACGAGCATTTCGCCGAGTTCGCGCAGCTGCGCGAGCGTCGCGCTGGTGCCGTTGATGAATGCGCGCGACCGGCCGTTCGCGTCGATCACGCGGCGCAGCATCACGGTGTCCTCGGTGTCGAACGCGTGTTCGTCGAGCCAGCGCGCGACGCGGTCGTGCGGCGTGAATTCGGCGGTGATGTCGGCGCGGCCGCAGCCGGTGCGCACGACGCTCGCGTCGGCACGTTCGCCGAGCGCGAGGGCGAGGGCGTCGATCAGGATCGATTTCCCGGCGCCGGTTTCACCGGAAAAGACGGAAAAGCCGCTGTCGAATTCGAGATCGAGCGCGGCGACGATGACGAAGTCGCGGATCGAGAGGTGGCGGAGCATGGTGTCGGGCGGAGCGGCGTCAGGACGCCTTGTCGTCTTCGTTCGAGGCGTGTTCGTTCCAGTGCAGCTTCTTGCGCAGCGTCGCGTAGTAGCTGTAGCCGATCGGGTGCAGGAACGGCACCGTGTGCTTCGAGCGGCGCACCTCGATCGTGTCGTTCAGCTCGAGCGACGTGAACGACTGCATGTCGAAGTTCACGTTGACGTCGCGCCCGCCGACGATCTGGATCGCGATCTTCGAATCGTCAGGCAGTACGATCGGCCGGTTCGACAGCGCGTGCGGCGCGATCGGCACGAGCACGATGCCCTGCAGCTGCGGATGGAGGATCGGGCCGGCCGACGACAGCGCGTAAGCGGTCGAGCCGGTCGGCGTGGCGACGATCAGGCCGTCCGAACGCTGGTTGTACATGTACCGGCCGTCGACCGACGCGCGCAGCTCGACCATCCCGGAGAAGCCGCTGCGGTTCACGACGACGTCGTTGAACGCGAGCGCGTGGTAGATCGGTTCGCCGTCGCGCATGATCCGGGCCTCGAGCAGCGAGCGCTCCTCGCGCTCGAACTTGCCCGACAGGATCACCGGGACGAGTGCCTGCATGTCGGCGGCCGCGATATCGGTGATGAAGCCGAGCCGCCCGTGGTTGATCCCGATCAGCGGTGTCTTGTATGGCGCGAGCTGACGGCCGATGCCGAGCATCGTCCCGTCGCCGCCCAGTACGACCGCCACGTCGGCGCGCGCCCCGATTTCGGCCGGGGTCAGCGCCGGGTAGCCGGTGATGCCGATCTCGCGCGCGGTCTCGGCTTCGAAGACGACCTCGAAGCCCCGCTTGGCGATGCAGGCGGCCAGCGTGGCGAGCGGCTCGGCGATGTTCGGCGTGTTGCTCCGGCCGACGAGCGCGACAGTGTTGAACTGATTACCGGTTTTCATGCCGGCATTACACCATAGCTCGTTGACGAAAAGAACCGGCTGTGCGCTGACGGGGCCGGATCGGGTCGGCCCGCGCATCGGTGGCCGACGCCACTCGCCGCGGTCGCGCGGTTGCGCTAAAATTTTCCACCATGCTAGATCCTCGCGCACGAACCCTCCTGAAAACCCTGATCGAACGGTATATCGCCGACGGTCAGCCAGTCGGATCGCGCACGTTGTCCCGTTACTCCGGGCTCGAGCTGAGCCCGGCGACGATCCGCAACGTGATGTCCGACCTGGAGGAACTCGGCCTCGTGTCGAGCCCGCACACGTCGGCCGGCCGCGTGCCGACGCCGCGCGGCTACCGGCTGTTCGTCGACACGATGCTGACGGTCGAGGTGCCGATCGACGCCGAGGCCGTCGCGCGGCAGGTGCAGAACACGCTGCAGGCCGGCGAGCCGCAGCAGCGCGTCGTGGCGGCCGCCGCGAGCGTGCTGTCGAACCTGTCGCAGTTCGCGGGCGTCGTGCTGACGCCGCGCCGCAGCCACGTGTTCAAGCAGATCGAGTTCATGCGCCTGTCGGACAAGCGCATCCTGCTGATCATCGTGACGCCCGAGGGCGACGTGCAGAACCGGATGCTCGCGACGCCGCGCGACTACTCGCCGTCGCAACTGACCGAGGCGTCCAACTACATCAACGCGCATTTCGCCGGACTGTCGTTCGACGAGGTGCGCCGTCGCCTGCGCGACGAGATCGACCAGTTGCGCGGCGACATGACCACGCTGATGCATGCGGCCGTGACGGCCAGCACCGAGGTGCCCGACACCGAGGACACCGTGCTGATTTCCGGCGAGCGCAACCTGCTCGAGGTGGCGGATCTCTCGTCCGACATGGCGCGGCTGCGCAAGCTGTTCGACGTATTCGACCAAAAGACGGGCCTCCTGCAACTGCTCGACGTGTCGAGCCACGCCCAGGGCGTGCAGATCTTCATCGGCGGCGAATCGACGCTCGTGCCGATCGAGGAAATGAGCGTCGTTACCGCCCCTTACGAGGTGAACGGGCAGATCGTCGGCACGCTCGGCGTGATCGGCCCGACCCGCATGGCGTACAACCGCGTGATCCCGATCGTCGACATCACCGCGCGGCTGCTGTCGCTCACGCTGAGCCAGCAGTAGCCTGCGAGCCCAGCCCGATCCCGCCCCGTCATCGTGCCGCGGCGCCGCGTGGGCCGACAGTCGGCCGAACGGCCAGCCGACCGGCGCGAGGCGGCCCGCTATAATTGAGAGCCGTCCGGTCCCGTGCCCCGAGCACGTTCTTGCCCATGCGTTTCGATCTTGAGCCGCCTTCGAGTATCGCGGCCGCCCATCGCATCGGTGTGCTGCTGATCAATCTCGGCACGCCCGATGCGCCCACGCCGCGTGCCGTGCGGCGCTATCTGGCCGAATTCCTGTCGGATCCGCGAGTCGTCGAGATTCCGCAGGCCATCTGGCAAGTGCTGCTGCGCACGCTGATCCTGCCGCTGCGCGGCCGCGCGTCCGCGAAGAAATACGCGGCCGTCTGGATGCCCGAGGGCTCGCCGCTGCGCGTGCATACCGTGCGCCAGACCGACGGCGTGCGGCACCTGCTCGCGTCGAACGGTTATCAAGTGCAGGTCGACTACGCGATGCGCTACGGCAGTCCGAACATTTCGCACGCGCTCGCGCAGTTCAAGCGCGCCGGCGTCGAGCGCGTGCTGCTGATGCCGATGTATCCGCAATACTCGGCGTCGACCACGGCCACCGCATTCGACGCCGCATTCGACGCGCTCTCGCGCATGCGCAACCAGCCGGAGGTGCGCACGATACGGCACTACGCAGACCATCCGGCCTATATCCACGCGCTGGCCGAGCAGGTGCGCCAGTATTGGGCGCAGCACGGCCGGCCGGACTTCGCGGCCGGCGACAAGCTCGTGCTGAGCTTTCACGGCGTGCCGAAGCGCACGCTCGACCTCGGCGATCCCTATCACGACCAGTGCCAGCAGACGGGCGCGCTGCTGATGGCCGCGCTCGGGTTGTCGACGACCGAGTGCCGCGTCACGTTCCAGTCGCGTTTCGGCAAGGCCGAATGGCTGCAGCCTTATACCGCGCCGACGCTGCGCGAGTTCGGCGAGGCCGGCGTACAGCGGGCCGACGTGTTCTGTCCCGGTTTCACGGCCGATTGCCTGGAGACGATCGAGGAGATCGGCATGGAGGTGCGCGACGAGTTCCTCGCCGGTGGCGGCAAGGCATTCCACCGGATTCCGTGCCTGAATGGCGCGCCCGCGTGGATCGGCGCGCTCGGCGAGATCGTCGCCGAGAATCTGCAGGGCTGGCCGGTCAAGGCCGCGCAGCCCGAAACGGTGGGTGAGGTGCGATGAATTACAAGATTTCGACCGAACCGGGCGCGAAGCTGCGCATCGACAAATGGCTGTGGGCGGCCCGGTTCTTCAAGACGCGCTCGCTTGCGACCGATGCGGTCGACAAGGGGCACGTGAAGATCGGCGGGGCTGCAGTCAAGCCGGCGAAGGAAGTGCGCGTGGGCGACGAGGTCGAAATTGCGATCGACGGCATCGTCTGGCACATTGCCGTACTCGGCGTGTGCGACGTGCGCGGGCCGGCGAGCGTCGCGCAGACGCTTTACGAGGAAACGGAAGCGGGGCGGGCCGCACGGCTCGCCGAACTGGAGCGGCGCCGCACGTATCGCGAGCCGGCGGCCGAATTGCACGGCCGGCCGACGAAGCGCGACCGGCGCATCATCGACAGATTTTCTGGTGGGAGCTGAACATCTGGTCGAACGTCGCCCGCGCGCTCCCGTATTCGGTCGTGCGGTCGGTGACGGCTCCCGACAGGCAGATGGTGGTGGTGCCGGCAATGAGTACCAGCGCGACCACCGATATCGCAAAGGTCAGTTTCACGGTACTCCCCTCGAGAAGGGGTGAAAACGGCGCCAGGTGGTGGTTGTAAGGCGTCGGTCAGCTAAGGGTAAACACGCTTTTCCGACGCTTGAGTGGAGTGTAGTGCAGCGGGACTGTGCCAAGCTAGTACTTGCCAGGTAAGCGTTGTTACAGCCCGTTTCGCCTGCTTTGGCGGACTATGCGTGCGATGCACCGGTGCGACGCGCGGTTGTTTCGCGGCATTGGAGAATGCCGGCGAATAACCCTCTTGAAATCGCAGTTTTCACCCTTATTTGCACCAGCAATGTGCGGTGCCGCCGGGTATACGGTCCGGCGGTTGCCGATTTGGCTTCAACCTCTAATCGACTTTCAGCGACATGGAAAACACGCAAGAGAACCCGTCTACCCAATCGGCCGAAGATATCGGCAGCGAGAAGCAGGCGGCGCAAGGCGCTGCTCCCGCCGCCGAAGCAGCCGACGCGGCGCTCGCGGAGGCTCAAGCCAAGGTCGCCGAGCTGCAGGAGAGCTACCTGCGGGCGAAGGCCGAGACCGAGAACGTCCGCCGCCGCGCGCAGGACGACGTCTCGAAGGCGCACAAGTTCGCGATCGAGAGCTTCGCGGAGCACCTGCTGCCCGTGCTGGACAGCCTGGAAGCAGCCGTCAACGACACGTCCGGCGACATCGCGAAGGTGCGCGAAGGCGTCGAGCTGACGCTGCGCCAGCTGACGAGCGCACTCGAGAAGGGCCGCGTCGTCGCGATCAACCCGGTCGGCGAGAAGTTCGATCCGCACCAGCACCAGGCGATTTCGATGGTGCCGGCCGAGCAGGAGCCGAACACCGTCGTCACGGTGCTGCAGAAAGGCTACACGATCGCCGACCGCGTGCTGCGTCCGGCGCTCGTCACCGTCTCGCAGCCGAAGTAAGGGCGTCGCGATGGTGCCCGCCGGCGTCGATCCGGCCGCATTTGACGCGTTCGACATGCAGGCGCTGGACGCCGGCACGTTCGACGCGGCGATCGACGGCGCGGGGGACGCGCTTGCGGTGGTGTTCTTCTGGGGCGTCGACTGCTTCAACTGCGAGATCGCGAAGAAGGCGATGCTCGCCCAGCCCGACGCCATCCGCGCGCTGGGCTTGAAGTGGTTCCATTGCAACGTGTACGAACACCACCAGCTGGGGCGCCGCTTCGGGCTGCACGGTGTGCCGACTTGGTTCTTCTTCCACCGCGGCAAGCGGCTCGGCCGCGCGACGGGCTGGCATGGCCTCGCGCAGTTCCAGGCGGCCGTGTCGGCGGCGCGCGCGAAAATCGCAGCGGCGGGCAGCGATCCCCTAGCCGGCGGCGATTGAAAAAATTTAATATCCGCATCGCTCGGCGGGTCTTGAAAACGGATCGGCCGGACGCATTTCGGGAACAGAGTTGAATTCTGGCGCGCGAAACCGCCCCAAAACGAGGGGTTTTGCGCAGCAAACAAGCATTTCTGGAGATTAGGAAAAATGGGAAAGATCATCGGTATTGACCTCGGCACCACGAACTCGTGCGTTGCCATCATGGAAGGCAACCAGGTCAAGGTCATCGAGAACTCGGAAGGCACGCGCACCACGCCTTCGATCATCGCCTACATGGACGACAACGAAGTGCTCGTCGGCGCGCCGGCCAAGCGTCAATCGGTGACCAACCCGAAGAACACGCTGTTCGCAGTGAAGCGCCTGATCGGCCGCCGCTTCGAAGAGAAGGAAGTCCAGAAGGACATCGGCCTGATGCCTTACAGCATCATCAAGGCCGACAACGGCGATGCATGGGTCGAAGCGCACGGCGAAAAGCTCGCGCCGCCGCAGGTTTCGGCGGAAGTGCTGCGCAAGATGAAGAAGACGGCCGAAGACTACCTCGGCGAGCCGGTCACGGAAGCCGTGATCACGGTGCCGGCGTACTTCAACGACAGCCAGCGCCAGGCAACCAAGGATGCCGGCCGCATCGCGGGCCTCGAAGTCAAGCGGATCATCAACGAGCCGACCGCAGCCGCGCTCGCGTTCGGCCTCGACAAGGCCGAGAAGGGCGACCGCAAGATCGCCGTGTATGACCTCGGCGGCGGTACGTTCGACGTGTCGATCATCGAAATCGCGGACGTCGACGGCGAAATGCAGTTCGAAGTGCTGTCGACCAACGGCGACACGTTCCTCGGCGGCGAAGACTTCGACCAGCGCATCATCGATTACATCATCGGCGAGTTCAAGAAGGAGCAGGGCGTCGACCTGTCGAAGGACGTGCTCGCGCTGCAGCGCCTGAAGGAAGCCGCTGAAAAGGCGAAGATCGAGCTGTCGTCGAGCCAGCAGACCGAAATCAACCTGCCGTACATCACGGCGGACGCGTCGGGCCCGAAGCACTTGAACCTGAAGATCACCCGCGCGAAGCTGGAAGCGCTGGTGGAAGATCTCGTCGAGCGCACGATCGAACCGTGCCGCATCGCGATCAAGGACGCAGGCGTCAAGGTGTCGGACATCGACGACGTGATCCTGGTCGGCGGTCAGACGCGCATGCCGAAGGTCATGGAGAAGGTGAAGGAGTTCTTCGGCAAGGACCCGCGCCGTGACGTGAACCCGGACGAAGCCGTCGCGGTTGGCGCGGCGATCCAGGGCCAGGTCCTGTCGGGCGACCGCAAGGACGTGCTGCTGCTCGACGTGACCCCGCTGTCGCTCGGTATCGAGACGCTCGGCGGCGTGATGACGAAGATGATCAGCAAGAACACGACGATCCCGACGAAGCACGCGCAAGTGTATTCGACGGCGGACGACAACCAGGGCGCCGTGACGATCAAGGTGTTCCAGGGCGAACGCGAAATGGCAGCCGGCAACAAACTGCTCGGCGAGTTCAACCTCGAAGGCATCCCGCCCGCACCGCGCGGCGTGCCGCAGATCGAAGTGACCTTCGACATCGACGCGAACGGCATCCTGCACGTCGGCGCGAAGGACAAGGCGACCGGCAAGGAAAACAAGATCACGATCAAGGCGAACTCGGGTCTGTCCGAGGCTGAAATCGACCAGATGATCAAGGACGCGGAAGCGAACGCAGCGGAAGATCACAAGCTGCGCGAGCTGGCCGATTCGCGCAACCAGGGCGATGCGCTGGTCCACAGCACGAAGAAGGCGCTGACCGAGTACGGCGACAAGCTGGACGCGGGCGAGAAGGAAGCGATCGAAGCGTCGCTGAAGTCGCTCGAGGAAGTGCTGAAGGACACGTCGGCCGACAAGGCTGCGATCGACGCGAAGGTCGAGGAACTCGGCAAGGTTTCGCAGAAGCTCGGCGAAAAGATGTACGCCGACATGCAGGCCCAGCAAGCGGGTGCGGCCGGCGCAGCGGGTGCAGCGGAAGGTGCGGCCCACGCGGGCGGCGCGCAACAGGCTGCCGACGATGTCGTCGACGCCGAGTTCAAGGAAGTGAAGAAGGACTAAGCCGGGTTGCCCCGGTGCCGCACGCCGCGCGCGCAACACGCGCGCGGCGCGGCTGACGGGCTGGCTGACAAGCGGTCTGTCTTTCCTTCCGGATGGCCGGATCGACTCCACGCCTGGCGGGCTTTGCGGCCCTCCGGGCACATTTGTTTTTTGGCGGGTGCTGCACGAGCCGTCCGCGGACGGGCGCAGCGCCAGACGAGTCGAGAGACTTTACTGCGGGCGAAAGGAGCCGCCGCGTGCGCGATGCGTGGCGGCACAGTGAATCGATATGGCGAAACGGGATTACTACGAGGTTCTGGGCGTCGCGAAGAATGCGAGCGACGACGAAATCAAGAAGGCATATCGCAAGCTTGCGATGAAGTATCACCCTGACCGCAATCCGGACAACAAGGATGCGGAAGAGCATTTCAAGGAGGTGAAGGAAGCCTACGAAATGCTCTCGGACAGCCAGAAGCGGGCCGCGTACGACCAGTACGGCCATGCGGGCGTCGATCCGAACATGGGCGGTGCGGGCGCACAGGGCTTCGGCGGCTTCGCGGATGCGTTCGGCGACATCTTCGGCGACATCTTCGGCCAGGCCGCGGGCGGCGCCGCGCGCGGCGGCCGTGGCGGCCCGCAGGTGTATCGCGGTGCCGACCTGCGCTACAGCATGGAAATCACGCTCGAGCAGGCCGCCCACGGCTACGACACGCAGATCCGCGTGCCGAGCTGGGTGTCGTGCGAGGTCTGCCACGGGTCGGGTGCGAAGCCCGGCACGAAGCCGGAAACCTGCCCGACCTGTCATGGCCAGGGCACGGTGCGCATGTCGCAGGGCTTCTTCAGCATCCAGCAGACCTGCCCGAAGTGCCACGGCACGGGCACCTACATCCCCGAGCCGTGCGTGCATTGCCACGGGTCGGGCAAGGTGAAGGAAACCAAGACGCTCGAAGTGAAGATCCCGGCCGGGATCGACGACGGGATGCGCATCCGCTCGGCCGGCAACGGCGAGCCGGGCATCAACGGCGGGCCGCCGGGCGACCTGTACGTCGAGATCCACATCAAGCCGCACTCGGTGTTCGAGCGCGACGGCGACGATCTCCACTGCCAGATGCCGATCCCGTTCACGACCGCCGCGCTCGGCGGCGAGATCGAGGTGCCGACGCTGGCCGGCCGTGCATCGTTCCCGGTGCCGGAAGGCACGCAGTCGGGCAAGACGTTCCGGCTGCGCGGCAAGGGCATCAAGGGGCTGCGTTCGAGCATCGCGGGCGATCTGTACGTGCACGTGCAGGTCGAGACGCCCGTGAAGCTGACCGACAACCAGCGCGACCTGCTCAAGCAGTTCGAGAAGTCGCTGGCCGAGGGCGGCGCGCGTCACAGCCCGCAGAGCAAGAGCTGGTTCGACCGTGTGAAGAGCTTCTTCGAGTAACTCGAGTAACAGCATGACTGAAGGCAACGAGAGCGCGTCGTTCGCGCTCTTGGACGATTGCGACTCGACCGCGTCCGCGCGGTCGAGTCGTTTGTATTCGGGATTCGTGCGCGAACGCGTGTGCACGGATCCGGCGCGGCTCGACGCAGTCGATGCGGCGGTGGCGCAGGACCTGCGCGACGGGCTGCATGCGGTCGTCGTCGGCGATTACGAATTCGGACGCAACCTGCAACGGGCGCAGCCGGGCCATGCCCCGCTGCGCTTTTTGCTGTATGCGCGCTGCGAACGCCTGTCGCGCGACGAAGTCGACGCGTGGCTCGCGCGGCAGGACGGCGGCAGCGACGCGCCGTCGATCGCGGGTGTCGCGCATGTCGCGAAGAGCGTGTCGCGCGATGCGTTCGATGCGGCGATCGCCGCGGTGCACGACGCGCTGCGCGCGGGCGATTCGTATCAGGTCAACTACACGTACCGGCTGAACTTCGATGTGTTCGGCACGCCGCTCGCGCTGTACCGGCGGCTGCGTGCGCGCCAGCCGGTGCGCTACGGCGCGCTGGTTGCGTTGCCCGACGGGGCGTGGGTCGTGTCGTGTTCGCCCGAGCTGTTCGTCGAGAAGCACGGCGACGTGCTGCGCGCGCGGCCGATGAAGGGCACCGCACCCCGTTCGGCCGACCTTCGCGACGATGCGGCGGCGGCCGCGTTCCTCGCGAGCGATCCGAAGAACCGCGCGGAAAACGTGATGATCGTCGACCTGCTGCGCAACGACGTATCGCGGATCGCGCGCACCGGGACGGTTCGCGTGCCGGCGCTGTTCTCCGTCGAGCCGTATGCGTCGGTGTGGCAGATGACGTCGACGGTCGAGGCCGGCTGGCGCGAAGGGACGACGTTCGCGCAGATGCTGCGTGCGCTGTTTCCGTGCGGATCGATCACGGGCGCGCCGAAGTACAAGACGATGCAGTTGATCGATGCGATCGAGTCGACACCGCGCGGCCTCTATACGGGCGCGATCGGCTGGCTTGACGCCGCTAAGCAAGGCGCCGATTCCGACGTGCCGGGTGAGCGCCTCGCCGGTTGTGGCGATTTTTGCCTGTCGGTCGCGATCCGGACGCTGACGCTCGGTGCTACCAGTGAAGGTGCGACCGGTGCCGAAGCACGCAATCCGGCAACGCTAATCGCCGGCCGGCGCCGTGGCACGATGGGGGTCGGCGCGGGCATCGTGCTCGACAGTGTCGCGGCCGACGAATATGCGGAGTGCGAATTGAAAGCACGATTCCTGACGGATGCCGATCCCGGCTTCCAGCTGTTCGAAACGACCGCCGCCACGCGTGCGGACGGTATCCGGCACCTCGATCGTCATCTCGCGCGGCTGCAGCGTAGCGCGGATGCATTCGGCTTCCGCTTCGACCCCGAGGCGCTACGCCGCGAGATCGACGCGCGCTGCGCGGCGCTCGACGGCGACGTCACCTACCGGATGAAGCTCGCGCTCGCGAAGGACGGCACGGTCGAGATCGTCGCGGCACTGCTCAAGCCGCTGCCGGCGGGGCCGGTCGGCGTGTTGCTGGCGTCCGCGCACGGCTTCGCATCGACCCGTGCGAGCGATGCGCTGCTGCTGCACAAGACGACGCGCCGCGCCGAATACGATCGCGCGTGGCAGGCGGCGGAGGCGCTCGGGTGCTTCGACATGCTGTTCGTCAACGAGCGCGGCGAGGTGACGGAAGGCGGGCGCTCGAATGTGTTCGTGAAGCTTGACGGCCAGTGGGGAACGCCGCCGCTGGCGTCCGGCGTGCTGCCGGGCGTGATGCGTGGTGTACTGCTCGACGATCCGGCACTAGGCGCAAAAGAGCGTGCGCTGACGCTCGACGATGTGCTGAACGCGGATGAGTTGATGATCTGCAACGCGTTGCGCGGGCCGATGGTGGCGCGGCTGATTCACGGCTGAACACCGACCTGAACGCGGATTATTTCCGCGGCGTACATTGCCAGCTTTGCACGATGGCGTGCCCGTGCCTGTAACGCGCGACGCAAGTCTGTGCCTGTTTGCCGAGCGGCCGTGCGATCACGACGCTCGTATTGCCGTAGTCACATGAGACCCAGTAGTCTTCACGGTTTTCGGCGAGCGACCAGACATAAATGTCGCTCTGGGACTCGGAGCGCGAGCGGTTCGGCAGCAACGAAGTCATCCGGTCCGGTGGCCCCGACCAGAAGGTGACGCTGGCAAGCGGATATGTGCTTTGCGTGTCGAAGTTTTTCCAGCCGTCGGGTGGTTGACCGTCGAGCTGCTGAGTAACGGCGACGCGTGCGGGGCAATCTGTTGTCGCAGCGGACGCAGGTAACGTGATGAGCGGACCGTATGCGAGCATGGCGATGGCGAGCTGCCGATACGGTGCTTGGCGGATGCGCATCGTCATTTCACGACCGAAAATGCATCGGCGTTATTGCTCGGATCGATGTAACGGCCATTTTTGTCCTTGCCTTTGAACGGAATGCATCGTCTCTGAATTGCCTTGAGTGAGCGCCATTGTTCAACGACGTAGATACCGCGTACATCCTGGCTCAGATAGAACGCAGCATGATTGCCATGCGATCGGCTTGGGTAGCGATCGTTCTCGAAAGTTGCAATGACGGTCCCGACGCGGATACTCCGGTCGCCCGCTGCCTTCCTTTCCGGTCGCCAGATGGCGGTGGGGCCGACGGACGTATAAATTTTGACCAGTGCGACGCATTCTCCGTCGCCTGCCAGCTTTTGCCCGACGAGGTCAGCTGCCTTTTCATACACATGAGCCATCTTTCACACGCCTTCGATTGACGAAGGCTTGATGGTCGCAGCGACGAAGAAGAGCGGAAATAGGACGAGTTAGAAAGTACACGTTGTCCGACAATGCAGTATGAGAAACGGCGTACCGCATTGCCGGCCACGTCAGCGAGTGTGCGTCGGCGATCGCCGACAGCGCGCCCGCGGCGCTGCCCTCCCGATCAGAACGAATGTTCCGCCCCAGGGAACGAACCATCCTTCACCGCGTGCACGTACGCTTCGACGGCCGCCTGGATGTTCGGCTGACCCTGCATGAAATCCTTCACGAAGCGCGGCCGCTTGCCGGGGAACACGCCGAGCATGTCGTGCAGCACGAGCACCTGGCCCGAGCAGTCGACGCCCGCGCCGATGCCGATCGTCGGAATCTTGAGCATGTGCGTGACTTCGGAGGCGACCAGCGTCGGCACGGCTTCGAGCACGACGAGCTGCGCGCCCGCATCCTCGATCGCGCGCGCGTCGCGCAGCAACTGGGCGGCACCGGCTTCGGTCTTGCCTTGCACCTTGAAGCCGCCGAACGCGTGCACCGATTGCGGCGTGAGGCCCACGTGCGCGCATACGGGCACCGCGCGCTCGACGAGGAAGCGGATCGTCTCGGCGAGCCATTCGCCGCCTTCGAGCTTGACCATCTGCGCGCCGGCACGCATCAGCTTGACGGCACTCGCGAACGCCTCGGCCGGCGTACCGTACGTGCCGAACGGCAGATCGGCGACGACCAGCGCGCGCGGCTGCGCGCGGGCGACACAGGCGGTGTGATACGCGATGTCGTCGAGCGAGACGGGCAGCGTGGTCGTTTGGCCCTGCAGCACGTTGCCGAGCGAATCGCCGATCAGCAGCACGTCGACGCCCGAACGGTCGAGCAGGGCGGCAAAGCTCGCGTCGTAGCAGGTGAGCATCGCGATCTTCTCGCCGGCGACGCGCATTGCCTGCAGCTTGGGCACCGTGACGGCAGGCCGGCTCGATTCCTGGAGATAGGTCATGGGAAATCCGGTTCGGATGGGTAAGGAACGACAGGCGAGGACGCGTCAGCGCGTCGTCTCGCCCTTGACGAAGAATTCCTTGCGGCCGCGCATCGTCTCGATGCGCTCGACCAGCAGGGCGAGATCTTCGGGGGAATCCTGCGGGTTCAGGTGTTCCGCGGCGACCGTCAGCACCGGCGTGCGGTCGTAGTGGTAGAAGAATTCGTTGTACGCGTCGACGAGCGAGCGCAGGTACGCGTCGCTGATCTGCAGCTCCATCGGCAGCCCGCGCTTCTGGATGCGCGAGAACAGCACTTCGGGGCTCGCCTGCAGGTAGACGACGAGGTCGGGCGACGGCGCCTGCGGCACGTCCACGTGCGTGGCGACCGAACGGTAGAGCTGCCACTCGTCTTCCGGCAGGTTCAGCCGCGCGAAGATGTCGTTTTTCTGCGGCATGAAATCGGCGATGACCGGGCGGCCCGTTTCGAGCGCACCGATCAGCTCGCGTGCCTGCTGCGCACGCTGCAGCGCGAACGACAGCTGCACGGGCAGCGCGTAGCGCGTGGTATCGCGATAGAAGCGTTCGAGGAACGGGTTGTCCTGCGGGCGCTCGAGCAGCGTCTGCATCGACCAGCGTTCGGCGAGCAGGCGCGCGAGCGTCGTCTTGCCGACGCCGATCGGGCCTTCGATCACGAGATAGCGGTGCGGGGCGCGCAGGTCGGGCGCAGTGACGGTGAGGGGTGTCGGGGTCATCGGCAGCGGTTCTTGTCGGCGTCTGCGCTGGCGGCGAGCGCCTTCTGCATCAGGCACTGGCAGGTCTGCACCTTCTCGACGCGCTGATCCGCGACGGCGGCGAGGAAGGTATCGGCACGGCCGCGCGCGGGAATGTCGAGTGCGGGCTCGATCTCCACGAGCGGCACGAGCGCGAACGCGCGATCGGTGAGGCGCGGGTGCGGGACGATCAGGTCGGGTTCGTCGATCGAGTCGGCGCCGAACAGCAGGATGTCGAGGTCGAGCGTGCGCGGCGCGTTGCGATACGGGCGCTCGCGGCCGAAGTGATGTTCGATCTTCTGGCAGAGCGCGAGCAGCTCGCGCGCCGACAGCGTCGTGTCGAGCTTGACGACGCAGTTGTAGTAGTCGTCGCCGCCCGCTTCGAAGGGCGCCGTGCGATACAGGCTCGATTTGCCGAGGATCGAGATGGTGCGCTGCTGCGCGAGGCACACCACCGCGTCCTTCAGGGTCTGGCGCGCATCGCCGAGATTCGCCCCCAGTCCGATATATGCAACCGTCATGGCATCACTTCCTACGTCGTTCGCCGTCGTGCGCGTCAGTCGTCGGAACCGCCCGAGGTGTCCGGTGCCTGCTCGGCGGCACCTTCACCCGGCTTGCGGTTTCGCGCACCGCCGCGGCGGCGCCGCTTGCGGGGCGATTTTTCCTTCGAGCCGCCCTGCGTGAGCAATGCCTCGCGAGCGGCCGCGTCGCCTTCGATGAAATCCGTCCACCACTGTCCGACTTCCGCATCGAGCTCGCCGGATTCGCAGCGTAACAGGAGGAAATCATACCCCGCTCTAAACCTTTGGTGTTCCAGCAGCCTCATCGCGCTGCGGCCCGAGCGTTTCTCGAGGCGCAGCTGCAGGCCCCAGATCTCGCGCATGTCGGCCGAGTAGCGCTTGTGGATCGCGAGTTTCTCGGTCTGCATGTCGAGCACGTCGTCCATCGCGCGATGGAGCGCCGGCACCGGGATTTCGCCTTCGGCCGTGTATTGCTCGAAGCGCTGGCGCATGTCGTGCCACAGCAGCGTCGCGAACAGGAAGCCCGGCGATACCGTCTTGCCGGCGCGCACGCGCGCGTCGGTGTTGTTCAGCGCGAGCGTGATGAACTTTTCGCCCTGCGGCTGTTCGAGCACGACGTCGAGCAGCGGCAGCAGCCCGTGATGCAGACCCTCCTTGCGCAGCTGCTTCAGGCACGCGAGCGCGTGGCCCGACAGCAGCAGCTTCAGCATTTCGTCGAACAGGCGCGCGGCCGGCACGTTGTTGATCAGGTCGGCGAGCGCGTTGATCGGCTCGCGCGTGTGCGGCTCGATCTCGAAACCGAGCTTCGCCGCGAAGCGCACGACGCGCAGCATCCGCACCGGATCCTCGCGGAAGCGCGTGGCCGGATCGCCGATCATCCGCAACAGGCGGGCGCGTACGTCGGCCATCCCGTCGTGATAGTCGAGCACCGTCTGCGTCGACGGGTCGTAGTACATCGCGTTGATCGTGAAGTCGCGGCGCGCGGCGTCCTCGTGCTGCTCGCCCCACACGTTGTCGCGCAGCACGCGGCCGCTCGCATCGACCGCATGCGTGCGGCGATCGAGTTCGTCGCGCTTCAGGCGCCTCGGCGGCTCGGCCGTTGCCGCGGACGCCTCGGGCGGCGCGTCGACCAGCGCGCGGAACGTCGACACCTCGATCAGTTCCTGGCCGAACTGCACGTGGACGATCTGGAAGCGGCGGCCGATCAGGCGCGCGCGGCGGAACAGGCGCTGCACCTCGGTCGGCGTCGCATCGGTCGCGACGTCGAAGTCCTTCGGCGCGATGCCGAGCAGCAGGTCGCGTACCGCACCGCCGACGATGAAGGCGCGGAAGCCCGCCTGCTGCAGCGTGTCGGTCACGCGCACGGCATTCTTCGAGATCAGCGCCGGGTTGATGCCGTGCACGCTGGCCGGCACGACGGTCGGCTCATGGTTGCTGCGCGGCTTTTTCGTGCCGCCGCGGGCGCCTTTCGGGGCACGCGGGGTAGCAGGGGCCGCTTCGTCGGCCGGGGCCGCTGCGGGAGAGGTTTGCTCGGTTTCGTCCTGGCCGAGCAGTTTGCGAATGAATTTTTTGATCACGACGTTCAGAAGAGATCGAGGATGCGCCAGCCGCGGTTGCTTGCATGCGCGCGCAGCGTGTCGTCAGGGTTGGTCGCGATCGGGTCGGTGACTTTCTCGAGCAACGGGATGTCGTTGTGCGAGTCGCTGTAGAAGTAGGTGTGCGTGAAGTCGCTCCATTGCTTGCCGAGCGACGCGAGCCACGCTTCGGTCCGCACGATCTTGCCTTCGCGATAGCTCGGCGTGCCGGTCGGACGGCCCGTGTACGGCGAATCGGGATGCCCGTCGGTCGTCTCGACCTCGCAGGCGATCAGCGTGTCGACGCCGAACGCGGTGGCGATCGGGCGCGTGATGAATTCGTTGGTCGCCGTCACGACGCAGCACAGGTCGCCTGCATCGAGGTGCTTGCGCACGAGTTCGAGCGCGGCGGGCGTCATTGCGGGTCGGATCACCTCGTGCATGTACTGCTCGTGCCATTGCGCGAGCTGCGCACGCGAATACTTCGCGAGCGGCGTGAGCATCGCCGTGAGGTACGCGTGGATGTCGAGCTTGCCGGCCTTGTAGTCGGCGAAGAACTGGTCGTTCTGACGCGAGAAGCTTTCCGCGTCGACGATGCCGAGCTTCACCATGAAGCGGCCCCATTCGTGGTCGCTATCGGTCGGGATCAGCGTGTGATCGAGGTCAAAGAGTGCCAGATTAGTCATGGAAGCGCATTTTACTCGAAGCGGTTCGGGCCCGTGCCCGGTGGGGTGATGTCGTCGCCGGGACGCGCCAGCATGCGGCGCAGCAACGGCAGCGTGACGGCGCGTTTCTGCTCGAGCGAGAAGCGGTCGAGCGCGTCGAGCAGCGCCATCAGGCTCGGCATGTCGCGGCGGAAATGGGTCAGCAGGTAGGCGGCGATGTCGTCGGTGAGCGCGATCCCGCGTTCCTTCGCCGCGAGCTTGAGCACGGCGATCTTGCCGGCATCGGACGGCGGCGACAGGTGGAACACGAGCCCCCAGCCGAGGCGCGTGCGGAGATCCTCGCGCACGTCGAGCGCGAGCGGCGCCGCGGGGCCCGCCGCGACGAACGCGCTCGACGGGTGCGCGCGCACTTCGTTGAACAGGTTGAACAGCGCGACCTGCTGCGTGTCGCTCATCCGGTCGCAGTCGTCGATCGCGTAGATGCCGATGCGCGGGTCGAACGTGAACGCGCCGAGCGGGCTTTGCGGTGTGAGATAACGCGCATAGCCGTACGAGGCGTCGCTCACGAGCGCCTGCAGCAGATGGGTGCGGCCGCATCCGGGCTCGCCCCAGATATAGAACGACCGGTCCGGCACGGGGCCCGCCGCGAGCGCGAGGTCGAGCTTCTGCAGGCGCGAGATGAGCTCGTCGTTCTCATCGTTCATGATGAAGTTGTCGAACGTGGCGGGCGGCGGCGTGCCGAGATCGAGCGTCAGTTGACGGGACACAACAGTCACAATGCGGGTCGGTTGAAAATACGCGTGCCGTACGCCGGGCACGCGCCGGGAACTGCGCCTTCGCGGGCTTCACGCGCGCCCGCACGCACGGCGCCACGCCGGTTTCGGCGCGGTTCGCTCGGCGATGAAAACGGGGACGTGTTGACCAAGATGCAATCCCTGACGATTCGGTGCTGGGAATTCCGGCCAACGGGCCGGCTTCGGGTAAAATCGCATTTTACCGACCTTCTCGCATTCCCCCATGAATCCTCCGAAATCCGCTCCCGACGCCCAAGGTCTGTCCTATCGCGACGCAGGCGTCGACATCGACGCGGGCGACGCGCTCATCGACAAGATCAAGCCTTTTGCGAAGAAAACCCTGCGCGACGGCGTGCTCGGCGGCATCGGCGGGTTCGGCGCGCTGTTCGAAGTACCGAAGAAGTACAAGGAGCCCGTGCTCGTGTCGGGCACCGACGGCGTGGGCACCAAGCTCAAGCTGGCCTTTCATCTGAACAAACACGACACCGTCGGCCAGGATCTCGTCGCGATGAGCGTGAACGACATCCTCGTGCAGGGCGCCGAGCCGCTGTTCTTCCTCGACTACTTCGCGTGCGGCAAGCTCGACGTCGATACCGCGGCAACGGTCGTCAAGGGCATCGCGCAGGGTTGCGAACTGTCCGGCTGCGCGCTGATCGGCGGTGAAACGGCCGAAATGCCGGGCATGTACCCGGACGGCGAATACGACCTGGCCGGCTTCGCGGTCGGCGCGGTCGAGAAGAGCAAGATCATCGACGGCAGCACGATCGCCGAGGGCGACGTGGTGCTGGGCCTCGCATCGAGCGGCATCCACTCGAACGGTTTCTCGCTCGTGCGCAAGATCATCGAGCGCGCGAACCCCGACCTGTCGGCCGATTTCCACGGCCGCTCGCTCGCCGACGCGCTGATGGCACCCACGCGCATCTACGTGAAGCCGCTGCTCGCGCTGATGCAGAAGCTGTCGGTGAAGGGCATGGCGCACATCACCGGCGGCGGCCTCGTCGAGAACATTCCGCGCGTGCTGCGCGAAGGCCTCACCGCCGAGCTCGACCAGAACGCGTGGCCGCTGCCGCCGCTGTTCAAGTGGCTGCAGGAGCACGGCGGCGTCGCCGACGCGGAAATGCACCGCGTGTTCAACTGCGGGATCGGCATGGCCGTGATCGTTTCGGCGGCCGATGCCGACGCAGCGATCGCCGACCTGACCGCCGCCGGCGAACAGGTGTGGAAGATCGGCACCGTCCGTGCGACCCGCGAAGGCGAGGCGCAGACCGTCGTGGTCTGACGCACGGCCGCAGCAGATGCAGCAAGGAAAGCCGCCCGGAGTCGATCCGGGCGGCTTTTTTTTCGGGCGCCGCGCGGCGTACGGGCGCGCGCCGATGAAGGAGGAGCGACGATGACCGAAGACGAACGCGCGATCCGTGAGCTCGTGGACAACTGGTTCGTATCGAGCCGCCGCGGCGACCTGGCGACCGTGCTCGACCTGATCGCCGACGACGCGATCTTCATGGTGGCCGGCAGGCCGCCGTTCGATAAGGCGGCGTTTGCGGCCGCATCGCGTGACGCGAACGCCGGGGGCGGGCCCGCGCCGACGATCGACGGCCGTTACCGGATCGACGAACTGCGCGTGCTGGGCGACTGGGCGTACATGCGCAATTTCATCGAGATCGAGGCGACTCCGCCGGGCGGCGAGACGATCCGCCGTTCGGGCCATACGCTGACGATCTTCCGCAAGGCCGACGGCCGCTGGCAGCTCGTCCGCGATGCCAATCTCGTGACGCTCGCGCATTGAGCACGGCGGCGGGCGTGACGGTGCCGGCCGGCGCTCAGGCGGACGGCCGCGCCGCGCCCGCTGGCCGGGCACCGGCCAGCAACGGCGGGACGAGCAGATAAAGCAGCGCGGCCGCGGCCCAGACGAGCCCCGGCCAGGTCGCGCGTGTCGCCGCATAGGTTGCGGTGACGACCAGCGGCCCCGCGACACCGATCAGGCTCGCCACGCTCGCGAGCGCGCCTTGCAGTTCACCCTGGCGCGCATCGTCGACCTGCCGCGCGAGCATCGCCTGCAGCGCCGGCAACGTCATGCCGCCCGCCGCGAACAGCGGCAGCAGCGCGAACGGCACCCACGCGGCGGTCGCGAACGCAATCGCCACGAGCCCGAGCGCGTCGCCCGCGAGGCCCAGTGCGAGCGCGCGGCGCTCGCCGAGCCGCGCGATCAGCGGCCCGATCGCGAAAGCCTGCGCGAGCGCGTGACACGCGCCGTAGCCTGCCAGCGACAGCCCCGCGATCGGTGTCGACCACCCGAAATGTTCCTGGCCGTACAGGATCCACAGCGTGGCGGGCGCCTGCGACACCAGCGCCACGATCACGTAAATGCCGATCAGCGGCACGAGCGCCGGTGAGCCGGTCAGCCGGCGCAGGCTGGCGAACGGGTTGAGCGCGCCGGCCGTTTGGCCTTTGCGGGCCGAACGCGGCCGCGATTCCGGCAGCGCGCGCCAGACGAGCACGAGGTTGAGCGCGTTGAGCACGGCGGCCGCGACGAACGGCGCGCGCACATGCAGCGCGCCGAGCAGGCCGCCGATCAACGGGCCCGCGATGAAGCCGATGCCCATCATCGCGCCGAGCTGGCCGAAGCGTCGCGCGCGGTCGGGTTCGGCCGTGACGTCGGTGACGTATGCAGTCGCGACCGCGACGTTCGCGCCGGTGATGCCCGCGATCAGCCGCCCGACGTAGAGCCAGGCGAGCGTCGGCGCGAGCGCCATCAGCAGGTAGTCGAGCGCGGCGCCCGCGAGCGACACGAGCAGGACGGGCCGGCGGCCGAAGCGGTCGCTCAGCGCGCCGAGCAGCGGTGCGCACAGGAACTGCGCGAATGCGTACAGCGCGAGCAGGATCCCGTAGTGGGTGTCGGTGCTGCCCGCATCGGCGAGCGAGCGCAGGAGCCCGGGGAGGATCGGCATCACGATCCCGACGCCGATCGCGTCGAGCAGGACCGTGGCCAGAATGGCAATCAGGGACGGATTCAAGGGTGTAACTCTATCGGTGATAGAGTGGCGATTATTCCACAACTTTCCCTATCGGTGATAGAGATGAAGGACACAG
The DNA here is from genome assembly GCF_040545135.1 of Burkholderia sp. 572. Classification (NCBI taxonomy): domain Bacteria; kingdom Pseudomonadati; phylum Pseudomonadota; class Betaproteobacteria; order Burkholderiales; family Burkholderiaceae; genus Burkholderia; species Burkholderia sp. 572. The sequence continues at coordinate 352,157 of NZ_JBEPLH010000005.1, read as the reverse complement.
GGGCGCGGCTGACGCGCGACACGGTACTGCGCGCGGCGCTCGACCTGCTCGATGAAGTCGGCATCGATGGGCTGTCGACGCGGCGGCTCGCCGAGCGGCTCGGCGTGCAGTCGCCGACGCTTTACTGGCATTTCCGGAACAAGGCCGAACTGCTCGACGCGATGGCCGAGGCGATCATGCTCGAGCGGCACGATGCGTCGCTGCCGCGGCCGGGCGAGGCGTGGGATGCGTGGCTTCTCGACAACGCGCGCAGTTTCCGGCGCGCGCTGCTGGCCTATCGCGACGGCGCGCGCCTGCATGCCGGTACCCGGCCGCGGGCGCTGCATTTCAGCTCGATCGAACGCAAGGTCGCGCTGCTCGGCGAAGCGGGTTTCGCGCCGGACGAGGCGGTCGACGTGATGTATGCGCTGGGCCGCTTCGTGGTTGGATGGGTGCTGGAGGAACAGGCGGAACCCGAAGGCGAGGCCGATGCGCCGCTGCCGGACGCGGCCGAGTATCCGTTGCTCGCCAAGGGCTGGGCCGCGCTGCGTGCACGCGGCGGAGACGAAGCGTTCGAGCGCGGCGTCGCGCTGATCGTCGACGGCGCCCGCGCGCGCCTGGCAGCACGCGCGCGCGGCTGACGGTCAGGCCGGCGTGCCGCCGTCGAGCACGCGTTCGAGCGCGTCGAGCGCGCGGGCCGTGGCGTCCGGCGCGATGCAGTCGACGACGATCCGCTCCGGCATCGCGCGCAGCCAGGTGATCTGGCGCTTGCAGAGCTGGCGCGTCGCGAAGATGCCCTTGTCGCGCATCGTCCGGTAGTCGGTGTCGCCGTCGAGGAATTCCCATGCCTGCCGGTAGCCGACGCAGCGCATCGACGGCAGGTCGGGATGGAGATCCTCGCGACGGCGGAGCCGCTCGACTTCGTCGATGAAGCCCGCGTCGAGCATCGCATCGAAGCGCTGCGCGATCCGTGCGTGCAGTACCGCGCGATCGGACGGCTCGAGCGCGACCGGCACGAAGCGGTAAGCGGCGGCTGCATCGTCGTTGCGTCGCGGGGCGGCGAGCAGTACCGACATCGGCTGCCCGCTCAGCATGAACACTTCGAGCGCCCGCTGGATCCGTTGCGAATCGTTCGGCGCGAGCCGCGCGGCCGTGTCGGGATCGACCTGCGCGAGTCGCGCGTGCAGCGCGGGCCAGCCATCGCGTGCGGCTTCCGCATCGAGGGTCGCGCGCACGTCCGGATCGGCGCCGGGCAGGTCGTTGAGCCCCTGCGTCAGTGCCTTGTAGTAGAGCATCGTGCCGCCCGCGAGCAGCGGCGTGCGGCCGCGCGCGGCGATCTCGCCGATCAGGCGCAGCGTGTCGGCGCGGAAACTCGCGGCCGAATACGCGTCGGCCGGATCGATGATGTCGATCAGGTGGTGCGGCACGCTCGCGCGCTCTTCACGCGAAGGCTTCGCGGTGCCGATATCCATGTCGCGGTAGACGAGCGCCGAATCGACGCTGACGATCTCGATCGGGCGGCGCGCGGCGAGCGCCAGCGCCGCGGCCGTCTTGCCCGAGGCAGTGGGGCCGAGCAGGCAGGCGATCGTCGTCGGAGAGGTCTGCGGTGAAGCGCTCATTGTCCGCGCATGAACAGGCGGTCGAGATCGTTCAGCGTGAGCTGATACCACGTCGGCCGGCCGTGATTGCACTGGTCCGCGCGTTCGGTCGCCTCCATCTGCCGCAGCAGCGCGTTCATCTCGTCGAGCGTCAGGCGCCGGTTCGCGCGCACCGCGTGGTGGCAGGCGAGCGTGCCGAGCAGTTCGTGCTGGCGCTCGGTAAGCACGCGCGAGCCGCCGAACGCGTGCAGGTCGGCGAGCACCGCGCGCGCGAGCGACTGCAGGTCGGCATCCTTCAGCAGCGCCGGCACCGCGCGGATCGCGAGCGTCGTCGGCGACAGCACCGCCAGGTCGAAACCGAGCGATTCGAGCGTGTCGCGCTCTTCCTCGACCGTGCCGATCTCGACCGGCGTGGCCGTCATCGAGATCGGCAGCAGCAGCGCCTGCACGGCGACCGAGCGGTCGGCGAGCGCGTTCTTGAACTGTTCGTACAGGATCCGCTCGTGTGCCGCGTGCATGTCGACGATCACGAGCCCGTGCGCGTTCTGCGCGAGCACGTAAATACCGTGGATCTGGCCGAGCGCGAAGCCGAGCGGCTGCTCGTCGTGCGCGGTGGCGGCGATCGGCGATACGGTGAAGCCGGGCAGCGGTGCGAGCGGCGTATCGGCCGAGTCGCGCGCGATGGTGGTCGTGCCGTCCGGTGTGCCGGCGCCGCTATCCTTGCGGCCGAACATCGCGTCGTAGAGCGCGAGCGGCTGCGCGACGGGCAGCGTGCCCTGCGTCATCCGCGCCTGGCGCATCCAGGTGTTGCCTGCCGACGAGGACGACGGCGACGAGAAGCCGCTGCCGCCCGTGCCACCCATGCTGCCGGTCGCGTGGCCCTGGCTCTGCCCGAGCGGCGTGTCCAGGAACGACGACGGCCCGCGCGGAGCCGGTTCGATATGCGCGGCATGGCCACCCGCCGTGGTTTCCGGCGACGCGCCCGCATGGCGCGCGAGCGCGCGCTGGACCGCATGGAACACGTACTGGTGGATCGAGCGCGAATCGCGGAAGCGTACCTCGATCTTCGACGGATGCACGTTCACGTCGACGGCTTCCGGCGGCAGGTCGAGAAACAGCACGTACGACGGGTAGCGGTCGCCGTGCAGCACGTCCTCATAGGCCGCGCGCACCGCGTGCGTCAGCAGCTTGTCGCGCACGAAGCGGCCGTTCACGAAAAAATATTGCTGGTCGGCGCGCCCGCGGCTTGCGGTCGGCAGCCCGGCGCAGCCGTAGACGGCGAGCGGGCCGGCCTGCTCGTCGAGCGGCAGGTGCGCGGTCGCGAAGCCGTCGCCGAGGATCTTCGCGACGCGCTGCGCGGGCTCGGTCGCATTCCAGTGCTCGACGGCCTTGCCGTTGTGCAGCACCGAGATCGCGACGTCCGGCCGCGCGAGCGCCGCGCGGCGGATCATTTCCAGGCAGTGGCCGAACTCGGTCTGCTCGCTCTTCAGGAACTTGCGCCGCGCGGGCGTGTTGAAGTACAGCTCGCGCACCTCGATCGTCGTGCCGGTCGCACCGGCGGCGGGCGACAGCACGCCCGTCTGCGCGTCGATCTTCATCGCATGCGCGGCATCGGCCGTCCGGCTCGTGATCGACATCTCGGCCACCGACGCGATCGACGCGAGCGCTTCGCCGCGGAAACCCAGCGTGGCGACCGCCTCGAGCTCCTCGAGCGAGCGGATCTTGCTGGTCGCATGGCGCATCAGCGCGAGCGCCAGCTCGTCGGGCGGAATCCCGCAGCCGTCGTCGGTGATCGAGATGCGCTTGACGCCGCCTTCTTCCAGCACGATGCGCAGCGTCGTGGCGCCGGCGTCCATCGCGTTCTCCAGCAGCTCCTTGACGACCGACGCCGGACGTTCGACGACCTCGCCGGCGGCGATCTGGCTGATCAGCTGGTCGGGCAGGGGCTGGATCGCGCGCAGCGGGCGCGGAGCAGGGGCGGGCGTGTCGCCCGCGGCCATTTCGGTGATTTCGGACATGGCCGAATTATAGCGAGGCGGCGGATGCGTGCCGGGGCGCCGGAGCGTTACGTTTTTTCACGGAGCCTTAAGGTAGTTTCGGTATCATGGCTCCGTTTCGCGCGCCGCCTTGGCCGGCGGGCGCTTCCGCCAAGTCTGGCCTGTTTCGGCCGTTCCGGCCCTATCGCCTTCGAGGAATCGCATTTGGATACGCTGCTTCATTTCGTCAACCTTGTCCTGCATATCGACGCCTTCCTCGGCGATTTCATCCGGCAGTACGGCGCGTGGGTCTATCTCGTGCTGTTCCTGATCGTGTTCTGCGAGACGGGGCTCGTCGTGTTCCCGTTCCTGCCGGGCGATTCGCTGCTGTTCATCGGCGGCGCGTTCGCGGCGACGGGCGAAATGAACGTCGGCGCGCTGATCGTGCTGCTGCTCGTCGCGGCGATCGCCGGCAACACCGTGAACTACCTGATCGGCCGCTGGGTCGGCCCGAAGGTGTTCAATACGCATATCCCGGTGCTCGAGCGCTTCCTTGACCGCGCCGCGCTGCAGAAGACCCACTCGTTCTACGACAAGCACGGCGGCAAGACGATCGTGCTCGCGCGCTTCATCCCGGTCGTGCGTACGTTCGCGCCGTTCGTCGCGGGCGCGTCGTCGATGAGCGTCGCGCGCTTCCAGCTCTTCAACGTGATCGGCGCGCTGGTGTGGGTGCTGCTGCTCGTGCTGCTCGGGTATTTCTTCGGCAACATCCCGTTCATCCGCCAGTACCTGAACGTGATCGTGCTGGTCGGTATCGGTGCGGCGATCGTGCCGGTCGCGCTCGGCGCGGTGTGGAAGCTGGTGCGCGGGAAGCAGTCGGATAACGCGCAGAAGACGGGCGGGCGGTAAGCCCGGAGGCTTCGGTTTCAGGCAATAAAAAAGCGTGGCGGGTGCCACGCTTTTTTTTCGTCCGGTGCTGCCGTCATGCGCTGCGATGCAAGAGCGGCGTTTCGGGCGTCGGGTATTGCGCGTCGCGGAACGTTTCGAGGATCACGCGGTTGGTGTCGCAGTACACCTGCCAGTAGTTTTCAGGTTGCGTGGACGGGCGCACGAACAGCAGCGGGCCTTCCGGCGTGAACTGCAGCACGCCGACGTCCGGCGCCGGGCTGGTCAGCACGTTCGGGATCTGCTGGATCGACGCTTTCAGGCGGTTGATCGCGTCGACGGCATCGACGCCGTTCGCGATCTTCGCGGTCAGGTCGACGCGACGATACGACGTTGCGCTGTAGTTGGCGATGTTGTCCGAGAAGATCTTGTTGTTGCCGACGATCGTCACGATGTTGTCCGGCGTGACGATCGTCGTGCCGAACAGGCCGAGCTCCTTGACCGTGCCCGTGACGCCGCCCGCGCTGATCACGTCGCCGATCTTGAACGGACGCAGCACCTGCATGAACACGCCGGCGGCGAAATGCGCGAGCAGGCCGCCCCAGGCGGTACCGATCGCGAGGCCGAGGCCGGCGAGCAGTGCGGCGAACGAGGTGGTCTGCACGCCGAAGATCTGCAGGATCGCGAGGATCAGCAGGATCGTCAGCAGCACGCCGACGACGGAGGTCAGGTAGTCGGTGAGTGTCGGGTCGACCTTGCCGCTGCGGCGCACGACCTTGCCGAGCAGGCGGGTACCGATGCGGATCGCCCAGCGGCCGACGAACCACAAGACGATCGCGGCGAGGAGGTTGAGGCCGAAGTCGAGGCCGCGGGTCATCAGGAATTGCTGGGCGGTGGCGAGATCGATCATGCGTTCTCCGGGGGGAAGGGGCGCGTGCGAGACGACGCGCCGCGTTTCTTATACCGCGACATGCGCTGGGGGAGCAACCTAAGTATGGTTGCAATTCGAGTTTGAACTTCATGTCCGGGATGCGTTTGCACTATCGCCTACTTTGATTTCTTTGATGGGCGCAGTCAATGTTCCCGGCAAGGCGGCATGTCGATTACTTCTCGACAGATGTCGAGCGCACATTCATTCTTGTACCTGTCCTGCACACAGGTGTTGGCGTTCAATCGACAGGTACCGACTCCACCCGCCGCGTTTCCGATTCCAGACATCATGTGTGTTGAGCGACCTACCGGTACAGTCGAGAACCATGAGTGAGATCGCGATTGGGCATCATTGGCTGCAAATAAAATCACAAGCCGAGCGCGCCATATATCCGCCGTGTGTTCTGTTGTTTGAGTTCGCAGCAAGCCGGTGGAGCCATCCAGTCTGCTTCGCGCCGTTGTTTCGTTGCAAAGCAGAACCGGTGATGTGGTGTAGTTCAGTGGTAATTTTCTAGGAGCCAGTCAATGAATTTGGCCTTGGTTGCCTGCTTTTCGGTTTGGGCGGTTTGCTTGATTTTTGCAAGATTTAATTTACCCGTTATTTCTTCATCGGTCGTGAAATTGCATAAATCATTGACTTTGTTGATGTTATTTCCATTATTTTTGAGAAAATCTTCGTAGTAGATTTCTATGCAACGATCATCGGGGAGTGTGCTAGCGAACGATTCAAGATAGATATCGGAGAGTAAGACGGATTTCAGCGATTCTTCGATTTCCGCCGGATCCGAGCTGATACCGTTGTCTGGGGCGTCCTCGGGATTGCCATAAAAATGATAGAGTCCGGATTTTTTTGCCATTGCCAGGCTGATTGCTTGCTGTATCTTGTTTTTTCGTCTAATTACAATCCAGTATGCGTTCTGGCCGAAAAAGGCATCCTGGACAATTTCTGATTTCCTTGATTCTCGTTTTATGATGGATAGCGCTTTGCACATTACCTTGGATGACGCCCATCCCTCCGGATTCAGATACAAGTTACTCTGAATTTCCATAATATTTTGTTCGGTTGAATTCTCGTGCAAGTCGGAAAATTTTTCCTGTGCCAAATCCCAGAATTCGTATCCAAATCGCTCGTTGAGATAGTACGAAATGGATTCTGCAATATACGTCGATCCGGAGCGGACCTCGCTTGCGATGTATAGTGTTTTCCTCATGTCATCCTCTTGACGTGTCCAGTGCTACCGCAATACCTGCAAGCGGCACTTTATTGTTAGCGATGTTTGTGATTCTTGTTAAATTGCTTTTTGTGGAATTTGCTGTCCAAGTCGGTCGATCACCAGTTCGAGCTGTTCCTTTTTCCACCAATTATCTTGCATCTACGCTATTAGCGAAAAAAGAAAAACGAGGTAGCACGAATATTCGCGCGACCCCGTATGCGGAAGCAGCGTTGTGCCGAGGTGGCTAACCTGCCTGCTGCCGCGATTCTACTGCGTCGACACTCGGCCGTATGTGTCTTGGAAGCGTATGATATCGTCTTCACCGAGGTACGCACCTGACTGCACCTCAATCAACTCGAGCGGAATTTTGCCGGGATTTCTCAAGCGGTGTGTCGTGCCGAGTGGGATGTAGGTCGATTGATTTTCCGTCAACAAAATATCCTTGTCGCCATTTGTGACAAGTGCTGTTCCCTTCACGACAATCCAGTGCTCCGCGCGATGATGGTGCATTTGAAGGCTGAGTTGGGCGCCTGGATTGACGACGATCCGTTTGACCTGGAAGCGATCGCCTTGATCAATGCCCTCATACGACCCCCAGGGACGCACGACGCGGCGATGCGTGACTGATTCATGCCGGTCTGACGCGTTGAGCCACTCGACGATTTTCTTCACGTCCTGAGTCTTGTCGCGATGTGCGATCAGCACGGCGTCCGCCGTTTCGACGATCACAATATCGGTCAAGCCGATTGCAGCGACCATGCGGTGTTCCGTGCGGATGTATGAATTCGTCACGGAGTTCGCGTAAACGTCGCCTATAATCACGTTGCCGTTTTCGTCTTTTTCGGCGATTTCAGCGAGAGCGCTCCATGATCCAATATCATTCCAGCCGAGGTCGGCAGCGCCGACTACAGCTGCGCGCTCGGTCTTTTCCATGACCGCGTAGTCGATTGACACGCTTGGGCTGGCTGAGAAAGATTCTGCGTCGAGGCGGATGAAATCATCGTCGCGTACCGCTGATGCAAGCGAGAGTTCCGCTTGGCGTGCGATATCTGGCGCATGACGGCCTAACTCCGTCATGTAGTTCGCTGCTTTCAGCATGAACATACCGCTATTCCAGTAGTAGCCACCGTCGTTGACGAAGTGTTCCGCCGTTTCTGCGTTCGGCTTCTCGACGAACGACTCGACCTTGTACACGTCGCTTGAACCCGCAAGCGACGTGCCGCGGCGGATGTAGCCATATCCTGTGTGCGGTGTCGTGGGTGTGATACCGAATGTAACGAGATATTGATCCGCGGCGAATTCGGCTGCTGTCTGGACTGCAGTGGCGAATGCCGCTTCGTCGAGGATCACGTGATCGGATGGCAGTATGAGAACCAATGCATCTGGGGATTCCTGCTGAGCGAGCAGTGCGGCGGCGGCGATTGCCGGTGCCGTATTGCGACCAATCGGTTCAAGCACGATTGATGACGGCGTGACGCCAATCTGTCGCAGCTGCTCTGCGACTAGAAAACGCTGCTCATTATTGGTGACGATGATCGGAGCCGAGACATTTGGAATGCCATTCGTCCGCAGTGCGGTTTGCTGAACAAGCGTGTGATCACCCGTCAATTTAAGGTATTGCTTTGGGTAGCCTCCGCGGGACATTGGCCACAGGCGTGTGCCGCTTCCGCCGCACAGGATTACAGGGTAGATTTTCATGATTTTATCCCAATTGTAAATCGAATTGGCTTCGCACGGCCATTAAGGGTTTTTGGCATTTTAACGCCACTCGAGCCAGAGATTAATTTTCCCGTACCGCTTCGAGTGATTTTTCCCGATATTGACGGTAGCGCCATGCAATGTGCGACAGTGCGTTTCGGGACCACCTGAAGGCTTTCAAGAACGGACGCGTTGGATCTTCTCGAATGCGCTTCAACTGTCGGGAGGCCTTGTGCTTAAGCTGTCTGACGACCGCCTCGGGGGTCGTGTACAGGCTAAGCCGCCAATCCCAATAGATCGGGTATCGCAACAGTGCACCGGCTATCAGCATATCGATCGTCAGCGTACGTTGGCGCCATGGCAACGGTGCCTGTTCGTCGTGAGTCAATCCCCATCCGGCATAGAAGGGAAGCCCGTAGGTGTACACCGCTTTGTCGCGCAGCAACGCATCAAAGCCCGCGAGCGATGACAGTGTATGTACCTCGGTGGCAGCTTCGATCAGTGAAATCATGTCAGCTTCGGTATCCACGATATCGGCGAAGCGCGCCGCATCGATCAGTCCGTTTCGATTACCGGACATGACATCCGGGTGAGGTTTGTAGACGATGAATGCATCGGTGCGGCGCGCGCGCACTTCCTGAAGAAGCTGTTCTGCTGTGCGAATTGTCTTGGTTCCGAGCAGAACGGACGCATCGTCGGCAACTTGACCAGCGACGAGTACGATTGTTCGCCCAACGGGAGGGCGCCATGTCGGTGCGCGACGGCCCAGGTTGTATTTTGTAAGGCCGCTGCGCACGATTTCTACCCTCAATGCCGCAGCCCTGGCGAGCTCGATATCGTCGAAGTCCGTCTCATTCAATATCGCGGTTAGATCGCTGGGGGCGGTAGGGTCGAAATGCAGACCGCAACTGTCGATGACTTGGCTGTACGGCGCATTCATGTCAGAGCCGAGGCCGGTCGAATGAATGAAGCCGTCTTCGATTCGCACATAGGTTGAGCCCTTGGGCAGCGCATCCGCATTGCGAGCGCCCCATAGAGCCGCGCATTCGTTCGCGTTGAGTGTTTCGGGGTGATGCGTCCAGCGGAGGCTGCCTCCGCCGGCTCTCAGGAACGGTGTAACAAACGGACGTTTCCATTGCTGAAAGCTGATGCCAACGACATGCCGAAGATGACTGAATCGACGCACGACAGCTCGTTGCAGGTCGATCGAGTCTAGCAGGGCGTCCAGCGAGCCAGGTGAGTGAGTGGCAGGATCCAGATGAAACGCAAGTCGCGTGAAAACCACCTCAAACAATGCCGCGAGCGTTGGACGCGCAGCGCGGTCCGGTTGCTGATTGTAATCGTCAGTCAACCCCCATCCCGCATAGTACGGCATGCCGAATACATGCAGCGGGACGCGGGACAGCAGTGCCTGCATACCTTCGGGAGCGGAGACCGTATATACATGATCGAAGTGGCTGAGTGACGCGCCAAGGGAATCGTCACGGCTTAGTCGACGCAAGCCATGCGGCAGATGCGTTGTGGACGAGGATAGCCATCGTCCGTGGCCTGACGCTGCTGATTGCGCTAGCCAGAACTCTGCATCGGGGTGGGTTTCCCGGGCCACCTCGACCATTTGACGGAAGCGGGCTTTGCGTTGTGTGGAAGAGAGGTCGATTCCGTCGACCGACGATGGTTCGTCGATCAGCATGACGCGTACTTTGTCCGTCGGAGTTTGCAGCACATGGGGGCAGCAATTCAGTCGATGTATATGATCGAATACGTGAGTGTTGCTGACTCGATTCATCAATACGCGGATGAGGTCGGAGGATCCAGCCGTGAGATCAGCGACCAGTTCGTTATCGATTGCTTCGATCCATGATTCTGGCGTAAGGCTTGACAGTGAGGGGGCAAACCACGACACGATCGGATCTGTGCGTTTGTCGCGCGGCATCATTGCGGTCGGCCAGACAGCGGCCGATGGATCGCCGGTCATCCGGCATGCTACGCGTTTGTACCATGTGTTTATGCGAATGTAATGCGATCCCGAAGCGCGCGAGCGGCGAGGGGGAATGGTGCCCGAGGAGGGTGCGTCGCATCGTTTCGCGCAATTCGCGCTGTCGAATTCGGCAGTCGCTCTGCTCATTTTTCCAACGTTGCCAAAAAGTGATCAACCTTTGTGAAGTGTTCGGCCCAGGTAGGCTCCCGAAACAGTTTGATTCGCTGTAGTTGTGCGCTTCGCAGTGGGCTGTCGGCCGCCGAATAGGCATGGATTCGGTCGAGCCAACCAGGACCGTCCAATGGATCGAGGTAGTCGGGAATATCTGCAGCGATTTCGTGAAACACATCGATGTCACTTGCGAGGACAGGCACGTGCTGAGCAAGCGCCTCAACGAGCGGCATTCCGTAGCCTTCGACGAACGACGGAAAGATGAGGGCGCGTGCATGTTGAAGCCATGTATGCAAACGTTCATCGGAGCATTCCTGCTCCTCGATTACGGTCCCCTTGAGTCGCTCGCATCGTTCGAGCATGTCCGTAACGTTCTCGCATTCCCAGCCACGGCGACCGATGATGACCAGCTTGGGTGCCAATTTGCCGAGTTGCTCAACAAGTTTTCGCCAAACGTGCAGGATGAACCAGTGATTTTTTCTCGGTTCGATCGTGCCCAGCATGACGAAATACGGTGTGTCGATGGGGCAGCTTGAGCGTCGAAATGGTATGACGCCAGACGCCAATCTGGCCACGGTGCTCGGCGGTGGCGTAATGTTTGCGCGGCGTGCTTCGGCGATCAGCGAGTCGAGTGTTACCTGCGAGTTGGCAATGAGACCATTCGCATGTCGCAGAGCCGTATGAATTCGATTCCGATGGATTGCGTCTACGCCGGGGCGACAATATTCCGCATGTGTCAGAGGGATCAGATCGTGAACGACGAAGGCCGTCTGGATTCCGTTCTTGCGCATCGCCTCATAGTAGCGCCGGTGTTCCATTCCGGCGTGACTTGTATGCAACAGGATGCCGCTACCCGTGGACTGGTGGCGCACTTGACCGATCACGGCCCGGGCCACGAGTTTGGATATAGCGACGCGGTTGCGTGTCTGCGCGGTAAGCAAGTCGAACGCACGCTGTGACTCATTTTTCGACATCACAACGGAAAAGCCGCGCTCGCTGAGCACTGCTCTCGCCTGCGCGCCGTACCTTTCGATATAGGCAAGGCCGACGCGATCGACGCCGGTCGGCAGTAATCCGTCATAGAGGCGCGACAAAAGCCGGGAGATGTCCAGAAAAATGGTCGACACGAAATTGCAAGAATGTTGTGGTAGTTTGAACAATTTTCGCTACCCTAGGGGCGCGGAAAGCGTGGTTTTTTTGTTGGCAACGTTCTCTTTCATTTTACAACGTGAGACAATTCGCGCCGACCTTATAAATTATCACGTTCGAAAAAATGTCGAGTTTGTCTCGTAACGCTCTCCGGGCGGGATTGCTCGGTGGGCTGTTGTTCCTGTTCGGGTGTTCCTCAATCCCTACCTCGGGGCCCAATCGTGCCCAGATCAATCAGGCGGCGAGTGGTTCCAATGCGGCCGGCATCCAGATCGTCGATGTGACGGACGACGTCGCTCGCAAGTTGTATTCTGAACGAGCCCGCGCGGATTTCGTATCGACGCTCGGTGATGGTGTTGCGTTTCAGCAGCAATTAGGGATAGGTGACACCATTGAGGTCTCAATTTGGGAAGCGCCGCCGGCCACCCTGTTTGGCACAACGCCGCTTGATGCGAGGAGCAGTCCCAGCAACGCTCGTGTGACCGTTTTGCCGGACCAGGCAATCGATGGCAGCGGAAACGTTGATATTCCGTTCGTCGGGGCAGTGCGAGCGGCAGGGCGAACGCCGGTTCAGTTGCAACGGGATATCGCCCAGCGCTTGAAGAACATCGCGCACGATCCGCAAGTACTGGTCAAGTTGTCGCGAAATGTGACGTCCTATGTCACAGTCGTGGGCGACGTTGCAAGCAGCAATCGGATGCCGCTCACTGCGCGTGGCGAGCGCCTGTTGGATGCATTGGCAACTGCGGGTGGGGTGCGACAGCCGGTCGACAAGATCACAATTCAACTGACGCGTGGCTCACAGGTGGTGTCGCTACCTCTTGAAACGATTATCCGGGATCCTCGGCAGAATGTGCCGCTCCGGGCGGGCGACGTCGTGACCGCGCTGTTTCAACCTTATAGCTTTATGGCCCTGGGGGCGACAGGTAAGAACGAGGAGGTCAACTTCGAAGCGCAGGGCATTACGTTGGCGCAGGCGCTTGCCCGGGCAGGCGGATTGCAGGACTCCCGGTCGGACGCTCAAGGTGTATTCATTTTCCGGCTTGAGGATGTCCGGGCACTAAATTGGCCAAGCCAACCAGTGCGGACGACTGCGGACGGGAAGGTGCCGGTGATTTATCGGGTTAATCTTCGTGATGCGAATTCCTTTTTCGTGGCGCAAAGTTTCATGATGGACAACAAGGACCTTCTGTATGTCTCGAATGCTCCGGTAACAGATATTCAGAAGGTTTTGAATTTGGTGTTCTCGGTTGCTTACCCCGTCGTGACTGGGGTGCAGACATTTAGATAATTTGGGTGAAGGGAAAATGGGGTGAAATCGATCGACGTAGGTGTTCGGTCGATTTGCGCGCAATCTTTGATGTATTCGCGTGTGGCATTGCTGGTCAGCCGTTTTTTGCTTTGGCTTGCTGGTGGCTACGAGCGATAAAAATAACGAATCAGCGATGAAGGCAGCGTTAGTTACTGGGATAACCGGTCAGGATGGTGGATATCTGGCGAAATTGCTGCTGACCAAGGGTTATAAGGTCATTGGAACGCATCGTCGGAGCAGTGCGCCCAATTTTTGGAGGATCGAGGAACTCGGCATCCTGAATCACGAGAATCTGGCTTTGGTCGAATATGATGTCACTGATCCGGGCTCTGCGATACGTCTGATTGATCGATACGAGCCGAACGAAATATATAACCTTGCCGCCCAGAGCTTTGTCGCTTCGTCGTTTGAGCAGCCCGTCACGACAGCCGAGATTACAGGTATCGGTCCGTTGCATTTGCTTGAGGCCATCCGTGTAGTCAACAGGAAGATTCGGTTTTATCAAGCGAGCACCTCCGAGATGTTCGGCGAGGTCCAGTCTATTCCGCAAGTAGAAGAGACCAGTTTTTATCCTCGCAGTCCGTATGGTTGCGCGAAGCTCTTTGCGCACTGGTCGACAGTAAATTATCGAGAAAGTTACGACATTTTTGGTTGCAGCGGTATTCTGTTTAATCATGAATCTCCGCTGCGCGGACTCGAGTTTGTAACTCGCAAGATCACTGACGGTATTGCGCGAATACGGGCCGGAAAGGCGTCGGTGCTGGAACTTGGCAATCTCAATGCGTCGCGCGACTGGGGCTTCGCCGGAGAGTACGTCGAGGGCATGTGGCGAATGCTGCAATGTGAGGTTCCTGATACTTACGTTTTGGCGACAAACAGAACTACGACCGTACGTGACTTTGTGCAAATGTCGGCTAGGCATGCTGGTATCAACCTCGTCTGGTCAGGATCGGGGGTCGACGAGGTCGGTGTGAACGATGCGACGGGAGATGTTCTGGTTAGAGCCAATCCCAAATACTTCCGTCCGGCAGAAGTCGACATGCTTGTTGGTGACCCGTCGAAAGCAAGAGAGAAATTGGGGTGGTGTCCATCCACGACAGTGGAGCAATTGAGCCGGATGATGGTCATGGCGGACCTTAAGCGACATGCTGTTGAGCCTGCGTCCCAATCGTGACCAAGGTACTGGTGACCGGTGCGTCTGGATTTACTGGGCGTTATCTGACTCGCGAGCTGTTAGAGCATGGCTACGACGTTTGCGGGCTGGTGGCCGATTTTGACGAAGGAGCTTCGTTCTCTTCGCATGCGTGCGATTTGCTGGATCGGAAGAGGCTCGTCGACATTTTGTCCGTCGAGCGACCGGACGCTGTCGTGCATCTTGCTGCAATTTCTTCGCCGGTACACGAGGACGTGGACCGGATTTACCAAGCGAATATTCTTGGTACGCGAAGTCTGCTGGCTGCTTTGGTCGAATCGCGGAGCCGTCCTTATGCGGTCTTGCTGGCAAGTAGTGCCAGCGTCTACGGCCATCCTCGCAAGGTAATTGTCGACGAACGCGAGCCAGCGCTGCCCGTCAATGACTACGGGGTCACCAAGCTCGCAATGGAGCACCTCGCTCGCCTTTGGCAGGGGCGGTTGCCGATTTCGATCGTTCGGCCGTTCAACTACACTGGTGTTGGACAGGGAACCGGATTTGTTGTACCGAAAATCGTCGATTGTTTCAGGAGGCGTTCGCAGTCGATCGAGTTGGGCGCGGTAAACGTGGTCCGGGATTTTTCCGATGTGCGCACCATCGTTGACGTGTACCGGAAGTTGCTGGAGTCGCAGTGTGCAGGCGAAACATTCAATTTGTGTTCGGGTGTTGGATATTCGCTGCAGCAAATAATCCGATCCCTCGAAAGAATTTCCGGGCATTCAATCGAGGTGAGAACGAATCCAAAACTCTTTCGGGCGAATGATCTGCCTGTTTTGATCGGCGATCGAGGAAAAATCAAGAGGGTCTTGGGAGCACTCAGAGATATCGAGTTCGAGGAAACACTTGCCTGGATGCTAGAGGGGTAGGATGAAGCTGGTCTTAACGGTTGATGCGATTTCACCTCCCCTCACTGGCATTGGACGGTACGCGTGGGAGCTCGCGCGTTGGCTGCAATCTGCCTCGGCCGAATTTGAATCGTTGCGCTTCCTGGCCGGAAATGTCTTGATGCGTAGCGTGGAAGGTCTTCTGAGTGCGCCGGTGCGTGAAAGATCCATGTTCGTGGCAAAATGGTGGGCGCGACGCCAGATAACAAGTGTGCTGAGGGATCATTTGTGCCATTCACCAAATTATTTCCTTCCAAGAGGCGTGGAGGGTGGCATCGCTACGGTACATGATCTGTCAGTATTCAAGTTCCCTGAAACGCATCCTATAGAGCGGATTCGGCATTTCGAGCGCAACTTTTCGTCAACTCTGGATCGCGCAGTGCATTTGATTACCGATTCGGAGGCAGTGCGCCAGGAGGTAATCACATTTTTCGGATGGTCGCCTGAGAGAGTCACTGCAGTCGAATTGGGTGTCAGCGATCGGTTCTTTCCTCGCGCCGCCGAGGAGCTTTTTGCGGTTCGTTCGCTGGGTCTCGATATCGGACGCTATGCGCTCTGTGTTTCCACCCTGGAGCCGCGCAAGCGCGTGGAAGGGCTGCTGATTGCGTATGCGACACTTCCGTCATCATTGCGTGCTAGGTATCCTCTCGTGCTTGCCGGTAGCAAGGGGTGGTTGAACGACACACTGCTTTCGGAAATTGAAAAAGGAGAGTCGCAGGGGTGGTTGCGGTATCTGGGTTACGTCGACGAGGCGATTCTGCCCCAGTTATACGCCGGAGCGCGCGCCTTCCTGTATCCATCGGTATACGAAGGATTCGGACTTCCTGTTCGAGAGGCTTTGGCTAGTGGGATCCCTACATTGACTTCGAACTGCTCATCTTTGCCGGAAGCCGCAGGTGGGGCAGCCCGCCTGGTAGAACCTGACAACCTTGACGAATTGCGGGTCAATATTGAAAGTGTGTTGTGCGACGAGACGTGGCGAGCGAATGCCATTGCCGCTGGATTGGATGTTGCACGACGCAGGACCTGGAGTAATTGCGCCGAGGAGACTATAAGTGTCTATCGTCGGGCGCTAGCCGCGCAGTCACTTTAGGCTGCGAGTTTGCATCACTGGCATTGACGAGATGGAGGGCTGGCGTAGGGGGCTGCTGTAATGCTTGCCCGGTGATGTCGGGAATTTAAAAAAAATCAAACCAATAACGGACCGAGGGAAATATCATGCAATCAATGGGTGTCTAATGGAAATCGTATCGATTTACGAATTGATTGAAGTCGGCGATAATCAGTTCGTTGAACACTGCTATCGGAAGTTGCTGGGGCGCTCGCCAGATCCTCAGGGACATAAATTCTATTCCGAGCAGCTTTCGAGCGGTCAAAGCAAAACCCAGATCGCAAAGAACATTGCTGCTAGTGGCGAGGCTCGACAACGCGGTATCGTGCTGTCCGATACAAATCGGGAACTCTGGCATAGGCGACTGTGTGGTATTCCCTTGCTAGGACGTATGCTGTCCCCATCACGCCGGTCGAATCCAACGAAAACAGTCATGTCGGAGGCCGTCGAAGAAACGAGTGACGCGCAAACCGGGAATGATCCAGATGCTGAAATGGAAAAACACGGCACTGGCCTGTCCGAGCTGAGGGCCGCGCTTGACAAACTGGAGACGATGCACTGGGAACTTGATTTGACGCTTCATTCGATGAATCGTCACTTTTCTGCGTCGCTACATGGGACAGTAGATTCAATCCGGTCACTGCAGGAGCAGATGCGATTTCAGTTCCTTGCAATCAATGCGTCGCTGAACGGTGCGCACAACCTACAACGACAAGTGATTGAGCGTCTTGAACGGCTTGAATCGGCAATCGCCGCTGTCGAGCGGGTGAGCGATTTGCAGAGCGGAAAGTGCGTGTCACGATAAGACATATTTGTCGGATTAGTATTTATTTGAATTTCAGGACCGGTGTAGGAGTATCCGGTTCGTAGAATTTCGATATTGAAGGGGATTAGAATGTCACTTCGTTTCTCTGTTGTCATCAATACCTACAATCGAGCGGCAACGCTGAGAAATACGCTTGCTTCAATGGCCTATATTAGGCATCCAAGCTTTGAAGTGATCGTCGTCAACGGCCCGTCGACTGACGAAACAGAAAGCGTCATCGCCGAATATGCAGATGTATATAAAGTTGGAAATTGTCCGGAAGCCAATCTCTCGAAGTCTCGCAATGTGGGTATCGCCATGGCGAGCGGCGATATTGTTTGCTTTATCGATGATGATGCGGTTCCTGAGCCTGACTGGTTGGATCAGCTCGAAAAAGGATATGCCGATCCGAAAGTTGCGGCAGTAGGCGGCTACATTCGGAATCATACTGGTGTCGAGTTTCAATGCAAGGTCACGGCTTGCGATCGTTTTGGGGACGGTCAAAGCTTCGAGTCGGTCGAGGACGCCAATCCGGATATCGGAGTAACGGCAAAGCGCTATCTTGCACTCACGGGGACGAATTCGTCGTTCCGGCGGAAGGTGCTAGTCGAAATTGGAGGGTTCGACGAAGAGTATGCGTATTTTCTGGACGAAACGGATGTCATCGTCCGGATGATCGATTGCGGATATGAAGTGAAATATACGCCGGACGCAGAAATTCACCATAAATACGCTGCGAGCCATCTGAGGACAACGTCGAAGCTGCCGAAGTCAATTTATCTGCCGGTGCGCAGCAAGGCATATTTTTGCATCCAGAATGCATTGCCAGGTACCTCGTATACCGAAATATTCGCGTTTCTGCAACGGTATGCGGCAGGCCTCAAGAAAGACAAGAAGTGGTATTTCAACGAAGGTCTGATCGATACGGAGCATTACCATCGGTTGCTTCGGGAAATCGATGAAGGCATCTATGACGGGATCGCGGATGCCCATCGTTTTCCAAATCGCCGCATCATGTCCGACAAATACTGGGAAGATCGCGTTCAGGCGTTCAAGCCGGTCGTGCCGCTGCTTGCCGCGGATAAGCGATTGAAGATCTGCCTTTTGAGCCAGGACTACCCGCCCGCGAATTGCGGTGGCATCGGCGTATGGACGCACGAGGTGGCCACCGGCCTGGCTGCCATGGGCCATGAGGTCAGCGTGGTCACGAGAGGCCATGGACACTCCACCGTTGACTTCGAAAACGGTGTTTGGGTGCATCGGATCGTACCGGTCTGGTGGCCGGAACGTAACGAGCCGCCTTTGCCGGATATTCCACCGGTTATTCGAGACTATGCGTATACGGCGTTCGACGAGGTCAAACGTATTCGAGCGCGCCGGGGGCTCGATATCGTATCTACTCCTATCTGGGATCTGGAAGGCATCGCCTGTGTGGCAGACGGTACGATACCGACCATGGTGAGCTTGCATACGACATTCCGGCTGGCGTTGCCGTTCAAGCCCGAATGGAAGGCGGATGAGGACTACTATTCACTGCACGTCGAAAAGATCATGCGTGGTGAGGAGTGGCTGCTGAAGAACGCCCAACATATCCTCGCCAATTCCAAGGCGATCATCCAGGATATCGAGCGAGAGTATGGGCTGCGGATCGATCGGAGCAAGGCGACGATTGTCCCGCATGGAATCGAAGATGTCGTGCACACCGGGAAAGTTCCTCGTGCTGGAACTCAAAAGTCGGTGAACATGTTGTTCGTCGGTCGTTTTGAACGTCGAAAGGGCATCGATCTGCTGCTCAACGTGTTGCCGCGTTTGCTGCGCAAGTATCCGAATCTGAACGTCAAGTTTGTCGGGGAAAACGGCTTGCCTGGTCCGGACGGGAAGACGTATGTCGAACATTTCCAATCGGAAAATATTGGAGCAAGCGTCCTCGAGCGCGTCACTTTTGCCGGAGTGGTTTCAAAGGCGGAACTTTTGTCCAGCTATGAAGAGTGCGACGTGTTCGTTGCTCCAAGCCGGTACGAGTCATTCGGATTGATCCTCATCGAGGCTATGCGATTCGGCAAGACCTGTGTAGGCTCTCGGATTGGTGGAATGCAGGAGGTCATCGTTGACGGAGCGGACGGCTTGCTGTTCGAGCCGGATAACGAGGAAGATCTGCTGAACGTGATTGATCGAGCGGTCGGCGATCCGTCGCTTCGGGTGCGCTTGGGCGATGCTGCACGTCGATCGTTCTTACAGAAATTCTCGACCGAGGTCATGTGCACTGCGCTGACCAAGTTCTACCAGGCACAGGCGAGGGAGGCATCCTCTCAAGCTCTCGAGGACAAGGGAGTGGATGATGAACTTGTAGTCTAATCACGAATACAAAGTGCCGACGGGTTGTCGGCACTTTGATTTCTGCAGGCAAAGACAAATATATGCATAACGAGGAAGAGCGTTTACATGTGAGTGCGATGGTTCCGGATACGCCGCAAATCAATGCTGGATATTCTGAATACTATCAATATGTAAAACAAGGATCTGATACGCTTTTCGTTTGGTTTGGTGGAATTAACGAGCCCTTCTTCAGTTCGTCATTTCCTGGTCGATCTGGTTACGATTGCTTATATTTCCGGGATTCAAATTCAGATTGGTATGTGAATGGCGTGTTCGGGCTGACGCAGGACAGTAATGCGTTCATATCGATCATGCGCAACGTGATCATGCCAAACTACCGATGTGTCTGCTTCGGTGGCCAGAGTTCGGGTGGCTATGCCGCGCTGTTTTACGGACTTGCGTGCCTGGTTGATCTCTGTATCGTCTTTTCGCCGCAAATTAGAAATCAATTCGATGGTCAATGTCGTATGTCGCCGCATGTCAGAATTCACGATCTCTATGAACTATACAGGAATTCGACGGAAAGGCCGCGGACAATTGTCAATGTGAGTCGTTCTGAGCGTGATCATCAGAATGATTTTCAGTGGAACGACATCAAACAACTTGACGACTTCCGGCATCTCGACAAAGTCACGCTCAACATTCACCCATACGATAACCACGCCGTGTCCGTGAAGCTTCGCGAAGAAGGAGTACTTTACGATCTTCTGGTCGGCTACGTTACAGGCTATGGTGCCGCCGTCAAGACTCGCAATGCCGGTGCCGTCGCGATCGGCTAACATTTGAGGCTATTTTGAAATCGAAGCGGGAGCCGTCAGCGCTGCAATTGACAACCTTGAGTGGGGAGGAATTCGTTGAGGCTTGTTACAAGATCATCTTGAATCGAAAATCGGACGTCCAGGGGCGTACGCATTATCAGCGCATGCTTGGTACTGGTAGCAGCAAGGCCGAAATAATTCGATGCATCGCGCTGAGCCCTGAGGCAAAAGCCACAGGGCGACGGCTTTCCCTGCTCTGGCTTTTGAGACTGGATGGATTGCTGGCGCGGCTTCCTATAGTCAGTCATTTATACTACGGCGCTCGCTTATTATGGAATTCTCGGGCAGTGTTGCAGCTTTTGAATTCTCTCGAACATGGAGGCGGGATAGCATCGAAGGGGCGGGAAGTTCGCGGCGAATTTTCTCCTGATGAGCTTGATGCTATGTTGAATGCGGTGGAGTCCAGTAATCACAGATTGCGAGAAATGCAGCGTCAGATTGATGCGATTCAAAATGAGCTTTCCGAATTACGGGAAAAGGATCATGCGGATGGCGCGCACAAGGGCGCTTCTCCGAATGAATAGCGTGAGTTAATTAAGATTCATGAAGGATTTCGTTTCCTCAGTTTCGAACCGGGCCGAATGGGTTGCGCCACGTAGTATTTCTGTTGTCGTCAATACCTGTAATCGGGCGACAAGCCTGGATGCGACTCTTGCATCACTATTGCAACAATCATTTCGCGATATGGAGATTGTTGTTGTAAACGGACCGTCGACAGATCGTACCCCAGAAATTATTGACAAGTACAGAGGGCGGGTAAAAGTAGTTCAATGCGCCGAACTCAATCTTTCGGTTTCGCGAAATATCGGTATCAAAGCGGCAGCCGGCGATGTCATTGCGTTCATAGATGACGATGCGCTTCCCGAACCATTCTGGGCCGAACGCATCCTGGCGGCGTATAACGATGAAGACATTGGTGCAGTAGGTGGCTTTGTTTTCGATCATACGGGAACTGATTATCAGGCTACGTATATTGTTTGTGATCGTTACGGGAAATCATGGACTCGCATTGATGCGAATCCCTCCGGGCTTTATTCGTTTCCTGGTGCTTTTCGATATAGTGCTCTGATTGGAACAAACTGTTCGTTCCGACGCGATCTCTTGGTCAAGCTTGGAGGATTTGATGAGGAATACGAATACTTTCTCGATGAGACAGATGTTTGTGTTCGGTTGATCGATCGTGGGTATAAAATCTTGCAGATCTCAGACGCATTCGTCCATCATAAATTTCTGCCCAGTCACATGCGCACTGCCGCAAAGGCGACGGTGCACCACTACCCAATTCTAAAAAATACGATCTATTTCGGGTTGCGGCATGCATCCGTTTTCGTAGGTCGAGAGGCGGTATACCAGTGTGCCGAAGAAATTTTCGCAGTTCACCTCAGGGATGCGGAGTTAGCTGCACGAGACGGAAGGATATCGCATGAAGTCTATGATCGGTTACCGGCGGCATATCAGCGCGCGCGCCAGGATGCGCTCGATCATTTTGAGAGAGGGCCGCGCACACGCCCGGCCTCGACGTTCGTCTCGCCGCGATTGCCGTTCCTTTCTGCATCGCCGGGTGAATCTGACAGCAAGGGTCAACTATGTATTGCTTTGATTTGTCGGTACTACGACGTTGTTGATTCCGGTATTGCGCGATTCATTCGGGTTCAGGCTCGCGCGCTCGCTGCATTGGGGCATATCGTTCACGTCGTCGCCGAGGCGCAAGCGCATCCGTCCGTCGACTGGGAAGAGGGGGTATGGATCCACCGTGTGCTGCTGGGTTGGTACGATGACCAAGCTGCATATTTACCGATTCGAATTCATCTCGATCAATGGTGTTTCGCTCGATCCGCGCTTGATGAGATACGGAGGATTAACAAACGGCATCAGATCGACGTGATAGAGGCGCCGCTCTGGGGCAATGAGGCGATCGCTGCGATTGCTTCCCAGGAGATCCCCGTCGTGGTGAGTTTGCAAACCTCTCAGGCGATAGCGCTTGACAGTCACCCGGAGTGGCAAGCTGATGTCAAGTTTATGTCGGAGGTCGTCCGGCCCACGATTGAAGGTGAAAATTATGTGCTGGCGAATTGCCATAGGATTCGCGCGATCAGTAAGGCAATCGTGAATGAGATAGAGAAGCGAAACGAGATCGTGATGAATCATCAGCGGATCGTGATCTGTCCACTAGCGCTCGAGGATCGCGCTACGTCTGCGCGAATATCGCAATGCAAGTATCCGCAGATATTGTTTGTCGGTCGACTCGAACTCAGGAAAGGCATCGATATATTGCTCGCTGCGATCCCGAGAGTTCTGGCTCTATTTCCAGAGGCTCGATTCATCGTCGTTGGGGACGATTCGCTTCCTAACGGCGCGTCTGATGAGACATTCCGGCTCACATTTGAAAAGTCATTTCCGCATTTGAGCGAATCCGTATCATTCAAGGGAAAACTGCCGGATTCGGAGGTGGATAAGTACTTTTGTCAGGCGACACTCTTCGTTGCGCCATCGCGCTTCGAGTCGTTCGGTCTGGTGTATGTAGAAGCGATGATGTTTGGTTTGCCAAGTATCGGTTGCAAAGTGGGAGGCATACCGGAGGTGTTCGGCGACAGCAACTGTGGTGTGCTCGTCTCGCCTGATGCTCCGGAGGAGTTGGCTACGGCCATCATCGATGCGCTCCGCGACAAGCAGATGCTCGAAGCTAGGGCGGAACTGGCTAGGCAGACTTATGTGCAGCGCTTCACCCCCGATCGGATGGCTGCCGAACTGGTCTTGATGTATCGTGCGTTATTGGTGACGGAGCGCGAGAAACGGGGTTAGGCAGTCGATTCTGGCGCGAGGCCAATCGTCGGGAGCGATTGTGTGCGGTTGCCCATCTGCTCAAGCAGATGACCAAGTTCCGCGGCGCTCTCGGCCCACGTCTTCCATGTTGCACGGCTGACATCGGGCGCGGTACCGGCTGCTAGTCGCGTTACCCAATCCCGCAGGGCACAAGACAGATCATCGGCAGAGGTTCCCGAAAAATACGTGATGTGATCACCGCCAATTTCACGGAAAACGGGCAGGTCACGAGCGAGAACGTGCAAATTCCGTGCTGCTGCTTCTACGATTGGGAGTCCAAATCCTTCACCAAGAGACGCCATCAACATCCCATCGGACGTTTCGTAGCATTCTGTGAGCATGGCGTCAGTGGCGTCTCGCAACCAATGCAATTTTCGTCCGACCTCCGAATGCGTTTCCAATCGAGCTATCAACCGAGCCGTATTCCATCCCGGCTTGCCGACGATCACTAGGTTCACATCGAATCCCTGTTTCCAGAGAATTTCGAACGCGTCGAGTGCCTGATCGTGGCCTTTGCGCGGCTCAATCGTTCCCACCATCAGGATGGTGATGTCGTGTCCGGACGATTTCGGTTTGCGCAATTTCGGTGACACATCGGGAATTTGCGAGAGGTCCGCTCCCAAGTGAAACCAGTCGATTTGCAATTCATCTTTCCGGAGGCCGTAGTGCTCTGTTGTCCACTGGCGCACATCTCTTGCGACGGACCGGGAAATGCAAAACAATGCATCGCCGTGCGCGGCAATGGTGGGCAGCCAACGGGCAAATGACTTTGTGCCACGGGGCGTGAACCATTGGGGATGATGTGCGGGTAGCAGATCGTAGACAACGAATGCGAACCGAACGCCCTGCCGTCGCCAGCGCAGCAGATCGTACTGACGCGATGGAAGAATGCGGCTCGTCAGATCGAGGCCGAGGAATAGGTCGCCAGGGCGGACCTCGACGAATTCGTCGGGGCGATCAGGGGGGGGCACGCCGTGGCTGATCAGATAGGTATCTGCGTATCGATACGAACGCCTTCTGGTTGCTTCGATGGCCCGGACATCCCAGCCGGGCGGCGGCGTTCGTAACAGATTGGAAAGAAGAGCAGAAACGGCGCGCTGAATGCCACTTTTTCCATCATGCTGCGCAATGATCGAAACGTCGACCAGCAACCGCGGAGTGGTGCTGGTGCCGTGACCGACGTCATGCGTCAAGCCGGTCAACAGAATGCGGCGAGCCGGCCGGACGAAGTGACGGGGCCAAGTACTTGCCAAGCTGAGCAAAATTCTCGCGGTGAGATCACGTCCCAGGAGATGCATGTCTGTGCGATCAGTTTTCGGCTTTGCGCGCGGCGAATCAGGCGCCGTTTTCCTGATAGAAGATATAGGCGTCTTCTACGTTGTCGAAGCTGTGTAGTTTGCCGTTCGTCAGCACTGCTGCAGTGTCGCAGTGCTCGCGGATGTAGCCCGCGTCGTGACTGACAATAATCAGCGAGCGATCCTTGCGACGCTCGAACAGTTCATGGTGACACTTGGCGTGGAAGCGGCTGTCGCCGACGGCAATGATTTCGTCAATTAGAAAGCAGTCGAATTCGATGGCCATCGAGATTGCGAACGCAAGACGCGCGCGCATGCCCGCGGAATAGCTCTTGACGGGTTCTCTGAGGTAGTAGCCTAGTTCGGAAAAT
Source organism: Burkholderia sp. 572 (assembly GCF_040545135.1). Lineage (NCBI taxonomy): Bacteria > Pseudomonadati > Pseudomonadota > Betaproteobacteria > Burkholderiales > Burkholderiaceae > Burkholderia > Burkholderia sp. 572. Next base: position 327,592 of record NZ_JBEPLH010000005.1, on the reverse strand, counting down.
TCCTGGACGAACGGTTCCGACAACTTGGGATCGGTGCCGTAGACCCTGCAGATGAACCGAAGATTGTCCATGCCGGTCAGGCTGCCTTGGAAAGCACCTCCGAAGGCAAGTGGCCACGACACGCTCATCTTTCGCTCGATGGCGCCGGATGTGGGTAGTTCCGCTCCGCTGATCATCCGGATCATGGTCGACTTTCCTGCGCCGTTGCGGCCAAGTATCCCGATTCTCTGGCCCTTGCGGACTCGCAGGTTTACCTTGTCGAGGACCGTTTTTCGGCCTTGCCGCGTGTGATAAACCTTACTGAGATTGCGCAGTTCGATCATTCAGGTTCCACCCTCATGCTTGCATCACGAACCAAGGTCAAGCCGACCAGGAGCAGGACGAGATCGGAAACGATCATATAGGGAATGCTGTAGTGCGCTTTGACGACTGGGCCAAAGTATCCTGAGCGTAGCATCTCTACCCCATGCACCATCGGAATGTACAGCACGATTTTTTGAAAGGCCGGTGGTAGCCACTCAACCATGAACACGGCGCCCGAAAGGGGAAACATCAGGTATGCAATGGTATGCCAGACGCGCTCGACAGTTTCGCTGCGCTCGGAAAGGGCGCCGACCGCGAAGCCCAGGCCCGTGCCTAAAAGAGCGAGATAGATCCAGCCGAAAATAATCAACGTAATATCGACCGGAGGCTTCATCATCCCGATTGAGATGAACAGAAGGCTCAGGAAGAAAAAGGAGACGCTTGCGCCTGCAACTTCAAGCAGGACGCGAGACGTGAACAAATCGAGAACTCGGACGTTGCGATGGTAAAGCAGGCTTTGATTGGGAACGATCGCGAGTGCGCATCGACCGACGGCATTGCGCCAGAGCAGCACGGAAGAATAGCCGGTGACAGCGAATGCAGTAATCGGAACGTTCGAACCGTGGGTTGCTTTCGTTGCGGTCCACAACCCGGTAATGCCGAGCGTGAACATCATCGGTTCGAAGAACACCCAAAGGAAGCCAACGTTATGACGACCATAACGAGTGAGAATCTCACGCATCAGCAGTGCGCCGATTACGCGTAACTGAATGCGTAGCGATCGCAGAAGGGGGGTGGTGTGTTCCACAGCAAAATCCTAGTTCGCTGATTGCTCGGCGTGAATTTTTCGCTTGGCCCGGCTGCCTGCGATGCTGCAAGCAGCCGGCATACGTCTACATCCCGATGCCCGCCGCTGGCGCGGCGATGGCAATCGACTTCTTTTGCCGGATCGTCGATCACCTGCCGGAGCCGGGTACAGATCTGAGGTCCCCTCTGCGGGCGAGTGCAACTAATTGTTGTTGAGGCACGTCCGCGCAAATTGATACGGCAAGCGATGTCTCCGCCGGGAATGGTTGTAAACGCTCAGTCATGGTGTTCGCGAACACCGCTCAACAGCAGGCTCAGGACGCCCCAGACCATCATTCCCAGTGCAAATGTTTCAAAAACGGATTTTAGCCGCTTTGGTTCGATGGCTACGTCAGGGGTGTTGGGTTGTACCAACCGTTCCAGGTATAGCTGCTTGCGTTGCGCCTCGGCGCGGGCATTCTCGAGTGCCGTCATCGCCGATGCAAGTTGCTTGTCGGCAAACTCTGAGTCCAGTTGGAGTCGCGCATAACCGGCCGCCTTCTGCGAGAGTGAGCCACGGCCACCTGTTACATCGCCAGTGGTGGTGCTGATCTGTTTCTCCAGCGTGGCAATGCTTGTTTTCAGTGCGGGAATCTGAGGGTTCTGCGGAGCCAATGCCTGCAGTTGGGTCAATTGCGTTTGCGCCGCGAACAATTGCGTCTGAAGCGTGGTGACTTGTTGCAACTGCAGGGCTGACTGTTTGTCCGGGTCGAACACGGTGTACGATTGTCGATATGCGGCCAGAGCTGCTGCTGCATCTTTTGCCTTCGTTGCGGCTGTATCGACCTCGTGTTGCGCGAACCGTACGGTGTCCGCCGATGCGCGTTCGTTCATCCTGTTGATGAGGCGCTCGCTCATCTCGAGGAGATCTTCATTGATCTTCGCCGCGTCTTTTGCAGAAAATGCGCGAACCTGAAGCGTTGTGATTGCCGATGTGGCATCAAGATTCGCGGAGACGATGTGCTTTCCGTAATATTTCCACAGCGCTTCGAAGCTGCTATCCAAGCTGGCATTGAACCGGCTCAGCACATCTCCGTGTTCGGAGTATGTATCGAAGATGTAGTTGCCCTGATTTAATGCGCGCAGAGCATCGCGCGACTCAATGAAATCGATTACAGGGTACGTGTCGTCTTGCGCGCGTGAGAACCCGGTGCTTTGAAGTAGTGCACCAACGACACTGGTCTGCGTCTGTTTCTGTGGACTTCTCACGACAAAGCGAGACTCGGAAACATAGATATCCGAGGCAAATACGCCGTAGTAGAGAACGCTGATCGTCGTTGGTAGAACTACCGTCAATGCGAACAGGCGGTTGATGCCTCGAACTTTGTCGATGAGGCTTTTCTTACGCTTTTCTAACGGTGTATTGTTGGCAGATACGTTTTCCAACTTCTTCCCATCTCGGCTGATTGGCTCCCTCTAGACTGCCTCGCCGACGCGTTGAGGCGACGGCATGGGCGAAAGAGCTGATGTTGGGCAAACGGCGCACCCGCGTCGCAACGTGAATGCCGCACTATACCGTCAAGCATGTACTTGTACGCGGCCCCGATGCCTGCAGTAAGTGCCGCAAAAGGCGGGTGCGTCCGAAGCAGGCGCACGACGCCCTGTCTAGGGGGGCAGATTATATCTAGGCGATGTGAATTGCGCTATCTCCACGAATTTTGCGTCACATTTTCGCCATGATGGTGCCATTTTACAGGATCGTCTGTATTTCTTTTCCCCGCGATGCTATATTCACGCCTCCATAGAGCGGTCATCGCAGCCGCCGATTTTATAGAAGGCTCGTCCAACGGGGGTGTCTGAGGCGCTTTCCGGCGAGGGCCGTTCGCCGGTCGATACGTTTAATGCCTCGCTCATTTCTTGTGCTGCAAGGCACAGCCTCATCATTTTTCAGTTCCTTGGCGCACGCCTTGCGCACGCGAGGGCATTCGGTACGCAGAGTCAACTTCTGTGGCGGCGATCTGCTCTATGGCGGATCCGGCACGGCTTGGAATTATCAAGGCAGGCTCGATAGTCTGTCGGCTTGGTACCTCCAGGCGGTTCAGTCGGAATCGATAACGGACGTTGTCATGTTCGGCGACTGCCGCGAAGTGCATCAGCATATGCATCCCGTTTCATCTGCAAACGGAGTGCGAGTGCATGTGTTCGAGGAAGGGTATGTGCGTCCGCATTGGGTGACGCTGGAGCGCCATGGCGTCAATGGCAGATCGCTGCTGCCGCGCGATCCCGCGTGGTACCTCGACCAACGGCGGGTAACGCCGCCCAGTCGGCCAGGCTGGCCCACCGGCTACAATCTGTACGAGCGTGCGTTTCATGACATCTGCTATCGTGGTGCGAACATGCTGTATGCAAAACGCTTCCCCCATTATCGTAGTCATCGGCCCAGGAACGGATTCGTCGAATATTCAGGGCTCGCGGCACGCGCGCTTGTACAGCGTCGCCACCACAGCGATGCGGAGCGGATAACGCGTGATTTGCTCAATTCGCGCCGCCCTTATTACCTCTTTCCGCTCCAGTTGAATTCCGATGCGCAGATCATCGTTCACTCGCCGTTCGACGGCATTCGGGACGCCATTTGCCGCGTGATGCAATCATTTGCAAGTCGTGCGCCAGGAGACGCTGTGCTCGTGATCAAGAATCATCCGCTTGACACGGGGCTGATCGACTATCGGGGCTACGCCGCGCAACTTGCCGACGCATTGGATATGCGTGATCGACTGCGCTTTACCGATGCTGGTCATCTGCCCACCCTGCTCGAGCATGCGGAGGGCGTCGTAGTGGTCAATAGTACGGTCGGGCTGTCGGCTCTGCACCATCGTCGCCCATTGAAGGCGCTTGGTACAGCCATATATTGCATGCCGGGGTTGACGTGGCAAGGCAGCTTGGACGACTTCTGGTCGGACGCATCCCCCCCTGACATGCAGTTGTACCAGTCATTTCTCGACTACGTGATGCATCACACGCAAATCAACGGTGACTTCTATACTCGGAGCGGCATTGCGATGGCGACGGCAGGGGCGGTCGTGCGTCTCGAGGCGGAGCATGGCTAGTGATGCTCTTCGTTCAATCGTGGTTACCGGGGCGAGCGCTGGGCTCGGGCGTGCGCTTGCGCTGACCTATGCCAGTCCGGGAGTCGTGCTTGGACTTGTTGGGCGGGATGCGCGGCGGCTGGAAGAGAGTGCTGTTGCATGTCGTGCGAGAGGCGCGGAGGTCGCGACGGGCTCTCTTGATGTGCGCGATGCCGGGGCGATGGAAGATTGGCTGGGCCAATTCGATCGCGATCACCCTATCGAATTGCTCATTGCCAACGCGGGCGTCGCAAGTACGATTGCCTCCGCTTCGGATTGGGAGAGACGCGAGCGAATTGCGTCTATCGTCGACACGAATTTCTATGGTGCGATAAACACCGTTCTGCCAGTGATTGACCGAATGCGCGAACGCAAGCGCGGCCGCATTGCGATGATGAGTTCGATCGCCGCATTGCGTGGAATGGCCATTTCTCCGGCATACTGCGCGAGCAAGGCGGCAATCAAGGCGTACGGCGATTCTGTTCGCCCATTGCTCGGCCGTGACGGTATTGGCGTCTCGATCATACTTCCAGGCTTCGTCGAAACCGCGATGAGCGATGTGTTTCCCGGGGACAGGCGGTTCATGTGGAGTGCGGAACGAGCAGCAGCGTACATTCGCCGCAAGCTGGATGCAGGGCGCACGGAAATTGCGTTTCCCGAGCCGCTGGTGCTTGGCATGCGCCTATTGCCGCTATTGCCAGCAGCGATTGCGGATGCAATTCTCGATCGCCTGTCTTATGTCCCCCGCGAGGTAGATTCTAATTGAACGGCACGTTCGGGCTGGCTATTGCCATCGCAATCGTGCTGTCGTTCGTTCTGGATGGCATGACGAAGCCGCGCACGCTGCAGCGTCGATCTATGGCGTCGTTATCACTTCACATTCTTTCGGTAGTGTGGATTGCAGGCTTGGCGTTGGCCGTTACGTCGCGCCCAATTTTCTCGTCGCTTGTCGCATTGGCGCTCCTCGGCCTGATTGTCTCGGTTAGCAATGCGAAATATGAATCGCTGCGCGAGCCGTTCGTATTTACCGATCTGAGCCTGTTCAGCCAGTTGTTTTCGCATCCCCGTCTTTATTTGCCGTTCCTGAGCCTCGGCAAGGTCGTCGCGATTGGTGCCGGCATCCTGCTTGTGATTACGGGCTTCGTCGTCGAGCGACCGGTGCACTGGGGTTCCGTCGCGGTGGCGTGGTTAGTGGTGACCTTGGCGTTCGCGCTCGCCGTGCCCATCGCAGCGAGCGTGCCGCTTACACTCGATCCCGATGCCGACCAGCGTCGCCACGGTTTTTTTGCCGTATTCGTCGCCTATCTGCTTAACGGCTTGCGTCCTGCGACGTTCCGGCGGTTCCGCGAGGTCGTGGCGGCAGGGCCATTCGCAACGGGCAAGCCGACGCGACGCCCTGACGTGATCATGATCCAGAGCGAATCGTTCTTCGATGCGCGTCGGCTCGGAGAGGTGGTCGAGCCGAGTCTCTTCAGGCGTTTCGATGAGGCGCGTCGCGAGGCAACCTGCCGTGGCAAGATGAATGTGCCTGCGTGGGGGGCAAACACCATGCGAACGGAGTTTGCGGTGTTGACCGGCACGGAGTCCTATTCGCTCGGGTATGCGCGCTTTTATCCTTATGCATTTGTAAGGAATAAAATTGCCTCGCTCGCATCCTGGTTCGACCGTTGCGGCTACGATACAGTCGCGATTCATCCCTATTACGCTGATTTTTTCGGGCGGGATAGAGTATTTCCGTTGCTCGGCTTTGCGCGTTTTCTCGACATCCGTCACTTTTCGTCGGCGTTCCGGGCAGGGGCCTATGTGACGGATACGGCAGTGTCTGACGCGATTGTCGCGGAGCTCGAGGCGGCGGGTGGCGAGCTCCCGTGCTTCATCTTCGCGATGACGATGGAAAACCACGGCCCGCTACACCTTGAGCAAGTTTTGCCCGGTGAGTCGACTTCGCGACATACTCTTGGCGAAGATGCATCCTGGCGCGACCTGACGGCATATTTACGGCACATTGAAAATGCAGACGCAATGATCGGGCGCTTGCTCGATTATTTGCGTACCAGCGATCGTGAAACAGTCGTTTGCTTTTACGGCGACCACGTTCCCGCACTGCCTCACGTATTCGAGAAGCTCGGCGTTAATCCGCAACGCAGCGACTACTTCATTTGGCGGAATTACGGCGCAGATACCCCCGAATGCCGAAATCTGGCGGCCGAGGAACTCGGATCGGCACTGCTGCATGTGGTACAAGATGACGGAAACCGCACGCAACAACCGTGCGCATCCGAGAAAGCGACATAAAAGATGAAAAGTAAGATTGCAATAATTGGGGTGGCTTGTCGGTTTCCCGGGGGCGCTAACGATCTTGGCGACTTCTGGCAACTGCTGCGCGACGAACGCGACGCAGTGACCGAAATCCCCGCCGATCGCTTCGGCACCGATTTCTACCAGCACCCGTCCAAGCGCGAACCGGGCAAGAGCTACACGTTCTCGGCCGGCGTCGTCGACAACGTCGCCGGCTTCGATGCCGCGTTCTTCGGCATTTCCCCGCGCGAAGCGGCCCAGATGGATCCCCAGCAGCGCCTGCTGCTCGAACTCGCATGGGAAGCGTTCGAGGACGCGGGCGTGCGCCCGGCCGACATGCGCGGCAGCAACTGCGGCGTCTTCGTCGGCGCCGCCAGCATGGATTACGGCAACCGCAACATGGACGATCTGAACGTGATCGATCCGTATTCGGCGACCGGCAACACCCTGAGTATCGCGTCGAACCGCGTGTCCTACCTGTTCGACCTGCGCGGCCCGAGCATGTCCGTCGATACGGCCTGCTCGTCGTCGCTCGTCGCGCTCCACCAGGCCGTCAAGGCGCTGCAGTCCGGCGAAGCCGACGTGGCGCTCGCGGGCGGCGTCAACCTGCTGCTTCACCCGTTCGGTTTCGTCAGCTTCTCCAAGGCATCGATGTTGTCGCCGCGCGGCCGTTGCCGCGCGTTCGATGCAACCGGCGACGGTTATGTCCGCTCGGAAGGCGGCGCGTTCGTGCTGCTCAAGCCGCTCGATCGCGCGCTCGCCGACGGCGACACGATCCATGCGGTGATCGCCGGCTCCGGCGTGAACTCGGTCGGCCACTCGCCGGGTGGTATCAGCGTGCCGGGCGCGGCCGCGCAAGCATCGCTGCTGCGCAGCGTCTACGCGCGCGCGGGCATCGATCCGCAGTCCCTGGCGTATCTCGAGGCACACGGCACCGGCACGGCGGTCGGCGATCCGATCGAGGCGCGTGCGCTGATCGACGTCGTGTCGGGTGAGCGCCCGGCCGATCGTCCGCTGCTCATCGGTTCGGTGAAAACCAACATCGGCCACCTCGAAACGGCGTCCGGCATGGCCGGGCTGCTGAAGGCCGTGCTGTGCCTGAAGCATCGCGCGGTACCGCGCTCGCTGCATTTCGTCACGCCCAATCCGGGCATCGATTTCGACGGCGGGCGTCTGCGTGTCGTCGATCGCTTCATGCCGCTCGACGCGGGCGACGCGCCGTTGACGGTCGGCGTCAACTCGTTCGGCTTCGGCGGGACGAACGCACACGTCGTGCTGACCGAGGCGCCGGCTGCAAACGAGGCGTCGGCGGCTGCGCCCGAGCCGACTCACGCGCAGTTGTCTCCGCTCGTCCTGACCGCGCGCAGCGCGAATGCACTCGGTGCGCTCGCGGGCCGCTATCTGTCGATGCTCGACAACGGCGGCGACTGGCAGGCGCTTGCCGCCGCGGCCGCACGTCGTCGCCAATGGCTCGAGCATCGCGCGATCGTCGCGCCGGCCGACGTGGCCGAAGGCCGTGCGGCACTCGCGGCGCTGGCCCAGCCGGCACCGGAAGGGTTGCCCGCCTGCGTGGCGACCGGCCAGGCCCCGGCCGACACGCCACGCACCGCGCTCGTCTTCTCGGGCAACGGCTGCCAGTGGGTCGGGATGGGCAACGAGCTTTATGCCGAGAACGCCGTCTTCCGCGCGGCGCTCGACGAAGTCGACGCGCTGTGGTGCGCCGACGGCAGCCCGTCGCTGGTCGACGTGATGCGCGGTGGCCCGAGCGCGGAATGGCTGGCCGGCCAGGGCGCCGAATGGCTCGCCGCGACGGAGAACGCGCAGCCGCTGCTGTTCGCGATCCAGGTCGGCATGATTCGCGTGATCGATGCGAGCGGGATGCGTTACGACGCGGCGATCGGCCATAGCGTCGGCGAGATTGCGGCTGCGTGGGTGACGGGCGCGCTGTCGCTCGCCGATGCGGTGCGCGTGATCAAGATCCGCAGCCGCGCGCAGGCGATGACGCGCGGCAGCGGCCGGATGGCGGCCGTCGGCATCGGCGATGCAGCGGCGCGCGAACTGATCGCGCGCCACGGGCTTGCGCGCCGTGTCGAGATCGCCGGCATCAACAGCCCCGACGCGGTGACGCTCGCGGGCGAGCTGCAGGGTCTGCAGGCATTGGAGGCGGCGCTGCGCGGCAGCGGCAAGTTCTTCCAGATGCTGGATCTCGACTACGCGTTCCACAGCAGCCACATGGATCGCATCGAACCGGTCGTGCTGGCCGAACTGGCGAGCCTGCGGCCGCAGTTGGGCAACGGCACGTACGTGTCGACCGTGACCGGCGGCGCGCTTGCCGGCACCGAGCTCGACGCGCGCTACTGGTGGCGCAATATCCGTGAGCCGGTGCGCTTCGGCGACGGCATCGCGCATCTGATCGAGCAGGGCGTGCGCCTGTTCGTCGAGGTTTCGCCGCATTCGATCCTGCGTACGTACGTGAAGCAGGTGCTCACGGCCGCCGGTGCAACCGGCATGGCGCTGCCGACGCTCAAGCGCGGTCACGGCAGCGCGGCGACGCTGCGGCAGGCGATTCTCGCGGCGATCGCGCACGGCGCGAGCGTCGATCCCGCCCGCTTCGCGCCGGGCGAATCGCGCGCCGCGTTGCCGTCCTATCCGTGGCAGCGCGACCGCTTCTGGCTGACGCCGACCGTCGAAGGCTACGGCCTCGTCAATCGCCGCCGCGAGCATCCGCTGCTCGGTTATCGCCTGCATGAGCACGCATTCGCGTGGGAAAACCAGCTCGATCCGGCGAAGCTGCCGATGCTGGCCGATCACGTCGTCGACGGCGGCGTGGCGTTCCCGGGCGCGGGTTACGTGGAAATGGCCCTCGCCGCGGCACGGACCTTCTTCGATACACCGGATGCAGCGCTCGAAAACGTCGAGATCCGCACGCCGGTCGTATTCCAGCCGCAGCAGGCGAAACTGTTCCGGCTCGTGATCGAGCCGCGCACCGCGACCTTCACGATCGAGACGCGCGACCGGATGTCCGACAGCGCGTGGACGCTGAACGTGACCGGGCGGATGCTGGAAAGCGGCAACACGCTCGGCGATACGAGCGTCGTGCCGTCCGCCGCGCTTGATCGTCTGCTCGCGCTGCCCGCGGCCGGCGGCGACACGTTGTACGCAAACACCGCGGCCATCGGCCTTGGGTACGGGCCGGCGTTCCGCTGGGTTCGCACCGTGCGGGTTGCCGCGAGTGACGGCGCGGCGCTGGCGGACGTCGCCGCGCCGGCCGCATGCGGCGATGCGCAGGCCTTGTCCGCGTATCTGCTGCATCCGGCGCTGATGGACAGCGGGTTTCATCCGCTGTTCGCCTTGCTGGCGGCGCACGCACGCGAAGGCGAGCATCCGGCTTACGTGCCGGTGCAGATCGGCCGGGTCGACTATCTGCGCGGCGACACGGTCGAGCGGGTGCGCGTGCAGATCGACCGGCACAGCCCGCATTCGATCGTCGCGCATTTCGAATTCCTCGACGCGCGGGGCGCGATCGTCGCGCGGCTCGGCGGTTGCCGGTTCCGGCGCGTCGATCTCGTCGGCCGTCGGCAGAACCTGCCTGCACGCTTCGTCTATCGCCTTGAAGACATGCCGCTGCCGGGCAACGTCGATGCAGCCGGTTTGCCAGCCCCCGACGCGTTGCTCGCGCAGGCCGTCGCGCGGCTGGACGCAACCGGTAACGACGTCCGCCGGACGCAGCATCTGACCGAAATCCTGCCGCTGCTCGACGTGCTGGCGAGCCTCTACGCGCTCCGTGCGTTCGATGCGCTCGGCGCATTCGCCGGCACTTGGCAGCCGGCGGCCGGGCGTGCGGCGCTGGCCGCGCGTCTTGCCGACATGCTGGTCGAGGATGGTCTCGCTCATCGCGACGGCGCGCTGCTCGTGCGCGATGACGCAGCGTGTGCGGCGTTGCCGCCGCTCGACGAGCTGTGGCGCGGGCTGCTGGCCGAATCGCCGGGGCACGTGGCCGAACTGACGCTGCTCGCGCATTGCGGCGCGGCATTGCCCGACGTGCTGGGCGGCGCGAAGGATGGCGCGCGCTTGCTGTCGCCGACCGGGCACAGCCTGGTCGAGCAGCTCCTTGCCGCGTCGCCGACGTGGCAGCACGTGCACGCGTTGCTGACCGCAAGCGTCGAGCAGGCGGTCGATGCATGGCAGCCGGCACGCCGGCTACGCGTGCTCGAACTGGGCGCGACGGACGGCGACGTGCTGCAGACGCTCGGCATGCATCTCGCTGCCGCGCGCTGCGACCACACGATCGCGGCGACGGCCGGCCAGCTGGCCGGCTTCGACACGGATGCGGAAGCGGCGGTGCGCACGGTGGCACTGCAGTCGGGCGAGCGGCTGTCGCTGTCGGCCGATGACACCGGGCCTTACGACCTGATCGTCGCGAACCGCGCGCTGAGCGATCGTCATGATGTGGTCGATGCACTGAATGCGATGCGGTCGTGGCTGGCGCCGGGCGGACTGCTGCTGCTGGCCGAGTCGCGCCACGGCCGCTTCTCCGACATCGTGTTCGCCTCGCAGGCAACGTCGACGGAAGCCGCTGCCCCCGCGCCGCTGGCGCCAGCGGATCTCGAGGCAGCGCTCGCACGCGCGGGTTACGTCGACGTCGTGCGGCACGTCGAGCAATCGCTCGATCTGGACGGTACGCCGACGTTCGTCATCGCGCGCAACCCGAGGAGCACCGCGGCCACGCAGCGCGGCAGCGACGCGAGCGATCTCGACACGCTCGCACGCAACGAACAATGGCTCGTGATGCACGCGCCGGGTGCCGCCGGCGGTTTCGGCGGGCAGCTGGCCGACGCGCTGGCGCGCGCGGGTTATCCGGCCGACATCGTGGACATCACGCATGCGGCCGACGCGATCGCGTCGTTGCCGGCCGGGCAGCCGGCGCACGTCGTGTTCTGCGCACCGGAAACGCCGCTGGCCGAATCGGCGACGGGCGACGGCCTGATGGCTGCGCAGCGTCACGGCGCGATCGCGCTGGCCGCGCTCGTCCGCGCGCTCGGCGGGCAGCCGAACGCGGCCACGCGCTTGACCGTCGTCACGCGCGGCGGCGCGCCGTTCGCCGGGGCTGCGAATGCGCATCCGGAACAGGCAACGCTGTGGGGCCTCGGTCGGGTGCTGGCGAACGAGCATCCCGAACTCGCGTGCCGCCTGATCGACGTCGATCGGGCGGTGGACGGGATTCCCGACGCACTGATTCGCGAGCTGACCGGCTCGGCGGTCGAGGAAGAAGTCGTCCTGGGCGCACACGGGCGTCTGGTGCCGCGCATGCTGACGGCCGCGCAGGCCGCGGCCCGCAGCGATGGCGCGATTGCGCGCGCGGCCGTGCTCGCGTTCGATGCACCGGGCTCGTTGCGCAATCTCGAATGGTTCGCGTTGCCGGAAAGCGCGCTGGGCGCGGATGAAGTGGAGATCGAGCCGGTTGCGACCGGCCTCAATTTCCGCGACGTGATGTATGCGATGGGGCTCTTGTCCGATGAAGCGGTCGAGACCGGCTTCGCGGGCGCGACGATCGGCATGGAACTGTCCGGCCGCGTCGTCCGGGTGGGCGGCGCCGTGACGGCATTCGCGCCGGGCGATGCGATTCTCGGCTTTGCGCCGGCCTCGTTCGCGACGCGCGTCAGGACGCGCGCGCAAGCGATCGCGCTGAAACCCGAGCGTCTGACGTTCGAGGAAGCGGCGACCGTGCCGACCACGTTCTTCACCGCGTATTACGCACTCGTCGAACTCGCGCGGCTGCGCCGCGGCGAGCGCGTGCTCGTGCACGGCGGCGCGGGCGGCGTCGGGATCGCCGCGATCCAGCTTGCGCGCCACTTCGGCGCGGAAGTGTTCGCGACGGCCGGCAGCGACGAGAAGCGCGAGTTCGTGCGCCTGCTCGGTGCCGACCACGTGCTCGATTCGCGCAGCCTTGCGTTCGCCGACGACATTCGCGTGCTGACGGGCGGGCAGGGCATCGACATCGTGCTGAATTCGCTCGCCGGCGAAGCCATGGTGCGCAGCATCGACACGCTGCGTCCGTTCGGTCGATTCCTCGAGCTCGGCAAGCGCGATTTCTACGAAAACAGCCATATCGGGCTGCGGCCGTTCCGCAACAACATCAGCTATTTCGGCATCGATGCCGACCAGTTGATGGGTGCGTTGCCGGAGCTGACCGAACGTCTGTTCGGCGAAGTGATGGCGCTGTTCGCGGCAGGTGTGCTGCATCCGCTGCCGTATCGCGCGTTCCCCGCTGAACGGGCCGAAGATGCATTCCGCTACATGCAGCAGGCGCGCCAGATCGGCAAGGTACTCGTGACCTATCCGTCCGGCACGCCGGCCCCGACGCGCGGCGTCACGCGCGCGGGCTCGCTCGCGCTCGATCCGCATGGCACGTACCTGGTGGTCGGCGGCACGGGCGGGCTCGGGTTTGCGAGCGCGCGCTGGATGGTCGAGCGCGGTGCTCGCCGGCTGACGCTGGCGAGCCGTTCCGGCGAGCTTGCCGGTGCGGCCCGCGAGGAGGTCGAACGCTGGCGCGCGACGCTCGGCGTCACGGTCGATGTCGTCTCGTGCGATGTGACCGATGCCGCGGCGGTCGATGCGATGATTGCCGCGATCGCGCGGCGCGGCAGCCCGCTCAAGGGCGTGCTGCATTCCGCGATGTCGATCGACGACGGCCTCGTGCGCAATCTCGACGATGCGCGCATGGCCGCGGTGCTCGCCCCGAAGGTGGCCGGCGCATGGAACCTGCATCGCGCGACACGCGCGCTGCCGCTCGACCTGTTCGTCGTCTATTCATCGGCGACGACCTATCTCGGCAACCCCGGGCAGTCGAACTACGTCGCGGCCAACACCTTCCTCGAGGCGCTCGTCGAACATCGTCGCGCGGCCGGGCTGCCCGGCACGTTCATGGCGTGGGGCCCGCTCGAGGACGTCGGCTTCCTCGCGCGCCACGCGGATACGCGCGAGGCGTTGCAGTCGCGGATCGGCGGTGCATCGATCACGTCCGACGAGGCGATGGCCGCGCTCGAGCGCGCGCTGGTCGCGGGCGCGGCCGGCGAAGCCGTGGTCCGGCTCGACTGGCATGCCGTGGCGCGCGGGATGCCCGCCGCGAAGGCACGCCGGTATTCGCTGCTGCAATCGCATGCGAAGGGCGGCGATGCGCGCGACGGCGGCACGCAGTTGCGGGAAGAAGTGCTGGCCTTGCCGCGCGACGAAGCGATCGCGCTGGTTGCCCGGACGCTGCAGGCGCAGATCGCGCGGATCCTGCACATGACGCCGGATCGCATCGCGCTCGACAAGTCGGTGCTCGACATGGGCATGGATTCGCTGATGGGGATGGAACTCGGCCTGGCGGTCGAGGAAGCGTTCGAGGTCAAGCTGTCGGTGATGGCGATTGCCGAGGGCGCGTCGGTGACAACGCTGGCCGGACGCATCGTCGATTCGATCGGCGCGTCGGCCGATGCGTCCGACGCCGGGGCGGCGACCGATGCCGCTCAGGAGGCGGTCGCGGCGCTTGCCGCGAAGCACGCGATCGAAGGCGAAGCGCGCGCGATGCTCGATACGCGGCCGGCGCCCGTGGCGGGCCAGGTGTCCCCGACGCTGGAGGTCGCGCGATGAGCGCGCCGTCCGGCTGGGCGACGCGCCAGGGCACGCTGGCAGGTCCGCTGGCGATCGACGGTCACGGGCTGCACACGGGGCGCCGGGTGGGTGTACGGATCCTGCCCGCGCGGCCGGAAGACGGCGTGACGGGAGTCGTGTTCCGTCGCGTCGCGCAGGGGCGCACGCTCGCGACGCTGCCGGTCGATCCCGCGCTGCGCCGCGCCCAGCCGCTCTGCACGATGCTGCGCAATGCCGACGGCGTCGGCGTTCGCACGATCGAGCATCTGCTCGCGTCGCTGCTCGCATGCGAGATCGATCACGCGATCGTCGAGATCGACGCCGAGGAAGTGCCGATTCTCGACGGCAGCGCCACGCCGTGGGTGGACGCCATCCGCGCGTGCGGCCGGGTCGCGCTCGATGCGCCGAAACGCTTCATCCGCGTGCTGCGGCCCGTCGTCGTCACGGATGGCGAAGGCGACCCGCGGCGCGAAATGCGGGTCGAGCCGGCGCCGCGTTACGAACTGAGCGTGCGCAACGACCTGCGCGGCTTCGGCGACATGCATTGGGACGGCGCGCTGACGCCGGCCGCATTCGAAACCGAAATCGCGCCGTCGCGCTCGTACGGGCGCGTGAAATGGGCCGTGCCGGCGATCGTCGCCGGCTATCTGCGCGGCGTGCCGATCCTGCGCGGCGCGCGGCCGTCGTGCACCGCGTCCATCGTCGGCAGCCGCGTGCTGGGCGGGATGCGCTTGCCGGATGAATTCGTCCGGCACCGCGTGCTCGACCTGGTCGGCGATCTCGCGCTGGCCGGCGCGCCGCTGCTGGCGCGCGTGAGCGCGTTGCGGCCGAGCCACGAGATGAATTTCCGGCTGGTCGACGCGCTGCTGGCCGCACCCGACGCGTGGCAGTGGGCCGAGTTTTCCGACGCGTGACACCACGTCTTTTCATGACGCGCGGCGTAACATAGCGTCTTTTCGAGATTAAGCGAAGGAAGCAATGGCACTGGGAGAGCATCTTCGCCAGCAACTGGCGGCGAAAGCGCTGAAACGGCAGCTGGAGCGCGCGACGGATGCTGCCGCGGCACCGGGCGTGCCCGGCACGCAGGCAGCGCAGACCGCATCGGCGCGCAGCCGCTTCGAATCGATGCCGCAGTATCAGCAGGTCAGGATCATGCGCGAGATGGGCGAGAAGCTGCGCGTCGACTCGCCGTTTTTCCGCGTGCACGACGGCGTCGCCGGTGCGACGACGCAGATCGGCGGGCGCGAATACCTGAACTTCGCGAACTACAACTACCTCGGCCTGGCTGGCGATCCGGACGTGTCCGCGCGCGCGAAGGCCGCGATCGACCGGTACGGCACGTCGGCATCGGCGAGCCGGATGGTCGCGGGCGAACGCCCGGTGCAGCGCGATCTCGAACGTGCGTTGGCCACGTTCTACGAGACCGACGACTGCGTCGCGTTCGTGAGCGGCCACGCGACGAACGTGACCGTGATCGGCGCACTGTTCGGCCCGGGCGACCTGATCGTCCACGATGCGCTCGCGCACAACAGCATCGTGCAGGGCGCGCAGCTGAGCGGCGCGAAGCGGCTGAGCTTCGCGCACAACGACTGGCAGGCGCTCGACGAGCTGCTCGCGCGCGTACGCCGAGAATACCGGCACGTGCTGATCGCGATCGAAGGGCTGTACAGCATGGACGGCGATTTCCCCGACCTGCAGCGCTTCGTCGACGTGAAAACGCGCCACGGTGCATTCCTGCTGGTCGACGAGGCGCATTCGCTCGGCGTGCTCGGCGCGACCGGCAAGGGCATCCGCGAGCATTGCGGCGTCGCGCCCGACCAGGTCGACATGTGGATGGGCACGATGAGCAAGACGCTGGCCGGCTGCGGCGGCTTCATCGCCGGCTGCCAGCCGCTCGTCGACATGCTGCGCCATCTGGCGCCGGGCTTCCTGTACAGCGTCGGGCTGGCGCCGACGCTCGCCGAAGCGTCGCTGGCCGCGCTCGAGCGCCTGCAGGCCGAGCCGGAGCGCGTCGCGCGACTGCAGGCGCGCGGGCGGCAGTTCCTGAACGAAGCGCGCGCCGCCGGGCTGAATACCGGCACGAGTGCCGGGTTCGCGGTCGTGCCGGTGATCACGGGGAGCTCGCTGAAGGCCGCGCAATGGGCCAATGCGATGTTCGACGAAGGGATCAACGTGCAGCCGATCTTCTATCCGGCCGTCGAGGAAAAGGCTGCGCGCCTGCGCTTCTTCATCTGCTCGACGCACGAGCCGGAACAGATCAGCCGGACGGTCGCCGTGTTGTCGCGACTCGCGGGGCGCAGCGGATGACGCTGGCCGGTGCGTTCGCGCAAGCGGCTCCGCGTGCCGGCGAGCGCGTGCGGTTTCGTGCGGCCGAGGCGGACGACGCGGCGTCGTGCGGGCCGCTCGTGTTTGCGTCCGGTGTGGCGGAATTCGGATTTTTTCTCGGCGAAAGCGATGCGCGCTGCGTCGCTTTCCTGCAGCAGGCATTTCGGTCGCGTCATGGGCGCTTTTCGTGGCGCCGGCATCGCGTCGCGGTCGCTGAAGACGGCACCGTGCTCGCCGTGATGGCGATTCACGACGGGCAACGGACGATGTTCGACGACGTGCATGTCGTGTGGGCACTGGCGCGCTTCTTCGGCGTGCGCCGCACGATGGGGCAGTTGTTGCGCGGGCTGATTCTCGAAACGGAAATTCCGGCGCCGAAGCGTTCGCAGATTCTCGTCGCGCATTGCGCAACCGACGAGCGACAGCGCGGCACGGGGATCTTCAGCGCGTTGTTCCGTGACGCGCTGGACACGGGGGCATTGCCAGCCGACGGTAGCCGCGATGTCGTCCTCGACGTGCTGACCCGCAACGCGAGGGCCCGCGCGCTGTACGAACGGCTCGGGTTCACCGCACTGCCGCGGCCGCGCGCCCGTTCGCGCCGGCTGCCCGCCGGACTTGATTCGGTGCGGATGCGGTTCGATCGTCGCGGCCAACCATGACAGTTGGTCGGCGAGGCTTACAGCAGGCGGTTCAACCGTCGCCCGCCAAAATGGCGCGGCGAAAAAGGTGAGGGTAGTAGGCGAGCAGATGAGCCGGCGGTCGTGCCGGTATCAGCCGTTCAATGGCAGTTTCTGAATGATTGCGTGCACGCATTCCAGCGGGCTTGCTTTACCCGTGCGCACATGCACGTCGGGCGATACCGGTTTTTCATAGGTCGATTCGATGCCGGTAAACTGCCGAATGGCCCCTTGCCTTGCCAACGCATACAGCCCCTTTGGGTCGCGCGCTTCCGCGACATCCAGCTCAACGTCGACAAAGACTTCGAAAAACTCCCCGGGCGCAAAGCGCGCGCGCGCCCTGGAGCGCGCTTCCTGAAACGGCGAGATCAGGGCGACGATAACGACAAGCCCTGCATTCACCATCAGGCGTGCGACCTCGGCCGTCCGACGAATATTCTCGTGGCGGTCCGCGTCACTGAACCCCAGATCCTGATTCAATCCTTCACGGAGCTGGTCGCCATCCAGCAGAAAGGAACGAAGGCCTCGAGCATCGAGTTGTTCCTTCAGGAGATTCGATAGCGTCGATTTCCCGGCACCGGAAACCCCGGTGAGCCATACCACGAAGGCATGATCCTGTTTCATGCTGGAAAGCACGGATTGATTACCCGTCAGCGTGACAGGAAGAGAGGTCTGGAGATCTTGAGTCATCTCGGATTCGTTGTGCCGGAAACTGCGTCGCTACTTTATTGTGGTTCGGATTCGTCCGTAGGCGAATTGTAACGTGCCTTCTGAATTTTTGTAACTTGAATATTTTAATCAGGAATAAGGCTTTGTCCATGTGTGGTGCGACGGCTTGCACGCAGTATCTGCTCGGTAATGATTTCCGGTTCTTCGTAACGGCTCGAAATAAACGCGCGTGGCCGAGAAGGTGTAAAGGCGCGTAGAATCTCTGCCCCTTTCGCCTTCCAGTCGCGCTTGCCGCAAGTCCCGGTGGGGGCCTGTGCCACGGGGGGCGCCGGGAGAGCAAACGACTGGTGCCGTATTTGTTAGAAGAATGACGACGATTTCCAGGAGAGGTGCCGCAGAATTCCTGCAAACATCCCCGATCGTCAGCTGATTATGTCACTCGATTCCTGGCTGGCATGAAATTGCAAGAGTATTAATTTTTTATTCGGGGGATTCTGCAGAAGCGTCCTCGCGGTTTGCTTCCGTAGCTCTACTCCGTCGCTGAGTTATTGAATTGGGGCATTATTGGCGGAGTTCTGCTCTATTATTTTTTTTCGGGCGCGGGTGCGCATCCCTTCCCGTTACCGTCGCGGTAGCGAGTGCCGCTTCTGAAAACGGGACGGCCGCGATTACCATGACGCGCCGACGTGCTCGATACCGGAATGCGCTTCATTTCGTCAGGACTGCAGTGCGTCACTTTCGCCGCGGCGCGAACGGCCGCTGCTGCACATCAGCACCCTGCGCGACGATCGCCATGCTCTCCGGCACTTCCTCCCACGCGCCGCGCAGGTCGACGAGCGGCTCGGACACGACCATGAACGCGTCGTCGCCGGCTTCGGCGATGCGCGGGTTGTGCGGATACAGCTCATGGAGGTGCTTGAACGACGTGCTGTGGAACAGCGAACGCGACTGCCGTTCGCTCGAATAACGCACCGCGATGATCCGCTCGCCGTCGGTCGCGCAGATCGTCATGTTGAGCGGTTCGGCCACGCGGTGCCGCGCGGCCGTTTCCTCGACCATGCCGACCATCCGCTCGAGCGCGGGCAGCGGCATCTGCTCGAGGCCGTAGGTCAGCGCGAGGCGGAACATCAGTTCGGAGTCGGTCGAGCCTTCGAGCGTCGGGAACAGCGCGGGATCGACCTTCATCGTCAGGTCGCGGCGCAGCTTGTGGAAGTCGCGGATCAGCCCGTTGTGCGCGAACAGCCAGCGGCCGTGGCGGAACGGGTGGCAGTTGGTTTCCTGTACCGGCGTGTCGGTAGCCGCGCGGATATGCGCGATGAACATCCGCGAGCGGATCGCGCGTGCGGCTTCGCGCAGGTTGCGGTCGTTCCACGCGGGATGCACGGAGCGGTAGCGGAACGGGAGTTCGTCGGGGCGCCCGTACCAGCCGATGCCGAAGCCGTCGCCGTTGGTGGTCGTCGCCCCCAGCTCCGAATGCAGGCTCTGGTCGATCAGCGAATGCTTCGCGCGGAACAGCACGGTTTCCAGATGGATCGGATTACCCGTATAGGCGAGCCAGCGGCACATGAAGCGCTCCTTCACGATGGATCGTTCGCGCATGGTAGCCGACTTCGCGGCGCATCCTCGCCCGCGGGCGCCCGGCCCGCCATTCGGGCGGGTACGCTGGCCAATCGTCATACATCATTTGCCCGGATGCGCGGTGCGCAACCGGGCAGACATGCAGCCATGCAGCCGGGCGCCCACGCGACGGCAGCGCCGCGGCCGTCAGGTTCAGTCGCCGAGCGCGTCCATCACGCGCGCCGAATAGACGAGTGCCGCACCCGCGTTCAGCGCAATCGCGACGCCGAGCGCTTCCGCTACTTCCTCCTTCGTCGCGCCATGCTTGGCCGCTTCGGCGGTGTGCACGGCGATACAACCGTCGCAGCGTGTCGTGACCGCCACCGCGAGCGCGATCAGCTCGCGCGTCTTTGCGTCGAGATGGCCCGTCTTGGCACCGGCGCCGGCCAGCGCCTGGTAGCCGGCCAGCGTGTCCGGCGACAGCTTGGCGATGTCGCCGATGCGCGTCGAGAGTTCCTTCCGGTATTCGTTCCAGTTCAGCATGATGCGTCCTTTTCGAGAAGAGGTGAGGAAGGCGGCGGCCGCCGCGATCTCGGGCGATGCAGGGTTATTCTGATCGTTCACGCTGAGGGTTTCGATACGCTAGAGTGTCAATTTTTAGCGCAATCGTCTCATGGATGCCCTGAGTCAACTGCTGTCGCTGGGCCGCAGCCATGTCGAGCTCGACGTGCGCTGCCTGCTCGGCGGGCCGTTCGCGATGCCGCACGACCCGCTGCCGTCGGGCGAGGCGGCGTTTCACCTGGTGCTGGCGGGAACGTGCCGGCTGCGTACCGCGGAAGGGCGCACGCTGCAGCTCGCCGACGGCGATTTCGTGCTGCTGCCCGCGGGCGGCGCGCACGAGCTGCTCGACGCAGGCGCGGGCCGGTCGCGGCCGGCGCTGCGCGAACACGGTGCCGGCGGCGGCGCGGTGCTGCCGGTCAAGACGAATCTCGATCCGGCCGAACCGGGCGGTGCGAGCGTGGATCTGCTGTGCGGACGGTTCGTCTATGCGCGCGGCGCGGGCGAACTGCTGATGCGGACGCTGCCGCACGTGCTGCATGTCGGGCTGCGCGAGGCATCGGGGTTCGCACCGCTGCAACTGCTCACGAGCGTGCTGCGTACCGAGGCGTCGAATGGGCAGCCGGGCGCCGGCGCGATCGTGAACGCACTCGGCCAGGCGCTGCTCGCGTATGCGTTGCGCGCATACGGTCGTGGCGCGCGCGTGCCGTCCGGCTGGCTTGCGCTCGCTGCCGATGCGCGGCTCGGCCCGTCGGTACAGGCCGTCCTGCAGGCACCGGAGAAGCCGTGGACAGTCGAGTCGCTCGGCGACACATCCGCGATGTCGCGTGCGACGTACGCCCGGCATTTCCGCGAGCGGGCCGGAATGAGCGTCGGCGCGTTCGTCGCGCAGATCCGGATGATGCATGCGTGCGCGCTGCTGCAGGACACGCAGCGCGGGCAGGCGGAGATCGGGCAGGCGGTCGGTTACCAGTCGGAAGCCGCGTTCGGCAAGGCGTTTCGCGCGGTGCTCGGCACGACGCCGGGGCGCTGGCGACGCGCGCGGCGCGAATCGTAAGACTGCAAGCAAGCCGTCTTGCCGCGTGCCAAAGCTGCTACCATGCGCGAAACGCAGTTCAACGAAAACGATTTCGAACAAGAAGAATGAGAGGGCAAAGCAATGAACCAGACCACCATCCAGCAACCGTCGTTCGCGTTCGTGGCCGCGTCGTGGGCCGCGCTGCTCGCCGGTTTCGCGGCATTCCTGATCGGTCTCTGGAACGCCGGCATGCAGCTCAACGAGAAGGGCTACTACTTCACCGTGCTGGTGTTCGGCCTCTACGCGGCGATCTCGCTGCAGAAGAGCGTGCGCGACCGCGCGGAAGGCATTCCCGTCACCGGCATCTACTACGGCCTCAGCTGGATCGCGCTGCTGCTGTCGATCGCGCTGCTGATCGTCGGCCTCTTCAATGCGACGCTGCAACTGAGCGAGAAAGGCTTCTACGCGATGTCGTTCGTGCTCGCGCTGTTCGGCTCGGTGGCCGTGCAGAAGAACACGCGCGACCTGCAGAACGCGAAGCCGCGCTATACCGACGCCGAATCGGCGCCGTCCGTCCAGGAGTGACCACGCGCGAAGCGGGCGCCTTCCGGGCCGCCCGTTCTGCGACGACGGTCGCGGGCGACCCGCACCCGCCAATGCGCGCGGGCTCGCCGCCCATTCGTTTCATCCATGCCGTCGCGCATGACGATGGAGACATTCAGGATGCCGGACATCACGGAAACCTCGCCGCGCACGCGCACGGCGGCTCACGCCGTGGCGGCGAAGGCCGCGCTCGTGCTGGAAACGAACAACCTGCGCGGCGGTGCCGGCCTCGCGCAGGCCGTCGATAGCCTGAAGCGCCTCGTTTCGGCGCTGTCGAAGCAGACCGTGCCGCCCGCGGCACTCGCGCAATGGATCATCACGCACGACGGGCTGCCGGCCGATGCGTGCGCGGAGATCGTCGCGCTGGCCGGCTGCCCGATCGACTTCGTCGAGATCGGTGCGAGCACCGGCTACTACGATGCGAAGAACGACGGGTTCGATCGCGTCGACGCGGATCGCTGCGACATCGTCGTGTTCGGCGACGCCGATTGCCGCCCGGCTGACGACTGGCTCGAGCACCTGCTCGCGCCGTTTGCACGCGAAGCCGGGGATGCACCCGTCGCGGTGGCGGGGCGCACCAGCTATGCGCCGAACGTGCTTGGCATCGCGCTGACGTCGATCGATTTCATGTATTTCCCGAGCCCGCTGCGCGCCGGCGCAACGCGCAACTTCTACGCGAACAACGTCGCGTTCCGGCGCGACGTGTTCGCGCAATTTCGCTACGAGCCGCTCGACGGCGTCTATCGCGCGCATTGCCAGGTGATGGGGCTGCGGATGCAGGCGGCCGGCGTGGCTGTCGAATTCGCGCCGGCCGCGCATACCGAACATCGGCTGCCGGACACGCATCGCGAATCGCTGAAGCTGCGCTGGATGCGCGGAGAGGACAGCGTCGGGCTGACGCCGTATCTCGTGAACGCGTACCTGCCGCGCGGATGGCAGTGGCTCGGACGCAGCGGCCCGCTCGGACCGTTCTGCGTGATGGCGATGCGGCTCGGCTACAGCCTGCGCGCGCTCGATCGGCAGCAGTTGCCGCGGCTCGGCGCCCTTCGTTATCTCGCGGCCGTCGGCGTCACGATCGCGGCGTCCGCCGTCGATACGCTCGGTGCGCTCGCGCGCGGTTTCGGTCTCGTCGGGCGCGCATCGGCCCGGCGCGATCTCGAAGCGCTGTCCTATCACCGTCATTGAACCGGCGCCGCGCATCGCGCGCGGCCACGACACGCCGCACCCTGCCTTCATTCCGACCACGACCATGCATTCTCTCGCCACCCGTGTTGCCTGCGTCGCCCTGTTTGCCGCCAGCGCCGGCGCCCATGCCGCGCCGGTCGATCACGCGGGGCGCGGGATCTACCACTTCGCGTCGCAAAGCGGTTGCCCGTTCGCGAGCGCGGCCGCCGCCGACTGCAATCGCGTCGCGCTCGATGTGCCCGACGTTCACGCGAGCATCGATACCGATGCGCACGCGATCGTCTTCTCGAGCGATGCGACGCGCCGCACGAAGGACGTGCTCGGCGACGTGCTGCTTCAGGGCACGGGCGTCGACCGCGACGGCCGGCGCGTGCCGTTGAGCGTGCACGTGCTGCTGCGTCGCGACGGCGCGAAATGGGACCGTGACGTGTACGTTCATGCGCCCGTGCACGGCACGTTCACCGATGTGCGGATCGATCCGTATCGCGTGCGCGTGAAGGAGGGCGATGGCGAACGCGACGTGCTCACGCCGGACGAAACGCTGGCGCTGTTCGCGCATCCGTCGCTGGCATCGCGGCTCGCACGGCATCTCGTGAAGGTGCGCGCGACCGATCCGAAGCAGCCGTCCGCGGACGACATCACGATCGCACTCGGCGTCGGCGGCCTGACGAAGTCGGTCGCGCGCGCGAGCTTCACGTCGAGCGCGCCGCACGATGCGGACGTCGATCGCGCACTGGCATCGGGCACGTGGTCGATCCGTTTCGACGCACTGAGCAATCACATTCCGGTGTGGGTCGCGCAGCGCGAGCTGTTCCTGTTCGGTCTCGACGGCAGTGCGCTGCTGAAAGACGTGCGCGAGCGCGGTTTCCGCAAGAGCGACCGGATCGAATTCGGCGCGCGCGACGGCAACGGTTATCTGCGCGTGAACGGCCGCGAGGAGGCATTCGCGGGGGCGACCGCGTCCGCGCATGCGTTCATGCAGGAAAGCTTCATCGGCCTGATTCTCGGATGGCGTCGCGATCCGGCCGCCGCCGCGGCATCCGCGACGAAATCCGCGTCCGCACGGGGCGTGCCGGCATGACCGCGGCAGGTGAACTGCCCGCGTCGCCGCCGGCGGCGCTCGATGGGCGCTTCGACTGTCTCGATGCGCCCGCGCCGCGCGGTGCGGCGCGGGTGCGTGCGTACCTCGTCGATCGCATCAAGCGGGCGGCGATCCGGCAGCTTCATCGCAGCACGCATGGCGAGCGCTGGGTGCTGCGCATGTACCTGATCGGCGAGGAAGCGACCGAGTGCGCGTTGCACGAGGACTGGACCGGCCAGCCGCCGGACTGGCTCGCGCCGCGGATCGAGCAGCATCTCGCGGACGAGCGTCGCCACGCGGCCGCGTTCGCCGATGCGCTGCGCGCACGCGGCGTCGCGCCGTCGACCGCGCCGCACGAGCCGGACTGGCTGAGCCGGCGCAAGATCATGCGGTGGCGCCGGCTCGCGCGGCGCCATGCGCCGCATTTCGCGCAAGGCGTGCTCGTGCCGGCCTATGCGACGGGGCTGTGCGCGGAACAGATGGCGATGCGCGTGCTCGCGCGCCACTGCGCGACGATCGGCGTTGCCCATCCGCTGTATCCGCTGCTCTCGCGCGTGCTCGCGGACGAGACGCGGCACGTCCGGCTCTGCGCGGACACGCTGCGCCGTCTCGTCGCGCCGTCCGAGGTTGCGCGGCTCGCCGCGTTGCTGGACGAGATCCGCGCGATCGAAGCCGGTTTCGGCGTGACGGGCGCGCTGGCGATGTACGCGGCCGGCTGGCTCCAGTCGCTTCGTCCGCGCGCATGATGCCGCGGATCGTCTATCTCGCGACGGCCGACGCGCGCGGCCACCTGATGCGCGCACAACTGCTCGTGCATGCGTTGCGCGCGGCCGGCGCGCAGGTCGACGTGCTGACGACGTCCGATGCGGGGCAGGCGTTCCTGGCCGCGTTCGACATCGACGCAGCCGTGCTGTCCCGTCACTACGCGGTGCAGTTCGACGAGCGGCAGAACATGCTGCGCGATGCGACCGATCGTAATGTCGCGCATTACGTGTTCCGGCCGACGCGCATGCTGCGCGACATCGCGCGGCTGCGTGCGATCGGTCGCGATGCCGATCTCGTGATCAACGACTCGTTCCATCCGGCGCTGCTGTTCATGGGCGCGATGCCGAGCTGGCGGCACCGCGTCGTGCACGTGTACGGCGGCAGCCTGCGCCGCGCGTTGACCGCGAATTTCGATGCGCGGCTGCCGCGTGTGCTGGCGCGCGCTTTCGCACGGATCGTCGACTGGCAGATCGATTCGGCGCGGTGCTGCATCGAACACGATTTCGCATACGATGCCGCCGACGAAGTCCGGCAGGCCCACGCGCATTGCCGGCTGCCGACTCCGGTGCCGATCGTTGCCGAACGGCCGGCCTCGGAGCCGGCCGCCGCAGCCGTCTATCTGAATCCGCACTTCCGCGATATCGCGCTCGCCGATGCGTTGTCGGCCGGCATGCGCGACGCGGGGCTCGCCGCACACCGTGTGGGCGAGGGCTATGCGGGGCACGACGGCTGGACCGGCGTCGACGCCGACTGGGTGACGCGGGCCGCCCACGCACCGCTGATCGTGTCGGCCCCCGGCATGGCCGCACTGTCGATCGCACGCGTGTATCGCCGCCCGATCCTGCTCGTGCAGTCCGACCAGCCCGAGCAGGCGAGCAACGCCGCACGCGCCGCACGCCTGCAACTCATGCACCGCGTTGTCACATGGCGCGGCGATGCGGCCGCGTTCCGGCGGGAAGTCGGGCAGGCCGCGGCCGAGCTGATGCGCGATCCCGGTACGCAGGCTGGAACGATCGCCGGCCGCGAGCATGCGCGTGCGCGCGTGGATGCGTGGACGTCGCGCCTCCTCGCGCTGCGTCCGTGTGCGCAGGTGGCCGATGCGGATACGCGATGCGAGGCGCCGGCGCCACGATGAATTCGCTGTCGTTTCGTGACGATCGCCGGCCCGATATCCGGCAGATGCTGGCCGCGACGTTCGGCATGGCAGCCGGCCTCGCGATCTTCTTTCTGCTGGAGCGCGGCGTCACGCCGCGCCATGTGTTCGCCACGGCGATCGATGCACGGATTCCGTTCATCGCATGGTCGTGGTTCGTCTATGTCGGCTTCTTTCCGTTCGTGATTGCGCTTGCCGGGTATGCCCGGCCGCCCGCGTTCGCCGCGTTCAAGGAAGCGGTGCTGATCGCGTTCGTGCTCGGTGTCGTGTGTTTTCTGCTGTTTCCGGAAGCCGTGCCGAGACCCGACGTCGCGGAGATCGGCAACGCGTTCGTACGCCACCGCCTCGCGCGCATGTGGCAGCTCGATCTCGCGGCCAACGGCTTTCCGAGCCTGCACGTCGCGGTGACGTGTCTGGCCTGCCGGATGCTGGCGGACCGGCGGCGGCTCGTGACCGTGACGGTCGGCCTGCTGATCTGCACGTCGACGCTGACGCTCAAGCAGCATACGGTCGCCGATGTACTGGGCGGCGTGGCGCTCGCGATGGTCAGTGCGCTGTGGGTCGAGCGACGTTCGCTGCGCAGGAGGCTCGCTTGATGGATACCCGTGTTCATCCGGCCGGGCCGAATGCCGAGCTGGCGCGGTTCGTGCCCGATCCCGCGTTGTTTCGCGTGAGCGCGGCGCGTGTCGGTGCGGCGCTGGCGGGCGACTGGCTGATGATTGCCGCGGCGTTCGCCGTTGCGATCGCGTTTGCGCATCCGCTCGTGTACGCGTTGGCCGCGTTCGTGATCGCGCGCAGCCAGCTGGCGCTCGCGGTCATGATGCACGAAGGCGCGCACGGGTTGCTGGCGCGGAACCGGCGCGTCAACGACGCGCTGGGCCAGCTGTTCGCGGCCGGCCCGCTGTGGCTGTCGCTGCGCACGTATCGTGCAGGCCATCTGAAGCACCATCGCGCGCCGATGCAGCCGGACGATCCCGTCGCGCTGCTGTTCGGCGTGCATGACTATCCGGTGACGCGCAGGCGCCTGATCGGTCGCCTGTTCGCGTACGCGTGCGGGATCGGCTACGTGACGAGTGTCGTGAAGCTCGCCCGCGGCGAGTTCGCCCATGCGTTGCCGAAGGTCGGGAAGTCGCGCGCGTATGCCGCGTGGGAGGTCGTGTCGATGCTTGCAGGCAACGGTGTGCTGTTCGGTGCGCTCGCGTGGGCCGGACATCCGCTGCTGTACGTCACGTTGTGGATCGTGCCGTCCGTCACGCTGCTGCCGCTCGCCGGGCAGGTGCGCGCGATCTTCGAGCACGCGGGGCTGCCGGCAGGTGCCGACCAGAGCCGCAACGCGCGCACGATCGCCCGGCGTTCGTGGCAGACGTTCTTGTTCGGCCCGCACGCGATTCATTTTCACATCGAGCATCACCTGTTCATGCGGATGCCGTTCCATCACCTGCCGGCCGTGCATCGGCAGCTCGTGCAGCGGCAGTTGCTGCCTGACGGCAATCTGTATGCGGGATATGGTGCGGTGCTGCGCGACGTCAGCGTGCGTTGACGCGTGGACGGGGCGGGAATCATGAGCGGATCGATACCGGGAACATGATGGTCGACAAGCCTGCGAGGTTCAATTACGTGGCGCTGGCGATCGGTGCGATCCTGGCGGCGTGGGGTGCGGAAACGATCGACGAACGGCTCGCGTTTATCGGAGCGTCCGTTGCCGTGCAGGGGACGGTCGTCCGGTTGGCCCACGGCGCGCATCACCCGTTGATCGAGTTCGTGACGAAAAGCGGCGAACGCGTATCGTTTCCGGGGAGCTTCGTGACGGTGGCGTTCGGCGGCACGGTGCCGGTGCGCTACGATCCGGCCAGGCCGCGAGCCAGCGCAACAGTCGACACGTTCACGAACATGTGGCTCGAGTCGATCATCTCGATCGCGTTCACGATGGCGTTTCTTTACGCCGGCTTGAAGGGAAAGTCGCTTCTGCCGAAGCCGGGGGGAGGCGCCGAGTAGTGCGGCAGGCATCGCGGGGATGCCCCCCATCGACACGGATGCGACAGACGCAAAAAAGCCTCCGCTTGGGAGGCTTTATTTGCACTATCAAAGATAGTTGGTAGGGTGGGAGGGACTCGAACCCTCGACTCTCTGATTAAAAGTCAGATACTCTAACCAACTGAGTTACCACCCCACGTTCTTGAAACCTGTCGGTTCGTTGTTTGAACAACTTGGGCAACGACCCAAAGAGCAAAAGATTATAGCGACGGGGTGTCAGGCTGTCAACAACCCGCCGCGATAATTATTTGATCGTTTCAAGCTTGCCTTGCGCCGTCTGTGCAGCATTCGACCCGGCGTACTGCGAAACGACCTGCTCGAACGTCTTCTTCGCGGCCGCCTTCTGGCCTTGCTCGAGCTGGTTCGTGCCGATCGCCACGAGGGCATCGGCCGCGCGCGGGTGCTGTGGGAACTTGCTGACGATCCCTTGCCACGTTGCAGTCGAACCGCGGTAGTCGCGCAGTGCGTATTGCGCATTGCCGTACCAGTACTGCGCGGTCGGCTGGTAGGGGCTCTGCGGATACTTCGCGATGAACGCGCGGAACGAAGCCGCGGCCGCCTTGAAGTTGCCGTTGCGGAACTGCTGTTGCGCCGCATTGAGCGCATCCGTTTCACCCGGCTGCACGGTGCCTTCGACACCATCGATCGTCGCCTGCTGCGGCTCGAACTTCTTGAGCCGCGTGTCGAGATCCTGGTAGTACTCCTTCTGCTGCCGTTCGAGCGTCGTCAGCCGGTTCGTCAGATCCTCGTTCTCGCCGCGCAGCGTCGCGACCTGCTGGTTCAGCTGGTCGAGACGGCCGGATTGATCGAGGATCGTACGCTGGGCGGCCGACAACTGGCTGGCCAGGTTGTCGGTCTTGGTGCGCAGATCGAGCACGGCGCGGCGCGCTTCGTTGTCGTCGAACACGCCGGCGTGCGCCGGCGCGACCGACCACGCCGCGCCCGCGACGCAGAATGCTGCGGCAACGCGCAGCAGGGATACACGGTGCGTCATACGGCGATTCTTCCGTTACTTACTGTTGGTAGACGAGGTCGGCGCGACGGTTCTGCGCCCACGATGCTTCGTCGTGACCCGTTGCCTGCGGCTTTTCCTTGCCGAGGCTCACGGCTTCCATCTGCGAATCGTTCACGCCGAGCAGTGCCATCGCACGACGGACGGCTTCCGCACGCTTCTGGCCCAGCGCGAGGTTGTACTCGCTCGTGCCGCGTTCGTCGGTGTTGCCCTGGATCAGCACGTGGCGCTGCGGGTGGCTCTTCAGGTACTGGGCGTGCTGCTGCATCAGCGACTGGTAGTCGTCCTTCACCGAATAGCTGTCGAAGTCGAAGTAGATGCTGCGCTTCGCGAGCGGGCTGTTCGGGTCGTTCAGCGGATCGACGTTCACTTGCGCGACGTTGTCGGCGCTCGGCTGCGTGCTGACCGCACCCGCGTTGTTGGCCTTGTCGTCGAGCTTCACGCCCGACTTGCACGCTGCGAGCGCGCTGATCATCATCACGGCCAGGGCCAGACGAGCTTTATTCGACATCATGGTTACTCTCCTTGTGGTCATTGCATGAAGGGCCCCCACGACGGCTCACGTACGGAGCCGCCCTGGACGGACAGGATTTGCGGCGGCGCGCTGCCGTCGGAGGGCACTGCTGCCAGAACATTGCGACCACCCGACTGGGTAGCGTACAGAAGGTACTGGCCGTTTGCCGCGAAGCTCGGCGATTCGTCGCGATTCGTATTCGTGATGGCGTTCGCCGCGCCCGATTGCAGATCCTGAACGTACAGCTTGAAGCCCCCGCCCGTGCGGGAGATGTAAGCGAGCAGCTTGCCGTCCGGGCTGATACGCGGACTCGTGTTGTAGCTGCCGGTGAAGGTCACGCGCTGCGCGGCGCCGGCGCTTTCGCCCTGTGCGGGCATCCGGTAGATCTGCGGCGCACCGCCGCGATCGCTCGTGAAGTAGATCCAGCGGCCGTCCGGCGAGTAGAACGGTTCGGTGTCGATCGAGCTGCTCTGCGTGAGGCGGCGCAGGCCGCCGCCCGTCGAATTGACCGAATAGATTTGCGTATTGCCCGTCAGCGACAGCGCGACGGCCAGCGTGTTGCTGTCCGGCGACCATGCCGGTGCGCTGTTGTTGCCCTTCTGGTCGGAGACGATGTAGCGGCGGCCGGTCGGCAGGTCGTGGATGTAGACGATCGGCTTCTTGCGCTCGAACGACACGTACGCGACCTTCGTGCCGCTCGGCGACCACGACGGCGAGATGATCGGCTCGGTGCTCGACAGCGCGATGCGCGCGTTCTGGCCGTCCGAATCCGAGATCTGCAACTGGTAGCGGTTACCGGTCTTGATCACGTACGACAGGCGCGTGGCGAACACGCCGCGCACGCCGAGCAGCTTCTGGTAGATGTAGTCGGCGATCTTGTGGCCGGCCGTGCGCAGTGTGGTGTCGGTGGCCGTCAGCGACAGGCCGCCGAGGCTTTGCTGCTTCACGGTGTCGTACAGGATGAAGTTGACCTTGTACTGGCCGTTCGCTTCGCGGTTCACGCTGCCGGCGACGAACGCATTGGCGCCCTTGGCCTTCCATGCGCCGAGATCGACCGATGCGGTTTCCGGCACGGGCGTGCTGCCTGCGTCGATGTTGGTGAATTTGCCGCTGCGGGCGAGGTCGGCGCGGACGATCGACGTGACCTGCTGCGGCAGGTTCGCCTCGTTCGCGAAATTCGCGGTGGCGATGGGGAACTGGGTCGACCCGACACCGGTGATCAGCACGTTGACCTGGGCGTTAGCGGCGCTGCCCGCCGTAATCAGACACGAGGCCACGAGTGCCCTGAAACCTAGCTTTGTCATCAAACTCATGCTTCTTGCTTCCCGTATGGCTTGGATCGCTGCGCAACGGCAGAGACAGTAAAAATACCCGATTCGTTCCCGTCCGACAGCGACGCCCGGAGTGTAAGCGCATTTCGTTTCACTCCGCCGCCTTGAAGGTAATCGTAATGTCCGACGGGGTACGACCGTTAGAATCGGGCGGCAACGGGACCGATGCGTGGATCGCATTGACCACGGCTTGATCCCACCCCGAATTCCCGCTGGAGCGGGAGACCGATGCGCTCAATACGTCACCGGACGGCGTGCACCGAATCTTGACGACGGTGGTCAGGCCTGCCCGCTCGCCGCCCCAAACGATGTTCGGCTTGACGCGGCGGCGCACCTTGTCGGCATAGCCGGGCGTCGCGGCATTGCCGCCGGAGCCCGTGCCGGTGCCGCTTTTCGCGAGGCCTTCGCCGCCGCCTTCACCGGCGCCGGACAGGCCCTGCATCTGCGCGAGGCGCGCGCTGCGCTCGCGGTCGAGCTTCGCGTTCGCCGCCGCATTGGCCTTCGCGCGTGCCGTGGCTTCGGCCTTCGCCTTGGCCTGGGCTTCCGCCTTTGCCTTCGCGGCCGCGTCGGCCTTCGCCTTCGCCGCCTGCTGCGCTTCGAGCTGCGCCTGCTTCTGCTGCTGGAGTTTCTGCTGTTCGAGCTTCTGCTGCTCGGCAAGCTGCTGTTGCTTGAGCTTGTCGGCCTGTTTCTGCCGGTCGCGTTCCGCGGCCTTTTGCGCGGCGAGTGCGGCCGCCTGCTGCGCGGCAAGCTGCGCGCGCCGGGCTTCCTCTTCCTGTTGCGCCTTCAACTGCTGTGCGCGGCGCTGCTGCTCGAGCAGCGCTTCACGCGCGGCCGCTTCCTGCTGCCGCTTCTTCTGTTGCAGCGCGATGTCGGCCTGCTCGTCGCGCACGGGGGGAGCGGGCGGCGCGACCTTCACGGGCGGCGCGGGCGTGACGACGGGCCGCGGCGCGGGCACGTCGGGCACCTCGGTCCATAGCTCGGCTTCGGCACCGGCCGGCGTGCTGTTCTGCCACTGCACGCCGTGATAGAGGAACAGCGCGAGCAGCACGTGCATCAGCGCGGCGAGCGCGAATGCGCGCCAGGTACCGCGCTCGCGGGGAGGCTGAGGCGGGTAGGCGGAGCTGCGCGTGGATTGCTGCCGGTTCATTGCGATTTGACGAGGAGGCCGACGCGCTTGACGCCGCGCGCCTTCAGATCGGACATCACGGTCATGACTGCATCGTACTGCACGGTCTTGTCGGCCGCGATCACGACCGGCTGGTCGGGATGATCGGCCTGCCGGGCCACGATGAAGCTGTCGAGCTCGGCCTTCGTCATCGTGTCTTCCTGGGTCGCGCCCGAGTCGCCCTTGTACTTGACGCTCATCGTGCGATCGGCCTTGATGTTGACGACGACGGGCGGTGTCTGCTCCTGCGGCGCGGCGTTGCCGACGGTCGGCAGGTTGATGATCGATGGGGCGACGAGTGGTGCGGTGACCATGAAGATCACGAGCAGCACCAGCATCACGTCGATGTACGGCACGACGTTGATGTCGGCCATTGCACGGCGCGAGCGGCCGCCGCGCATGCTGGATCGGATGGGGCTTCCTGCCATGGCGCGCTCCTTACTGGGCCTGACGCTGCAGGATGTTCGAGAACTCTTCGATGAAGGTCTCGAAGCGGATCGCGAGGCGGTCGATATCGTGCGCGTAGCGGTTGTACGCGACCACTGCCGGAATCGCGGCGAACAGGCCGATCGCGGTGGCGACGAGCGCCTCGGCGATGCCTGGCGCGACGTTCGCGAGCGTGGCCTGCTGCACGTTCGCGAGGCCGCGGAACGAATTCATGATCCCCCAGACCGTGCCGAACAGGCCGATGTACGGGCTGACCGAGCCGACCGACGCGAGGAACGCGAGGTTCGCTTCGAGCACGTCCATTTCACGCTGGAACGACGCGCGCATCGCGCGGCGTGCGCCGTCGAGCACGAGGCCCGGATCGCTGATGCGCTTTTCCTTCGCCTTCAGGAACTCGCGCATGCCCGATTCGAAGATCCGCTCGAGCGCGCCGATCGTGTGGCGGTTGTTGGCTGCGCTCTGGTACAGCGCCTGCAGGTCGCCGCCCGACCAGAAGTCCTTCTCGAAGCGTTCGGTCTGCGCGCGTGCGCGGCGGATCGCGAACCACTTGCGGAAGATGAAGGTCCACGACATCAGCGACAGCAGCAGCAGCAGCCCCATCACGGCCTGGGCCAGCACGCTCGCGTTGAGGACGAGGGAAATGATCGACAGGTCTTGAGAAGTGTTCATAGAGGTTTGAGTAACGTCCCTTCGGGGCGCCCGGTATGCGTGCGGCGCGGCGCGCCGGCCATGCCTGGCGCCGAACCTTGCTTAGTATCGAATCAGAAAGGCAAGTTCATAGGCTGTGTCTAAACGGCGCTCATGCGAGCTTCGTTGACAGTGCAGTCTGTCCGTCGTCGATGACGGGCCCGCGTTCCAGCGCGTCGAGCACGGCCGGCGGGATCGCCGCGGGCCGGATGCCGGTACGGTCGACGCAACCGAGGCGGATGTGCCCGGCCACGAGCAGCGTGTCTCCACACCAGGCTTCCTGCGTGAACTCCACCGATGCGCGGCCGATGCGTCCGGGCCGGCTCGTGATCGCGAGGGTGTCGTCGAGTCGCGCCGGTGCGCGGTAGTCGAGCGACGTGCTGCGGACGACGAAGATCGCACCGGTCTCGTCGGCGAGCCGACGCTGGTCGATGCCGCATGCGCGCAGCCACTCGGTGCGAGCGCGTTCGAAGAACTTCAGGTAGTTGGCATAGAAGACGATGCCGCCTGCGTCGGTATCCTCGTAGTACACGCGCACCGGCCAGATGAAGCCGGAGGGCGCTTCCGGGGAGCGGGTAGGCTGGGTCATGGCGCGCATTCTACCGGAAGGCAGGAGCCTGATTCGTAACCGATTCGTAACGGAATGTAGTATGCGGTAGCACACTGCTGGCCGGCCCGAAGGGGCCGGCCAGCGGGGCTTCAGCCGCGGTGGACGGTCGGGCCGCCGGGTGCTTGCGCGATCGGCATCAGCTCGATCGTGTTGACGTTGACATGCGCCGGGCGCGTCGCGATCCAGTAGATCGTGTCGGCGATGTCCTCGGGCATGAGCGGCTGGACGTTGTTGTAGACGTTCGCCGCTTTT
Organism: Burkholderia sp. 572; assembly: GCF_040545135.1. Lineage (NCBI taxonomy): Bacteria > Pseudomonadati > Pseudomonadota > Betaproteobacteria > Burkholderiales > Burkholderiaceae > Burkholderia > Burkholderia sp. 572. Next base: position 293,802 of record NZ_JBEPLH010000005.1, on the reverse strand, counting down.
TCGTTGTCGCCGCGATAACGAACGTTCGAGAATTCGGTGCCGCCGCACAGGCCGGGCTCGACGTCGGTGACGCGCAACGGCGTGCCGAGCAGGTCGGCGCGCAGGTTCAGGCTGAATTGTCTGACGAAAGCCTTGGTCGCCCCGTAGACGTTTCCGCCAGCATAAGGGTACGAACCCGCGACCGAGCCAAGATTGAAGATATGGCCGCGGCCGCGCTCGATCATGCCGGGCAGCAGCGCGTGCGTGACCGTGACGAGGCCCGTGCAGTTCGTGTCGATCATCGTGTGCCATTCGTCGAGGCTGGCCTTTTGGGCCGGCTCGACGCCGAGCGCGAGGCCGGCGTTGTTGACGAGCACGTCGATCGCCGCGAATTCGGCGGGAAGGGCGGCCGGTACGGCCTCGACGGCCGCGCGATCGCGTACGTCGAGCTCGAGCGGCAGAAGGGAGTCGCCGAGTTCGGCGGCGAGCGCATCGAGACGATCCTTGCGACGCGCGGTCGCGACGACGCGGTGGCCTCCGTTGACAAAGGCACGGGCGATGGCGGCGCCGAAGCCGGCGGACGCGCCTGTGACGAACACGATCATTGCTGCTCCTGGTCGAAGACAAAATAGCGGGTGATATCCCGCAAGCCTACTGAGAATGCCGCACCGCGGCAAGGCGGCAAAGCGTTCCGGCACGGGCGCGTAGAGTCTGGCCCCAATTGCCTCGGGCGCACCGCCGTGCGGTTGCCTATTCATGACGCATCCAATACACTAACGCGCTCATCACCCCTGCGTGACTGGCGATAGAACCCTTCGGGTTCAAGGTGGAGCATCCCACCGTGAAGCGCGGGGCGCCGTTTTTGCCGTTCGCCTGGGCAGCCGTTGTGCGCCGTCGCGTGCATCGCCGGTGGCTGTCCTGCCTCGCGTCATACGGATTCCTCCGCCACGTCGAGCTGGTCCCGCCAGCAGCGCACCGTACTCGGCCACTTCGGTCAACCTGTACACACTTAACGGAAACCGTATGTTTGACAGAGCCCAAAGCACCATCGCGAACGTCGATCCCGAAATCTTTGCTGCGATCGAGCAGGAAAACCGCCGCCAGGAAGATCACATCGAGCTGATCGCGTCGGAAAACTACACGAGCCCGGCGGTGATGGCCGCGCAGGGTTCGCAGCTCACGAACAAGTACGCGGAAGGCTATCCGGGCAAGCGCTACTACGGCGGCTGCGAATACGTGGACGTGGTCGAGCAGCTGGCGATCGATCGCGTGAAGCAGCTGTTCGGCGCGGAAGCGGCGAACGTGCAGCCGAACTCGGGTTCGCAGGCGAACCAGGGCGTGTTCTTCGCGATGCTCAAGCCGGGCGACACGATCATGGGCATGAGCCTCGCGCACGGCGGCCACCTGACGCACGGTTCGCCGGTGAACATGTCGGGCAAGTGGTTCAACGTGGTGAGCTACGGCCTGAACGAGAACGAAGACATCGACTACGAAGCGGCCGAGAAGCTTGCGCAGGAACACAAGCCGAAGCTGATCGTCGCGGGCGCGTCGGCATTCTCGCTGAAGATCGATTTCGAGCGTCTGGCGAAGATCGCGAAGTCGGTCGGTGCGTACCTGATGGTCGACATGGCGCACTACGCCGGCCTGATCGCGGCAGGCGTGTACCCGAACCCGGTGCCGCACGCGGACTTCGTGACGACGACGACGCACAAGAGCCTGCGCGGCCCGCGCGGCGGCGTGATCCTGATGAAGGCGGAGTACGAGAAGCCGATCAATTCGGCGATCTTCCCGGGGATCCAGGGCGGCCCGCTGATGCACGTGATCGCGGGCAAGGCGGTGGCGTTCAAGGAAGCCCTGTCGCCGGAATTCAAGGCGTACCAGGAGAAGGTGGTCGAGAACGCACGCGTGCTGGCTGAAACGCTGGTGAAGCGCGGCCTTCGCATCGTGTCGGGCCGCACGGAAAGCCACGTGATGCTGGTCGACCTGCGCGCGAAGAACATCACGGGCAAGGCAGCGGAAGCCGCGCTCGGCGCCGCGCACATCACGGTCAACAAGAACGCGATCCCGAACGATCCGGAAAAGCCGTTCGTGACGAGCGGCGTGCGCCTGGGCTCGCCGGCGATGACGACGCGCGGGTTCGGTCCGGCGGAAGCGGAACAGGTGGGCAACCTGATCGCTGACGTGCTGGAAAACCCGGAAGATGCAGCGACGATCGAGCGCGTGCGCGCGCAGGTCGCCGAGCTGACCAAGCGTTTCCCGGTCTATCGCTGATCGACGATGCGCTGCCCGTTCTGCCGGCATGACGACACGCAGGTCGTGGACTCGCGCGTGTCCGAAGATGGCGCCGCGATCCGGCGGCGCCGTCGCTGCTCGGCTTGCGACAAGCGCTTCACGACGTACGAGCGGGTCGAGCTGTCCCTGCCGTTCGTCGTGAAGAAGGACGGCAGCCGCACGGAATTCGACCGTCGCAAGATCGTCGCCAGCATGCAACTCGCGCTGCGCAAGCGGCCGGTTGCTGCCGACGCGATCGACGCGGCGGTCGCCCGCATCGAGTATCAACTGCTCGCGACAGGCGAGCGCGAAGTGCGTAGCGAGAAGCTCGGCGAACTCGTGATGAACGAGTTGCGCGGCCTCGATACGATCGCTTATGTCCGCTTCGCATCGGTGTATCGCCGGTTCGAGGACGTTTCCGAATTTGCCGACGTGATCGAAGAGTTCCGTCGCGCCTCTCCCGCCAAGACTCCGCGTAAGCGCTGACGCGCTGCGTCCGTTCATCGTCTTCTCCGTTGGATCAGTTCGCGCCGATTGTGTCGGTCGCGATCGCATGCCGCCAGTCGGCCGTTCGGCAAATGGCGCGCGTCCGCACGCGTCGCTACAGTCGTCGCATCACCTTGGCGAAGGACGGCTGCGATGGGACTGCACGCTTTACCCCTGAAAAATGTGTTGCGCCGCTCGGGCGGGTTCACGCTCGTCGAGCTGATGGTCGCCCTCTCGCTGGCGGCCGGGCTCGCGCTCCATGCGGCGCCCGCGTTCGATCAGTGGCGCATGCGTGAACGTGTGGATGCACGCTCGCGCGCGCTGCTCGGCGCGCTGTCGTTTGCACGTACCGAGGCGATGCGCCTCGGCGTGCGCGTCACGCTGTGCAGGGCCGGGAGCGGCGGCGCCTGTTTGCGTGCGGGTGAACGGTGCGATCCGGCCGAATGGTCGTGCGACTGGATCGTCAGCGGGCAGGTCGACGGGCAGTCACGCGTGCTGAGGCGCTATCCGCGCGATGCCGAAGTGGCCGTCGCGGGTGCGGCGCACGATCTCGCGTTTGCGCCGCCGGTCGGTCAGGCAATCGGTGGTATCCGGCGGTTCGAATTGAGTCCACGACGCGACATATCGGAGGCTGACGCCACACGTGCGTCGCGTTGCGTGCGGATTGCGGCAGGCGGCCGGGCGCGGGTTGTCGCCGGCCGCTGCGACGCGGCGTGAGTGTCATGATGCGCAACGCAATGCGCGGCACGTCGCTGCTCGAAGCGATGCTGGCCGTCGCGCTCCTCGCGGCCGTAATGCTGGCCGTGGCGGGCAGCCAGCTTGCGATGGCGCGTGCGCAGCGCGCGACGATCTGGCGTGAGCGCGCGCTGTGGCTGGCTGATGCGCGTATCGAGCGCTTGCACGTAGCCGCGCAGGCTGACGACGGCCTCGCGGCGCGGGCCGCAGCGTCGCTGCCCGGCGGCGCGATGATGCGTGGCGATGGGCCGGGTGGCGTCAGCTACGCGGTTGTCGGCTGGCGCGGCGGTCATTCGGCTAGCGGACCGCGATGCGATGCGACGGGCAGGCCGGCGCAGCCGCCGTCTTGCGTCCGGATTCCGTATCGGGAGACTGACGCCGATGAACGCTGATCGCCGCATGCGTGCGCATACGCTGCTTGAAGTATTGATTGCGATGACCGTCGGTCTGCTCGTGCTCGCGGCGGCCGTTGCGCTGCTCCACGCGCAGCGCATCGCCCAGCGGCGTGCGGACGACGGGTTCCGGATGCGCGATGCGGCCGGCACCGCACTGATGCTGATCGGCCAGCAGATCCAGATGGCAGGATTCCGGCCGCTCGATGCAGGGGGCGTGTCGTCGTTGCCGCCGGTGTTCGGCTGTTCGATGGCGCGTGTGAGGGGAAGTGGCGCGGAAGTACGGTGCGAGCCCGTGCGCGCTGCATCGGACGCGCTGCTGATCCGGTATGTCGGCGACGCCGTGTCGACGTGGCCCACCGTTAGCGGCCAGGTGCCGGATTGCCTCGGGCAGGGTATTGGCGGGGCCGGCGAACGTGCGCCGGTGGAGAACCGCTTCGATGTGCACGTTAGTCCGTCGACGGGCGAGCCCGAACTGTATTGCGAAGGAAACGGCCGTCCGGGCACGCCACAGCCGGTCGTGTCGGGAATCGATCAGTTGCGGGTGCGCTATCTTCGTCGCGGCGGCACGCAGTTCGTCGATGCCGATGCCATGCGCGTCGACGACTGGCACGAGGTCGTGGCCGTGCATGTCTGCGTGCGGGCGCGCGGTGAACCGTCGGGCGAGCCGGTGCGGCACGTCGACTGCGATGGCCGCACCGTCGTTGCACAAGACGGCCGCGCGCGCATGACGCTCGATCGCATCGTCGCATTGAGGAATGTCGCGGGCGCATTCGACGATACGCCGCGCGATGCAACGGATGACCGCGAGGTGCTGCGATGAACGGAGCGGGGCGGCACGTGCCGCAGCGGTCGGCATGCGTCGCGGCAGGCAACCCGCATGAGCGTGTCGCGACAAGTGGCGAAGACCTGCGGCGGGCTGCGGGTGCGGAGGCCCTGGCGTCGAGACGGCGAGCGTTGCACATGCGCTTGCGGTCAACCATCTGCGATCGGCGTCGCGAAGCGGGCCTTGCATTGCCTGCGGTGATCGCGGTTGGCGCGGCGGTTGCGGCGCTGACAGGCACGTGGTTCGAAGCTGCACTGACGGAATCGCGCCGCACGCGCGCGTTGTCCGATCGGCTGGTCGCATTTCACGCGGCCGATGCCGCGCTTGCCGCGTGCACCGCGCGATTGCGCCGGGGCTCGGCGCCCTACGTAAGCGAAGGCGAGTCGCACGCGGAGCCCGACGCGTGGCGGCGCACGCCGGCGCTGGCGGCGGCCGAAGCGTTCGCGCCGTTCGCAGGATGGCCGACGGTCGTGCAACCGCCGCGATGCCTGATCGAAGCGTGGCGTGGGGCCGGGCCGGCCGATGCCCGTGCGTACGTGGTCACCGCGCGCGGTGTCGGTGCGCATGCATCGAGCGCCGTCTGGCTGCAGCATCAGGTCGCGATCCGCGACGGACACATCGTCGCCTTGCGCTGGCGTCACGTCGCGACGGTGCTTCGATGAGCGGTCGCCCATCCATGCAACGCTCGGCGGGATTCACGCTGATCGAGCTGATGATCGTGCTCGCGATCGTCGCGGTGCTGGCCGGATGGGGCATCCCGTCGTATCGCGAGCATGTGGCGCGCGCTCATCGCGCATCGGCAGTCGCCGCGCTGTACCGGGCGGCCCAATATCTCGAAACACTGGAGGGGGTGCCGCCTTCGGCATTGCCCGCAGCACTCGCGCAAGCGCCGCCGGACGGGCGCGCGGTCTATCGTCTGGCGCTCCGGCGGCCGGACGGCGACGATTCGCCCGTGAGCTATGAGCTGGAAGCCATTCCGCTCGACACCGGCCCGATGCACGGCGATGCATGCGGCGCATTCACGCTGCGCTCGGACGGGACGAAGGGCAATGTCCGAAGTGATGCCGTCGACGAACCGGTCGCCGCGTGCTGGGGTGTGCGTTGAGTTCGAATGAAAGGCGCGCCACGGCGGATGGCCGTGCGCGCAGGATGGCGACGATCAGTCGTCGTGCGCGTCGAGCCCGCGCTCGTCGCGGGACGCCTTCCAGATCCGGTAGACCTCCCATGCAGCGAAACCGAGGGTGCCCCACTTCAGCGCGGGCCCCGCGCTCGCGCGCAGCAGCGAGCGAACGGGTTTGGCGAGCACGAGCGATGCGAGCGAACTCAGCATCGGATACTGGTTGACGAGCTGGCCGAGGCTTGCGTTCAGGTTCTTGGCGGACTGGCTGAACTTGTTGCTGGACAGGCCGGGGATGAACACCTTGAGCCAGCTGAAGCGCGTGACGGCCTGGCGCATTTCGCCGGCGGCTTCCGCGAGTTCGAGCCGCTCGACTTCGGATCGCAGGATCAGCAGTTCCTTGCGGAGCGCGCGATGCTGCGACGCGCTCCAGTTCGATCGCGACGAATGGGAGCGGGGGGAATTGCCCGTGACGTTCTGGCTCATGGCGCGTCGGCGAAGTAGGTGGGAGGGGTGAGCGCGACTGCGTTCACGGCTTGCCGCGGAACAGTTCGCGGTCTTTCTCGAGTTCGGCGAGCGTCGCCTCGAATACGGTCGGCGCGTCGCGCAGGCCCGAACGGGCTTTCAGTGCGCACGCGATCCCGCCTGCGGCATAGAGCGCGGTGATCGCCGCGAGCGACTGCCAGCGGTAGGTATCCCAGAACGCGATCGCGACGAGTACGGTCAGGCTGATGAGTGCCATCGTCGCGAGCATCATCGCGGCGAGCCCGAGGAACAGCACGCCCATCAGGCGCTCCTTCTCCTCGGCAAGCTCGATGCCCACCAGTTCGAGGCGCGTTTGCAAAAGCCCGATCGCGGAGCCGACGAGGCGGCGCAGCGGTCCTTGGCCGGACGGCTGCGAGGTGGTGTCTGTCGTCATGGGTGAGGTGCGTGCGCGTGCAGTGTGCAGCTAGGACAAAGCCGGCCGGCGGAAACCGCCGGCTGGCTTCGACGCCCGCAGGCCGCGTGAAGCGGCCCGCGGGACGGAACGACGCAGGGCGCGTTACTTGCGGTTGATCAGCAGGCCGATCAGCACGCCAACGCCGGCGGCGACGCCGATCGACGTCCACGGATGCTCGTGCACGTAATCGTCGGTCGCGCGTGCGGCCTTCTTGCCTTTCTCGACCACGACGACCTGGACGTCGGCTGCCTTTTCCTTGGCCTGCTTCAGGCGCGACATGGCTTTCTCGCGCAGCTCGGCCGCACGGTCGCCCGTGCTGCTCGCAGCTTGCTTGAGCAGGTCTTCGGCGTCCGAGAGAACGGTTTTGATATCCGACATCAGTTTCTCCTTGTTGATTTCCGACATTGCAACTCCCTTCATGCTGTCATGCTGCAGGTTCACATCGTAGCGAAACGCCTGCCTGCTGGCGAGCCGGGAAGACACACGACGGCAGTGCAAGACCGCATGGTAAACGACTTGTAATGATCAACAGAGCGGCAAACGGGGTGAAAAGTTTCCCGCAGGGCTGCCCGCGCTGCACCGACACCGGGCAAAAATGACAAAAAAGTATGAATATCAAACGGAATAATCGTTCGCATGCCCCATTGCTTCCCGTAAGCTGACACACTTTCCCGCGCCGACCCGGGCGCGGTTTCAACCAGCATCGTTCGAGGAGGGAACATCATGAGTCTGCGTCTTGGCGACATCGCACCGGATTTCGAGCAGGAATCGAGCCTGGGTCCGATCAAGTTTCACGAGTGGCTGGGTGACGGCTGGGGTGTCCTGTTCTCCCATCCGGCCGACTACACGCCGGTATGCACGACCGAACTCGGGCTGACCTCGAAGCTGAAGGGCGAATTCGAGAAGCGCAACGTGAAGGTGATCGCGCTGTCGGTCGACGGCGTCGAATCGCACAAGGGCTGGATCAACGACATCAACGAAACGCAGTCGACGGTCGTCGGCTTCCCGATCATCGCCGATGCGGACCGCAAGGTTTCGCAGCTGTACGACATGATCCACCCGAACGCGAACGAAACGCTGACGGTGCGTTCGCTGTTCGTGATCGACCCGAACAAGAAGGTGCGGCTCATCATCACGTATCCGGCCAGCACGGGGCGCAACTTCGACGAAGTGCTGCGCGTGATCGATTCGCTGCAACTGACCGACAACTACAAGGTCGCGACGCCCGGCAACTGGAAGGATGGCGATGATGTCGTGATCGTGCCGTCGCTGCAGGATCCGGAAGAGCTGAAGAAGCGCTTCCCGAAGGGCTTCAAAGCAGTGCGTCCGTATCTGCGCCTCACGCCGCAGCCGAACAAGTAAGCATCTGCGGCACGTGAACGCGTACCGGGCCGCCGGCCCGGAGTGCGTTTCCGATGAAAAACGGCCCGCCCGGCAGTGATGCCGGGCGGGCCGTGTCGTTTATGCGTGCGCGGCGCGGCATGGCTGCCGGGCGCGCCGCATCCGGCCGGTCAGAAGAACGCCTGGATGCCCGTCTGCGCACGGCCGAGGATCAGCGCGTGGATGTCGTGCGTGCCTTCGTACGTGTTGACCACTTCGAGGTTCACGAGGTGGCGCGCGACGCCGAATTCGTCGGAGATGCCGTTGCCGCCGAGCATGTCGCGCGCGAGCCGGGCGATGTCGAGCGCCTTGCCGCACGAGTTGCGCTTCATGATCGACGTGATCTCGACGGCCGCCGTGCCTTCGTCCTTCATCCGGCCGAGGCGCAGCACGCCTTGCAGGCCGAGCGTGATTTCGGTCTGCATGTCCGCGAGCTTCTTCTGGATCAGCTGGTTCGCGGCGAGCGGGCGGCCGAACTGCTGGCGGTCGAGCACGTACTGGCGCGCGGTGTGCCAGCACGATTCGGCGGCGCCCAGCGCGCCCCACGCGATCCCGTAGCGGGCCGAGTTCAGGCACGTGAACGGGCCGCGCAGGCCGCTCACGTTCGGCATCAGGTTCTCTTCCGGTACGAACACCTCGTCGAGGACGATTTCGCCGGTGATCGATGCGCGCAGCCCGACCTTGCCGTGGATCGCGGGCGCCGACAGGCCCTTCCAGCCCTTCTCGAGGATGAAGCCGCGGATCGCGTCCTTGCCGTTCTCCTCGAGCTTCGCCCATACGACGAACACGTCGGCGATCGGCGAGTTCGTGATCCACATCTTCGCGCCGGACAGCGAGTAGCCGCCGGGCACCTTCTTCGCGCGGGTGACCATGCTGCCCGGGTCGGAGCCATGGTTCGGCTCGGTCAGCCCGAAGCAGCCGATCCATTCACCGGTCGCGAGTTTCGGCAGGTATTTCTGCTTCTGCGCGTCGGAGCCGAATTCGTAAATCGGCACCATCACGAGCGACGACTGGACGGACATCATCGACCGGTAGCCCGAATCGACGCGTTCGACTTCGCGCGCGATCAGTCCGTAGCTCACGTAATTGAGGCCGGGGCCGCCGTATTCCTCGGGAATCGTCGGGCCGAGTAGGCCGACTTCGCCCATCTCGCGGAAGATTTCGGCGTCGGTGCGCTCGTGGCGGAACGCCTCGGTGACGCGCGGGGCGAGCTTGTCCTGCGCATACGCCTGCGCCGCGTCGCGCACCATCCGCTCTTCTTCGGTCAGTTGCTGGTCGAGCAGCAGCGGATCGTCCCAATGAAAAGTTGCAGCACTCATCGTCTCATCTCCTGTCGGGCAGAGTTGGCGCTTCAGCGCTTACTCTGGCCCCATGCTTAGCGGTCGGTCCGGTCTTCCAGCCGGGCCCCATGCCAAAAGTTCGCTTGACTGGCGTTCCGCTGTGCGGAACAATGTTTTGCAAATCGAACCCAGTGTAGCACCAGATGACACTTTCAACCATCGACGAAACCACGATTGACGAGCGCAAGTTCGTCGTCGCGCTCGCGCGCGGGCTCGACCTGCTGCGCGCATTCCGGCCCGGCGAGACGATGCTCGGCAACCGCGACTTCGCGGAGCGCACCGGGCTGCCGAAGGCGACCGTGAACCGGCTCGCCTATACGCTGACCGTGCTCGGCTACCTGCGCTACGACGAGACGCTCGGAAAGTATGCGCTCGACGCCGGCGTGCTGTCGCTCGGCTACGCGCTGCTGTCCGGCTCGGGGACGCTCGACCTCGCGCGGCCGCACATGCAGGCGCTCGCGCGCGACATCGGCGCGGCCGTGTCGCTCGGCTGCCGCGACGGGCTCGACATGATCTATCTGGAGACGATCCGCAGCGAGACCGCGCTGACGCTCGGGCTCGCGCCCGGCTCGCGGCTGTCGATGCTGACGAGCTCGATGGGGCGCGCGTACCTGGCTGTGCAACCGGAGGACGTGCGCCGCGCGCTCTATGCGGAGCTGCACCGCGCGGCCGGCGGTGCGGCCGACGCCGATGCGCTCGTCGCCGCCGCGCAGCATGCGGTGGCCGAGTTCTCGGCGGGCGGTTGCTGTTATTCGTTCCGGGCGTGGCACATGGACGTCAATGCGGCGGCCGTGCCGTTTCGCGAGCCGCGCGAGGGGCGCTGGCTGATCCTGAGCTGCAGCGGCCCCGCATCGTCGATGGACGAGGAGGTGTTTCGCACGCAGGTCGGGCCGAAGCTGAAGGCGCTCGCGCAGCGGCTCGGGCAGACGGCCTGAGAAACGCGGCGCGCGTTGCCCTCGCACCGCAACCGCGTGGTCGCCGGTGAAGGTGAGGGGGATGGTGACGGCGGATGGCGGCTGCCGCTGTCTCTTGTGCCGCGCCCGAACCGCGCTCATCATCGATCGCCAGCTTCCCGACGACGAGGTCTGCGATGTCTCACCCGGAATCCATGGAAGGCGGATGCGCGTGCGGCGCAATCCGCTACCGTATCGCCCAAGTCCCGACCGACGCCGGCTTCTGCCACTGCCGGCTCTGCCAGCGCACGACCGGTGCGGCGGTCGTCGCATCGGCATCGGTGCCGATCGACGCGTTCGAATACTTGCAGGGCGAACCGACCGTCTACGCGTCGAGCGCGTGGGGCGAGCGGCGCTTCTGCGGCCGTTGCGGCGCGCAGCTCGAATACCGGCTGATCGACGCGCCGAAAACGGTCGAGATCAATTACGCCACGCTCGATGAGCCGTCGCGGCTACGGCCGGCCTGGCACGTCTGGTATGGGGATCGTTTCCCGGGCATCGAGATCGACGACGATCTGCCCAAGTACGACGATGGCGGAAGCGCGTAGGCGGTAACCGTCTGCACTGACGGGCAGGCGTCGAGCCGCGGGTCGCGCACGGCCACCCGATCGCTTCATCCTGCTTCAAGCGGCGCTACACCCTCGCCGCGCATCCGGCGCGCCGCTCTACGCGTGCGCCGGCTACCTCATCCGTTCAGGCCGTCACGACCTTCGCGAACACCGGCCCCTGCATGAACCGCACGTCGTGCTGGCGCAGCAGCTCGCACTGCGTTTCGTCGACGACACCGTCGAAGATCAGCGGAATCCGCACGCGCTGCGCATACGCGACGAGCGCCTTGACCATCCCGTCGCGCAACGCGATGCCCGCATCCATCTTGATGTAGTCGGGGCGCGCCATGTCCGATTCGACCGCGAGGATGCGGCCCGGGTCGGGCAGCTTGTCCGCCACCTTGAAGCCATGATGCTGATAGCTGCGTGTCAGGTAGCCGAGGAAGGTCTTGTGCGCGACCGCGACCGCCGGCAGCTCGATCACGATCCGCTCGGTCGGCAGCCCGAAGCGCTGCAGCACCGACGAGAAATGCTTGCCGTGGTCGTACTTCACGCTTTTCAGCAGGCGTTCGTGCACGCGCAGGAACAACAGCCCGTGGCGCTGGGCGCCGAAGAAATTGATCGCGTGCAGCGCGCGCGACAGGCGGTCGATCGCCACGAGCGTCTGGTCGTCGACGGCCGAGTCGACCGGATCGTGCGGCGCGCCCGTGACGACCGTCACGGCCTGGAAGCCGAGCTCGTCGCCATAGCGCTCGATGGCGTCGGCGAACGACGTCGATTGCGGCGCGCCCGGCATCGTCACGTCGTAGATCGGTTCGTAGGCGCTGCCGAGCGTGCGCTCGGGCAGGTTCGCGCTTGCGGTGCCGCCATCGGCGAGCGCGAGGTGATCCCGCAGATACGGCAGTTGCCCGGCACGGGCGACCAGCTCGGGAATGGTGGGCGGAATCATCGGCGTAAGAAGGAAAAACGGCGGCCGAACGGGCCGCCTCGTAGCTTGATATTAGCAGTGCCGGCCAAGGTCGGCTCGGCGTTTCACTTATATGGTTATCCCGTCTCCGAGCCTTCGCCTAGGGTTTACGTTGATTTCACTATTCGTAATTGGTTTTACTATTCGTAAATCCAGAATTTGTCGCCGATCAAGAAATGCGGCAGGCGGGCGCCGCGAAACGGCGCCGTTCGCGAATCAACAGGAAGCAAGGAGCGAGACGTGGCGGTTGACAGGAATGGCACGCGGGACGGCGGCGCGGCGCGCCGGCAGGCGACGGGCGGGATGACGGGCGAGCCGGCGCCCGCCCGGCAGGGTTGAGGGGCGGACGGCGACCATGAGCATCGATTACCAGACGCTGAAGTTCGAATACCGTCCGCGTGCGCAGGACGCGACCGTTCACCCGGTGATCGTCGTCGGCGCGGGCCCGGTGGGTCTCGCGGCGGCGATCGACCTCGCGCAGCAGGGCGTGCCCGTCGTGCTGCTCGACGACGACGACACGCTGTCCACCGGCTCGCGCGCGATCTGCTTCGCGAAGCGCACGCTCGAGATCTTCGACCGGCTCGGCTGCGGCGAGCGCTTCGTCGACAAGGGCGTCAGCTGGCACGTCGGCAAGGTGTTCCTGCAGGACGAGCAGCTGTACGCATTCGACCTGCTGCCCGAGGAAGGGCATGCGCGCCCCGCGTTCATCAACCTGCAGCAGTACTACGTCGAAGGTTATCTGGCCGACCGCGCGTTCGAGCTGCCGAACATCGATATCCGCTGGAAGCACAAGGTGACGGGCATCGAGCAGGCGGCCGAACACGCGGTGCTGACGATCGAGACGCCGGAAGGCATCGCGACGCTGCGCGCGCAGTACGTGATCGCGGCCGACGGCTCGCGCAGCCCGATGCGCACGATGATGGGCCTCGAAAGCCGCGGGCGCACGTTCAAGGACCGCTTCCTGATCGCCGACGTGAAGATGAAGGCGGAGTTTCCGACCGAGCGCTGGTTCTGGTTCGACCCGCCGTTCCACCCCAATCAGTCGGTGCTGCTGCATCGCCAGCCCGACAACGTGTGGCGCATCGACTTCCAGCTCGGCTGGGATGCCGATCCGGTCGCCGAGAAGCAGCCGGAGCGCGTGATCCCGCGCGTGCGCGCGCTGCTCGGGCCGGACGTCGAGTTCGAGCTCGAATGGGTGAGCGTCTATACGTTCCGCTGCCAGCGGATGGATACGTTCCGCCACGGCCGCGTGCTGTTCGCGGGCGACTCCGCGCACGGCGTGTCGCCGTTCGGCGCGCGCGGCGCGAACAGCGGCGTGCAGGACGCCGACAACCTCGCCTGGAAGCTGAAGCTCGTGCTCGACGGCCGTTCGGCTGACAGCCTGCTCGATACGTATGCGAGCGAGCGCGAGTTCGCCGCAGACGAGAACATCCGCAACTCGACGCGCTCGACGGACTTCATCACGCCGAAAAGCCCGGTGTCGCGCGTATTCCGCGACGCGACGCTGAAGCTCGCGCGCGACTGCGAGTTCGCGCGCAAGCTCGTGAACAGCGGCCGCCTGTCGGTGCCGGCGGTGCTGGCCGATTCGCCGCTGAACACGCCGGACCGCAATGGCGACGCATTCGCGGGCGCGATGCGCCCGGGCGCGGCGGCAGCCGATGCGCCGGTGCGTGCGCAGGGCGCGTCGGGCTGGCTGCTCCAGCATCTGGGCAGCGGCTTCACCGGCGTGCTGTTCGGGCTGCCGGGCGATGCGGGCGCGCTCGCGCAGGCGCTCGACGGCCTCGCGCTGCCGGTGCGGCCCGTGCTCGTCGTGCCGGCCGGGCACGCGCAGCCGGTCGCGGGTGTCGACGTCGTGGAGGACGTCGACGGTTTCGCCGCGCAACGCTACGACGCGAAGCCCGGCACGTTCTACCTGCTGCGCCCCGACCAGCATGTCTGCGCCCGCATGCGCACGCTCGAGCGTCAGGCGCTTTCCGACGCACTGGCGCGCGCGACCTGCGCACGCTGAATACGATAAAGACACCGGAGACTCCGTCATGCCCTCACTCGACACCCGCCCTCGCCTGGCCGACCCGGACGCGTTCTACGAAGCGCTGATCGACATGCATCGCGACCTGTCCGACGCCGACAGCCAGCTCGTCAACGCGAAGCTGATCCTGCTGCTCGCGAACCAGATCGGCGACGCCGACGTGCTGCGCGAAGCGATGGCGCTCGCGCGCCAGGGCGTGACGCCGCCCGTGCATCCGGCCGCCGAGGTCGCGCAATGAGCGCGGCGCCGGCCGACGCACGCGTGCTCGAAGTCGAGCACGTGATCGACGAGACCCATCGCCCGGGCTTTCACTGGATGCTGCTCGTGTTGTGCGGGCTGTGCCTCGTGATCGACGGGTTCGATGCGCAGGCGATGGGCTACGTCGCCCCGAGCGTGATTGCCGAATGGGGCGTGCCGAAACAGGCGCTCGGGCCGGTGTTCAGCGCGAGCCTGTTCGGGATGCTGCTCGGCGCGCTCGGGCTGTCGGTGCTGGCCGACCGGATCGGGCGGCGCCCGGTGCTGATCGGCTCGACGCTGTTCTTCGCGGTGACGATGCTCGCGACGCCGTTCGCGGGTTCGATCCCGGTGCTGATGGCGCTGCGCTTCGTCACGGGCCTCGGCCTCGGCTGCATCATGCCGAACGCGATGGCGCTGGTCGGCGAGTTCAGCCCGGCCGCGCATCGCGTGAAGCGGATGATGATCGTGTCGTGCGGCTTCACGCTCGGCGCGGCGCTCGGCGGCTTCATCAGCGCCGCGCTGATTCCGGCGCTCGGCTGGCGCTCGGTGTTCTTCGTCGGCGGCGCGGTGCCGCTCGTGCTCACGATCGCGATGGTCGCGCGGCTGCCCGAATCGCTGCAGTTTCTGGTGCTGAAAGGGCGCGTCGCGCAGGCGCGCGACTGGCTCGCGGGTTTCGCGCCGCAGGCCGGCATCGATGCGCACACGCGGCTCGTCGTGCGCGAGCGGGCCGCGACCGGCGCACCGGTCGCCGAGCTGTTCAGCCATGGCCGCCTGCCGGTCACGCTGCTGCTGTGGGCGATCAGCTTCATGAACCTGATCGACCTGTATTTCCTGTCGAACTGGCTGCCGACGGTGATGCGCGATGCCGGTTATTCGCCGGGTACGGCCGTGATCGTCGGCACGGTGCTGCAGACCGGCGGCGTGATCGGCACGCTGTCGCTCGGCTGGTTCATCGAACGCTACGGCTTCGTGCGCGTGCTGTTCGCCTGCTTTGCGTGCGCCGCGGTGTCGGTCGGGCTGATCGGCTCGGTCGCGCATGCGCTGCCGTGGCTGCTGGTGGTCGTGTTCGCGGGCGGGTTCTGCGTGGTCGGCGGGCAGCCGGCCGTGAACGCGCTCGCGGGCCAGTATTACCCGACGTCGCTGCGCTCGACGGGCATCGGCTGGAGCCTCGGCATCGGCCGGATCGGCTCGGTGCTCGGGCCGCTCGTCGGCGGGCAACTGATTGCGCTCAACTGGTCGAACGGCGCGCTGTTCCACGCGGCCGCGGTGCCCGTGCTGTGCTCGGCGCTGTTCGTCCTCGGGCTTGCGGGCGTAACGCGGCGCAACGGCGTGCAGGCGCCGACCGCCGCCACGAATTGAGGGAGAAAGGAAACGATGACGCTTGACCTGTCGAAACCGGCAAACGCCGGCTACCTGAGCGGTTTCGCGAACGAATTCGCGACCGAGGCACTGCCCGGCGCGCTGCCGCACGGCCGCAACTCGCCGCAGCGCGCGCCGTACGGGCTGTATGCGGAGCAACTGTCGGGCACCGCGTTTACCGCGCCGCGTGGCCACAACCGCCGCTCGTGGCTGTACCGCATTCGCCCGGCGGCCGTGCATCGGCCGTTCGAGCCGTACGCGGGCCCGCAGCGGCTCGTGTCGGAATTCGGCGACTCGGCCGACGTGCCGCCGACGCCGCCGAACCAGCTGCGCTGGGACCCGCTGCCGATGCCGGTCGAGCCGACCGATTTCGTCGAAGGGCTGGTGACGATGGCCGGCAACGGGTCGGCCGCCGCGATGAACGGTTGCGCGATCCACCTGTACGCGGCGAACCGCTCGATGCAGGACCGCTTTTTCTACAGCGCGGACGGCGAACTGCTGATCGTGCCGCAGCAGGGGCGCCTGTTCATCGCGACGGAATTCGGCCGGCTCGACGTCGAGCCGTTCGAGATCGCGGTGATCCCGCGCGGCGTGCGTTTTTCCGTCGCGCTGCCGGACGGCAATGCGCGCGGCTACATCTGCGAAAACTTCGGCGCGCTGCTGCGTCTGCCGGACCTCGGCCCGATCGGCTCGAACGGTCTCGCGAACCCGCGCGACTTCCTGACGCCGCAGGCCGCTTACGAAGACCGCGAAGGCGCGTTCGAGCTGATCGCGAAGCTGAACGGCCGGTTGTGGCGCGCGGACATCGGCCATTCGCCGCTCGACGTCGTTGCGTGGCACGGCAACTACGCGCCGTACAAATACGACCTGCGCCTGTTCAACACGATCGGCTCGATCAGCTACGACCATCCCGATCCGTCGATCTTCCTGGTGCTGCAGTCGCAGAGCGACACGCCGGGCGTCGACACGATCGACTTCGTGATCTTCCCGCCGCGCTGGCTCGCGGCCGAGGATACGTTCCGCCCGCCCTGGTTCCACCGCAACGTCGCGAGCGAGTTCATGGGGCTCGTGCACGGCGCGTACGACGCGAAGGCCGAAGGCTTCGTGCCGGGCGGCGCGAGCCTGCACAACTGCATGTCGGGCCACGGGCCCGACGCGGACACGTTCGAGAAGGCGTCCGCGAGCGATACGAGCAAGCCGCACAAGGTCGACGCGACGATGGCGTTCATGTTCGAAACCCGCACGCTGATCCGGCCGACGCGCTACGCGCTCGACACCGCGCAGCTGCAGGCCGACTACTTCGAATGCTGGCAAGGCATCAGGAAACACTTCAACCCGGAGCAAAGATGAGCGATACCCAAGACTGGCGCGCGACGCTCGACCCGGCCCGCAAGAGCTGGGTCGAGACGGCGAACGATCCCGCCTGCGATTTCCCGATCCAGAACCTGCCGTTCGGGATCTTCAGCGATGCGAAGCAGACGGCGCGCCGCGCCGGCGTCGCGCTCGGCGACCGGATCGTCGATCTTGCCGCGCTCGCACGCGCGGGCCTCGTGACGCTGCCGGCCGGCGCCGACGTGTTCGCCGCGCCGACGCTCAATCCGTTCATCGCGCTCGGCCGCGACGCATGGCGCAGCGTGCGCGTGCAGCTGTCGGACCTGTTCTCGCGCGACAACCCGCGGCTGCGTGACGATGCGGCGCTGCGCGCGCAGGTGCTCGTCGCGCAGCGCGACGCGACGCTGCATCTGCCGGTCGAGATTCCCGGCTACACCGATTTCTATTCGTCGAAGGAGCATGCGACCAACGTCGGTTCGATGTTCCGCGATCCGAAGAACGCGCTGCTGCCGAACTGGTCGGAGATGCCGATCGGCTACAACGGCCGTGCGTCGTCGGTGGTCGTGAGCGGCACGCCGGTGCGGCGCCCGAACGGGCAACTGAAGCTGCCCGACCAGGAGCGTCCGGTGTTCGGCGCGTGCCGCAAGCTCGACATCGAACTGGAGACGGGCTTCATCGTCGGCCGCGGCAATGCGCTCGGCGAGCCGATCGCGTGCGAGGACGCGGAAGCACATATCTTCGGGATGGTGCTGCTGAACGACTGGAGCGCGCGCGACATCCAGCAGTGGGAATACGTGCCGCTCGGCCCGTTCAACGCGAAGACGTTCGCGACGACGATCTCGCCGTGGATCGTCACGCTCGATGCGCTCGAACCGTTCCGCGTCGCGCAGCCCGAGCAGTCGCCGCAGCCGCTCGCGTATCTGCGGCATGCGGGCAAGCATGCGTTCGACATCGCGCTCGAAGTGACGCTGCGCGCGGAAGGGGCGGCGGAGGCGACGTCGATCTGCCGCACGAATTTCAGGCACATGTACTGGACGATGGCGCAGCAGCTCGCGCATCACACGGTGGCCGGCTGCAACACGCGCGTGGGCGACCTGATGGGTTCGGGCACGATCAGCGGGCCGACGAAGGATTCGTTCGGCAGCCTGCTCGAACTGACGTGGAACGGCAAGGAGCCGGTTGCGCTGAACGGCGGCGGCAGTCGCGCATTCATCGAGGACGGCGACGAGCTCACGCTCGCCGGATGGTGCCAGGGCGACGGCTATCGCGTCGGCTTCGGCACGTGTGCCGGCAAGATCCTGCCCGCGCGGAGCGCGTGACGAGGCGCGGCGCGACACGCAACAAGTCGTCCGGAAGGACAGGGCGGCCCGCATTGCGCGGGCCGTTTTCGTTTGGCAGGCCGGGGGCGGCGCGTGTGCGTCCGTGTGGGGCGCCGAGTGCGAGCGTCAATGTTTGCGTCTGCGTTTGCAACATCGACATCGACATCGACAGCGCCGATATCAGACCGCGCGCTGCAACGCGGCGCGGCGCTCCCACAGCGCGGCCGCGACGAACGCGGCGACACAGACGACCAGCACGCCGACCAGCGCGTTGCTGCCCAGTTGCTCCATCAACGCGCCGGCGACCAGCGGGCCGCCGAAGCTCGCGGCGCTCCACGATGCCGACACGAGCGAACTCGCGGTGACGAGCGCCGCGCCGCGGAAGCGTTCGCCGCACGCGACGAGCGACAGCGTGTAGATGCTGCCGGCCGCCGCGCCGAGCACGAACAGCAGCGGCCAGCACAGCCACGGGTTCGCGATGACGAGCGGCAGCAGCGGCAGGCCGGCCAGCACGATCCAGCCCGCACCGAGGTGCACGCGTTCGCGGCCGAGCTTGTCCGCGAGCCAGCCGATCGGGAACTGCATCGCGGTATCGCCGAACAGCATGATCGACGCGAGCAGCACGGCGGTGGCGCTCGCGACGCCGTGATCCATTGCGTAGAGCGGCAGCAGCGACAGCGCGAGCGTATCGAACAGGGCGAAGAACCCGGTGCCGATGATCAGCGCGGGCATGCGCGGCAGCACGTCGAGCCAGCGGCCGTGGGCTTCGTGATGCGCGTCGTCGCCGGCGAGCGGCGCGCGCCGGATCGTCGCGAGCGTCGGCAGCGCGAGCAGGAACAGCGCGCCGCACAGCGCGAAGCGGATGCTCGTCGCACCGGCGATCTGGCTCACCAGCACGGGGCCCGCCATCTGGAACAGCGTGAAATTGGTCGCATAGATCGCGACGACGCGGCCGCGCGTCGAATCGTCGGCGAGCTGGTTGACCCACGCCTCGCCGATCGTGAACAGCAGCATCAGCGCGGCGCCGCACAGCACGCGCAGCGCACCCCACAGGATCAGGTTCGACGTGAACTGCATCAGCGCCGTGGCTGCCGCGAGCAGCACGACCGATACGACGATCGCGCGGCGCGAGCCGATGTGGCGCGCGAGCGCGGTGACGAACGGGACGATCGCGAGGCCGCCGAGGGCCTGCGCGGCGGTCAGCATGCCGACGACGTTGGTGCCGTGCCCGGCCTCGGTCAGCGCGAGCGCGGTGAGCGGCAGCGTGGCGCCGGTGCCGAGGCCGACGACCGCGACGCTCAGGATCAGCGCGAGGAAATCGCGATTGAGAATGGCTTTCATCGGCCGGGATGCTACACCGCGGACCTTGAAAGGTCCATGAAGGCCATCAGGTTCGAATGGTGTTGCTGGCGTTGCGCGCGCAACGAATGCGCGCGGGGCGGCGTTACACGTATTCGGTCGGCACGGTCACCGGGCGGCGTTCGAGCGACGCCGACCACAGCGTGAGCGCCAGCGCGGCGACGGCCATCGCGACGCCGACCCACGGCAGGCTCACGAGCGACACGCCGGAGCCGATCGCCATCCCGCCGAGCCAGGCGCCGGTTGCGTTGCCGAGGTTGAACGCGCCCTGGTTCAGCGTCGATGCGAGGTTCGGCGCATCGCTTGCGCGGTCGACGATCAGGATCTGCAGCGGCGGCACGATCGCGAACGCGAGGATGCCCCACACGAAGATCGTCGCGAGCGCGGCGAACGGCAGGTGCATCGTGCCCGCGAACAGCGCGAGAACCACGCCGATCAGCGCGAGCGTCGCGATCAGCGACGGCATCCGGCGCCAGTCGGCGAGCTTGCCGCCGAGCGTGCCGCCCACCGTCAGCCCGAGGCCGAACAGCAGCAGCACGTAGGTGACCTGGCGCGGGGAGAAGCCCGTCACGTCCTCGAGGATCGGCGTGATGTACGTGAACACGCTGAACAGGCTTGCCGACGCGAGCACGCTGATGCCGAGCACCATCAGCACCTGCGGGTGCTTCAGCACGCTGAATTCGCGCGTGATGCTGGTGTCGGGCATCGCGAGGTTCCTCGGCAGGCACACCGCGAGCGCGGCGGCCGCGGCGATGCCGATGCCGGTGACGGCCCAGAACGTCGCGCGCCAGCCGAATGCCTGGCCGAGCGCGGTGCCGAGCGGCACGCCGAGCACGTTCGCGAGCGTGAGGCCGGTGAACATCAGGGCGATCGCCTGTGCGCGGCGGTTCGGCGCGACGAGGTTGCTCGCGACCACCGAGCCGATCCCGAAGAACGCGCCGTGGCAGAACGCGGTGACGACGCGCGCGGCCATCAGCACCGCGTAGCCCGGTGCGATCGCGCAGAACAGGTTGCCCGCGATGAACAATCCGATCAGGCCCATCAGCGCGCGCTTGCGCGGCATCTTCGCGGTGACGATCGCGAGGATCGGCGCACCGATCGTCACGCCGAGCGCGTAACCCGACACGAGCATCCCGGCGGCCGGGATCGACACGCCGAGATCGCGCGCGACGTTGGGCAGCAGCCCCATGATCACGAATTCGGTGGTACCGATTCCAAATGCGGCGACGGCGAGGGCGAAAAGAGGTAAGGGCATCGCGGTGGGCTCGGGAAAAGCCGCCGCTCGGGCTGGCGCAGGATGCGCGGGACGGGCGGGCGGGAAGGCGAACGACAGCCGCGATTCTACTTCAGTGAAAACCCCTATGCTTGGGGCCAAAACGGATGTTGCCGGCGTGCGACGAGGCTGCGCGCGTGAAGCTCACAGTGTGGGATTCAACCGGGCTTGCCGCGGTGAATGTGCCGCGGTGCCGGCACGATGCCGGCGACCGCGTGCTCGTCAGGCGATGTGTTCGGGGGAGCCGTCGACGCCCGTGGTCGACGCGCCCGGTGTGCTTGCCGAGTCGGGGTCCGCTGTCGCGTCCGCGCGCGACGAAGGCGCGCCGGCGGCATCGATCGGGGCCGGATCGTCCCAGCCGTTTTCGAACAGGCACGCTTCGATCGGCATCCGCGCGGCCCAACGCTCCTGCTCGAGCATCGGCTTCGCATAGAACGCGTCGACGTGCCCGACGCACAGCACGGCGATCGGCTTCGCGCCGTCGGGCATGCGCAGCAGCGCGCGCAGCGCGTCGACGTCGAACAGCGAGACCCAGCCCATTCCGAGCCCTTCGGCGCGGGCCGCGAGCCACATGTTCTGGATCGCGCACGCGGCGGATGCGAGATCCATTTCCGGCAGCGTGCGGCGGCCGAACACGTGACGCTCGCGGCCGTCGGCGAGCGCGACGATCAGCAACTCGCCGCATTCGCGCACGCCTTCGACTTTCAGCCGCATGAATTCGTCCTGGCGCTCGCCGAGTGCGTCGGCGGTCGCGCGGCGCTCGGCCTCGACCAGCGCGTGGATCGCGGTGCGCAGCGCGGGATCGGTGATGCGGATGAAGCGCCACGGCTGCATGAAGCCGACGCTCGGCGCGTGATGCGCCGCGCGCAGCAGGCGCGCGAGCACGGCGGGATCGACAGGCGCCGGCGTGAAGTGGCGCATGTCGCGCCGTTCGAAAATGGCGCGGTAGACGGCGGCGATGTCGGAGTCGTCGAAACGCATGAGCGGGAGGGGCGGGATAACGTCGGCGCAACGATAGCAGACGGCGCACCGGAATCGTTACATCAGTCGAAACAAAGCGCGAAATTGTTGATGAAACGCGCTTCGTTTGCGGCGACGGCCACAAGCAAACGATTGCGGTGGCGCCGGCAACCGTCAAATGAGCCGTTTTCGTCGGTTTGTCAGCGATTCGCTGTCACGACGTTCTGCGGCGTGCCCGCATGCCACGCCTCGATGTTCAGCAGCGTCGTGTGCGCGATCTCGGCCAGCGCTTCGCGCGTGAAGAACGCCTGGTGGGACGTGACGATCACGTTGGGGAACGTCAGCAGGCGGGCGAGCACGTCGTCCTGCAGCGGCAGGTCGGAGTGATCCTCGAAGAAGAGCCCGCTTTCCTCTTCGTACACGTCGAGCCCGAGATGGCCGAGCTGGCCGCTCTTGAGCGCATCGACCAGCGCCTGCGCATCGACGAGGCCGCCGCGCCCGGTGTTGATCAGCATCGCGCCATGCTTCATCCGCGCGAGCGTCCGTTCGTTGATCAGGTGGTGCGTCGACGGCAGCAGCGGGCAGTGCAGGCTGACGATGTCGGCGTGGTGCAGCAGCTCGTCGAGCTCGACATAACGCGCGCCGAACGCGATCAGTTCGTCGTTGTACGGCGGCACCGAGTGCGCGAGCACATGCATCCCGAAGCCCATCATGATCTTCGCGAACACGCTGCCGATGATGCCGGTACCGATCACGCCGACGGTCTTGCCGTGCAAGTCGAAGCCGAGCAGGCCGTTCAGCGAGAAGTCGCCTTCGCGGGTGCGCGCGACCGCGCGCGGCAGGCGGCGGTTGAGCGCGAGGATCAGCGCGACCGCGTGCTCGGCCACCGCGTGCGGCGAATAGGCGGGCACGCGCACGACCGTGATGCCGAGCCGCTCGGCGGCGGCCAGGTCGACATGGTTGAAGCCCGCCGAGCGCAGCGCGATCAGGCGCGTGCCGCCGTCGGCCAGCCGTTCGAGCACGGCCGCGTCGACGGTGTCGTTGACGAACGGGCAGACGACCTCATAGCCGTGCGCGAGGATCGCGGTTTCCGCGTCGAGGTGCGACGGCTGGAAGTGCAGCCGATAGCCGAACTGCCGGTTGGCGGCAGCGAACGAATCGTCGTCGTACTGCCGGCTGCTGAACAGGATCACGCGCACGCTGCACCTCCGAAGGCTGACGCGCGCAGTTTACTGCAGGCCCGTGACGATGTCGGAGCGGTCGGGCCCGCGCGGCGGCCGCAGGAAGCCGTAGTCGGTTCGTTCGCGGGCCGGCTGCGCACTGAAGTGGTCGAGCGCGTGCTCGACGAAGCTGCGCGTGCGGGCCGGTACGTACTGGCGGTTCGGGTAGACGAGCGACAGTTGCGTGTCGGGATCGTCGATCCGGTAGCCGGCCATGAGCCGCACGAGCGTGCCGTTCGCGAGCGCGTCGGCGACGCACGGCTCGGGCAGCACCGCGATGCCGGCCCCGGCCACGGCGGCCGCCTGGACGAGCGCGAGCTGGTTGACCGTGCAGGTCGGGCGCACCGTGACGGAATGCGCGATGCCGTCGTGGCCGACCAGTTGCCACGCGGGCGCATGCTGGTGCGATGCGAGCGTGACCCAGTCGTGGCCCGGCAGGTCGTCGGGCAAGCGCGGCTCGCCGCGTCGCTCGAGATAGGCCGGTGCCGCGCACGCGACGAACGGGTTCGGCGCGAGCGCGTGGCCGATCAGCGTCGGGTTGCCGTCGAGCCGGTTGCCCGTGACGATGCCGACGTCGTAACCCGAATCGAGCACGTCGAGCGGCCCCTCGGAGACGGTCAGCTGCACGCGCAACTCGGGGTAGCGGTGCCGGAAGCTGCTGACGAGCGGCGTCAGTGCAAGCGGCGACAGCAGGCCCGACGCGACGACGCGCAGCGTGCCGGCCGGTTCGCGCACGGCATGCGCGACGGACGATTCGAGGTGGTCGAATTCCTCGAGCAGCGCACGGCACCCGTCGAGGTAGCGCACGCCGGCCTCGGTAAGCGACAGGTTGCGCGTGGTGCGGTGGATCAGCCGTGTGTTCAGGTGGCCCTCGAGCATCGCGATCGAACGCGTGACGAGGGCATTGGACACGCCGAGATGGTGCGCCGCGCGCCGGAAGCTCTGCTGCTCGGCGACGCAGACGAATACACGCATGGTCTGAATCTGGTTCATGGCTTGCGTATTTCTGGCCCGGTTGATTGATTATGGTTGATGCTTTTCGCCGCGCAACCTCGAAAGCGTATCGCGCGGCACCCAGTTTTCCTTCGTATCGAAAAATCGTTTTTTTCGATTCCGCAGACGATTGTTCAATACAGAAGCGATATCCGTCAACCTGAGAAAAGGGGCGGGTTGCGGAAAATCGAAATAGGGAGTAACGCGTTAAACGCGGTGCTGTATCGATGCCTGCCGTTCAAAGACGGCAGGGTATTAGAGTAAGCGCGGTTGTTCGGGTATTTCCTATTTTAATCAATGAGTTGTATGCAATTCTGGCGTGCTTGTTCCGGTATTGACGGGAAGCGTGCCCCAATACATGCGGAAGTAATGGATGTTTTTTGGGGCCGCACGTCTGTTTTGCGTGCAGGATTCCGTGAAGCGATTTTTAGGGCGGATTCGGTCTATTTTTTTGATACAGAAGTCGCGTTGAACCGGCGGTTTCGACGATTCGTTGTGTTATTGACGGAGAAAATCGGGCGCCTGGCGTACGAATGGAACCGTTTCACAACCCGGCCCGCAATCGTTTCTCATTTCGAATGGCTGGCGTGCGGCACGCGCACGGCTGGCTGGCCCGGTCCGGCGACCGGGCCAGCGTTGCGCTGTCCGGCCGTGCGTGCCTCTTGCGCGAGGCGGCGGAACACGGAATGATCGATCAGTTCGCCATGCTGCGCGGCGAGCGTCCGTGCACTTCCTTTCCTCACCTTTTACCTGCCATGTCCATCGATTACTCGCCGATTCCCTGTCCCGTCGTCGTGCCGCTCGACGCGATCCTGCCCGAAGAACCGCTGCTGATGATGGGGGCCGGCCCGGTTCCGATCCCGGCCGCCGTCGCGAAGGCGAACACGATCGTGATCAACCACCTCGGCGCGACGATGGCGAAGATCATCGAGCAGGTGAAGGAGATGGCGCGCTACGTGTTCCAGACCCGCACGAAGTGGGTGCTCGGCGTCGCGGGCCCCGGTTCGGCCGCGATGGAAATGGCGATCTCGAACCTCGCGTGGCGCGGTACCCGCGTGCTGTCGATCCGCAATGGCTTCTTCAGCGCGCGGATGGCCGAGATGGCCACGCGCGTCGGCGCCGACGTCGCGACGCTCGAAGTGGCTGATCGCGCGGTCGCGAGCCTCGACGAGATCGCGGACGCGATCGCGCGCGAGCGGCCCGAGATCGTCACGATCGTGCAGGGCGAGACGTCGAACACCGTGTGGAACCGCGACCTGCGCGACATCGCGGCGCTCGCGAAGGCGGCCGGTGCGCTGGTCGTGGTCGACGCGGTGTGCACGCTGTCGACGATGCCGCTCGAGATGGACGCATGGGGCATCGACGCGGTGATCACCGGCGGCCAGAAGGGGCTGTCG
This sequence comes from Burkholderia sp. 572, assembly GCF_040545135.1. Taxonomy (NCBI): domain Bacteria; kingdom Pseudomonadati; phylum Pseudomonadota; class Betaproteobacteria; order Burkholderiales; family Burkholderiaceae; genus Burkholderia; species Burkholderia sp. 572. The sequence goes on along the minus strand of NZ_JBEPLH010000005.1, from coordinate 268,390 downwards.
TCGATCCCGGGCGTGTCGCTGATCGCGTTCTCCGACGCCGCGTGGGACCGGATGAAGCAGCGCCCCGAACCGAACGCGCACTGGTGCCTCGACATGGCGCTCGCGGAGAATTTCTGGCACAACGCGGGCTATCACTACACGGCGCCCGTGTCGGGCGTGCTCGCGCTGCACGAAGCGCTGCGGCTCGTCTGCGCGGAGACGCTCGAAAGCCGCTTCGCGCGCCACCTGCGCTGCTCGCTCGCGCTGCAGGCAGGCGTCGAGTCGATGGGGCTCAAGCTCTATGCGCCGAAGGATTGCCGGCTGAACTCGGTCGTCGGGATCGAGACGCCGGAAGGGCTGACGCCGGGAATGGTCTGCGGCCACATCTCGAAGCAGTACCAGGTCGAGATCTCGGGCTCGTTCGGGTTGCCGATCGTGCGGATCGGACAGATGGGCGAGCAGTGCCGTGAACACAACCTGTTCCGCACGCTGCATGCGTTCGGCCGCACGATGGTCGACCTGAAGGTGCCGGTCGACCTGCCGGCCGGCGTCGCGGCGCTCGAACAGGAACTGTCGCGACGCGGCGCGTAAGCCGCGCCGGGGCCGCGCTCAGCGGCCCTGCATCGCACGCCGGTAGGTAATCGGCGTCGTACCGTGAGCGTCGCGGAAGCGATGGCTGAAGTGGCCGGCGTTCGCATAGCCGCAGTCGGCCGCGATCTGTGCGAGCGGCAGCGCCGTCGTGCGCAACAGCTCGCGCGCCCGCGCCAGCCGCTGCTCGGCCACCCACGCGTGCGGCGCCCGGCCGAACGACAACCGGAACATCCGCGAGAAGTGGTACTCGGACAGCGCGGCGACGTCGGCGAGTTCGCCGAGCGTCAGCGGTTGCGTCAGGTACGTGTCGATGTAGTCGCGCACGCGGCGGCGCACGGCCGGCGCGAGCCCGCCGCGGAACGACGTGTCGGTGCGGGTCGTGCTCTGCCCGCGCAGCAGCAGGCTCAGCACCTCGTGCGCGGTCTCGTTCACGCGCAGCCGCTCGTCGGCATCGTCCCAGCCGTCCAGCGCGAGCGAGCGCAGCAGGGAGGCGACGCGCGCATCCTCGAAGTAAGTGCGGTCGGCGAGCTTCAGCTCGCGCGGCTCGCGGTCGAGTTCGCGGATCGCGCGCTGCGTGAAGTGCTCGGGCAGGAAATACAGGTGGATGAAGTGCATCTCGCCGCGCACCCACCAGCGCGATTCGTGGTCGCCCGGCAGCGCGCACAGCAGGCTCGGCGCGCCGTAGCGCGGCACGCGCTGGCGTTCCGTCTGGTAGCCGCCGTCGAGGTAGCACGACAGCGTGTGGTGGCCCGGCTGCTCGTAGATCGTCTCGCTTTCGTCGGTGATCCGCGTCCATTCGGCGATCGCGAGATGGTCGCCGAGCCACGCGAAGCGCTCGAGCGTCGCGTTCGCGTCGGCGAGCGTGCGGCAGACCGACTGCAGGCCGAACGGCAGATCGCCGCCGGCCAGGGCGGCGGGGTGGTCGATGGGGGGCGCGGAAAGGGTGAGGCTCATGATGGGCCGAGTATAAGCGGGCGGGCGGCGCTGCGGGCGGCGGCCCGAAAAAGACCGCAATTCCGGACAATCGGCGCGCGCCGGGCGGCGGCATAGTCGGAGTCCCGTTTCACCCGCTTTTTTGGATCGTTGCCGCCATGAACCTATCGCTTTATTTCGTCACCGTGCTGATCTGGGGCACCACCTGGATCGCGATCAAGTGGCAGCTCGGCTCCGTGCCGCCGCCCGTGTCGATCGCCTGGCGCTTCTGGCTCGCGGCCGCCGTGCTGTTCGCGCTGCTGCGCGTGATGCGCCGGCCGGTGCGCCCGCCGCGCGAAGCGTGGCGTTTCCTGCTGGCGCAGGGCTTCGCGCTGTTCTGCCTGAACTTCCTGTGCTTCTACTACGCGGAACAGGTCGTACCGAGCGGCCTTGTCGCGGTGATCTTCTCGACCGCGCCGCTGTTGAATTCGATCAACGGCCGGCTGTTCATGGGCCGCCCACTGCGGCCGTCGGCGATCGCCGGCGCGCTGCTCGGCCTGACCGGCATCGCATGCCTGTTCTGGCAGCAGATGGCCGGCCATCTCGACGACCACGCGACCTGGACGGGGCTCGCGATCGCGCTGGCGGGCACGATGTGCTTCTCGGCTGGCAACCTGCTGTCGAGCCGGATGCAGTCGATGGGGCTGCACCCGCTCGCGACCAACGGCTGGGCGATGCTGATCGGCGCGGCGATCCTGACCGTCGGCAGCGCAGCGGCCGGCTTGCCGTTCACGCTCGACACGAGCCCGCGTTATCTCGGCGCGCTCGTCTACCTGGCCGTGCCGGGCTCGGTGATCGGATTCACCGCCTATCTGACCCTCGTCGGCCGGATCGGGCCGGAGCGTGCCGCGTACTGCACGGTGCTGTTCCCGATCGTCGCGCTGGCGGTGTCGACGGTGTACGAGGGTTACCAGTGGTCGCCGCTCGCGGTGGTCGGGCTGCTGCTGGTGGTGGCCGGCAACCTGGTCGCGTTCGACCTGACGCGGAGGCTGTTTCTGAGGACGGCGTGACGGATGAGGGGGCGGCCCGATGTCGCCTGCCCGGTCGTCAGTTTGGTTGTCATGGTTGACTTGGTTCCGAATCGAGCCTAGTCTCGAGCTTCCGGTCGTGCAAGGAGGTAGCGATGGTCAGGCAGGCTCATGCGCTTGAAGGCGTGGCTGCGGTTCTCGATGTCGAGACCGAGGAGGCGCTGCGCAGCGCCGTCGGCGCCGCGACCATGCTCGGGCCCGATCGGGCCCGGGCGCTGCTCAGGCTGTCGGACGAACAGCTGGGGCACTTGTTCAAGGTCGGCATCGCCCAGGTCATCGATCTGGCCGGCACGATCACGTTCGGCATCGCTGCCGCCGCGACCCGCGACAGGCAACCGTCCGTTCGCAGGAAACAGCCTGCGAGGCCGGTGGCCCGCGCGGATGCCGCGGCCGCCGATTTCGAGCAGCGCGCGCTGGCCGAACGGCGGGCGCTCGTCGCGAAGGGCGCGCTGCTGCCGGCCGCGGAGATCTGGGCGGGGCTCGGCATGACACGGCAGGCGCTCAGCAAGGCGGTCGTGTCGGGGCGCATCTTCGCGGTCGACGTGGGGGCGGCGCAGTACTACCCGGCCTTTTATCTGACGGGCGATATCGATCGCAAGACGCTCGGAAAGGTGACGCAATGCCTGGGCGCGTTGCCGGGGTGGAGCAAATGGCAATTCTTCACGACGCCCAAGGCGTCCCTCGGCAACGTCACGCCGCTGAAGGCGCTGTCGCAGGGGAAGCTTGCCGAGGTCGAGCGTGCCGCGGCGGCGTTCGCGGAACGCTAGGAGGCGCGGTTGACGTTGAGGCCGCCGAGCGAACACTTCGCGAATGCGACGCTGGTTACGCGGACGATTCCGCCGGCGGCGCTGGTGCGCGTTTCCCGGTACGAGACGGGCGAGCCGTACTTCGGCAAGTCGGGCGGCAACCGTTTCGACGACCCGCGCAAGCGGCGCCGGTATGGCACCAGCTATTTCGGTTTCGACCTGCACTGTGCGTTTGCCGAGACGGTGCTGCACGACGAAGTCGCCGATCTCGCCGTTGGCGGCTTTCCGCTCGTGACGACGGAGCTTGAGCGCTTCGTGCTGTCGTTTACCGGCTCTCCGCTGACGGTGGCCGTCCTGCACGGCTTGCCGCTGAAAAACCTTGGCGGCGACGGCGCGCTGTCGACCGTCGTACCGTACGACATCCCGCAGCAATGGTCGCTCGCCGTGCACGGGCATGGCCGCCGGGTCGACGGTTTTCTGTATATGTCACGCCATCTCAACACGTCGGAAGCGCTCGTGCTTTTCGATCGTGCCGAACCGAAGCTCATGCTCGAGCGCGCCGTGCCGTTCCGGCGCCACGTCGACGCTGCCCGCGTGCTGCGGGACTTCAACATACTGCCGCGTTAAGTCACGTCAAGCCGTGTCTCGTCGGACGCCGACGAATGGCCCCGTGCGGCCTTCCGTCGGAACGAGGGCTCGCGCGGTATCCCGCGGCTCGGGCGCTCATGCCGCCGCGCCGCTCTCCGCAACCCGCGCCTGCCGCTGGTACAGCACCATCGACAGCGCGACGCCCGCGGCGGCGGCCACCGCCGCGAACAGGAACACCTGCGGATAACCGAACGCGCCCGCGACATAGCCGGCGAGCGGGCCCGTGATGCCGAGCGACAGGTCGAGGAACACCGAGTACGCGGACAGCGCCGCGCCGCGGCTCGCGGGCGGCACGAGCGCGACGGCCTCGACGCCGAGTGCCGGGAAGATCAGCGCGAAGCCGAAGCCCGTCAGCGCGGCGCCGACGAGCGCGACGTGCGGCACCGGCGCGAGCCACAGCAGCACGAGGCCCGAGCATTCGAACGCGAACGACACGATCGCGACGCGGAAGCCGCCATACGTCTTGATCGTGTTCGCGAACAGCAGGCGCGCGCCGATGAACAGCGTGCCGAACACGGTCAGCGACAGTGCGGCGTTCGGCCAGTGGCGCGCGGCGTAGTACAGCGTGACGAAGGTGGCGATCGAGCCGAAGCCGGCCGAGCCGAGCGCGAGGCCGAGGCCGTGCGGCAGCACGCGCGTGAACACGCTCGCATACGACATCCGTTCGCCGTGCACGAGCGGCACGGAATCGATCAGGCGCGCGAGATAGAAGCCGGTCGCGGCGAGCGCGATCACGATCACGCCGATCAGCGCCGGATTCAGCGTATGCGCGATCGCGACGCCGACCGGCGCGCCGAGCGCGAGTGCGCCGTAGGTGGCGATCCCGTTCCACGAGATGACCTTCGCGTTGTGCGTGACGCCGACCCGGCCGATGCCCCACAGGATCGCGCCGGTACCGCACAGGCTCTCGCCGACGCCGAGCACGAGCCGGCTCGCGACCAGCAGCACGAGGCTCGCGACCGGCCAGTGCGCGAGCAGCAGCGCGACGAGCAGCAGCACGCCCGACACCCCGCAGCCGACCAGCCCGCGCAGCACCGTCTGCTTCGGCCCGAGCGTATCGGCGAAGCGCCCGGCGAGCGGCCGCGATGCGAGCGTCGCGAAATACTGGACGCTGATCGCGCCGCCCGCGACGATCGCGGAAAAACCGAGGTCGTCATGGACGAAGCCCGGCAGCACCGCGAGCGGCAGGCCGATGGTCAGGTAGCAGATGAACGTGAAGCAGACGACGGACACGATTTGCAGCGTGACCGCGAACCCGCTGCGCGGCGGTGTGGCGGAATCGGTTGACATGGGGTCGGAACGAATGAACGAAACGAACGGAAGACGGCGAAAAAGGGAATCGGGATTTTCCCATGGAACCGGTTTTCACGCAGGTACCATTTAGTTAATCGCGCCCCGTTTTTGACGATGGCGGACGGTGTCGAAGGCGTCGGGAACGGGTGCAGGGCACCGTGCGGAAAGGGCGGCGGGCGGCCCCGGCGTTCCCCGGCGTTCATATCGCGGCAGTTATATGGGCCCCATGCGTGATGGGCTATGGGTTGCGAAATTTGATGGTGATAGCGTGCAAACTGTCAGAAAAACGTCGGTCGAGCGCACTGCGCAGGCCGCCTTGCCCCCCATTTGAAGAACCCTCGAGACATGAGTGAGCCGATCCGCTTCTACCATCGTCACGCGATTCGCGAAGTCAGCGGCGCGGACGTCACCCGCACCGTGCTGCAATACCTGCGCGAGGACGCGCATTGCACCGGCACCAAGGAAGGCTGCGCGGAAGGCGACTGCGGCGCATGCACGGTCGTCGTCGGCGAGCTAACCGACACCGGCGCGGTCGAGTTCAAGGCCGTCAACGCATGCATCCAGTTCCTGCCGACGCTCGACGGCAAGGCGCTGCTGACGGTCGAGGACCTGCGTCAGCCGGACGGCGCGCTGCATCCGGTGCAACAGGCGATGGTCGACTGTCACGGTTCGCAATGCGGGTTCTGCACGCCGGGCTTCGTGATGTCGATGTGGGCGCTGTACGAGAAGCACGGCCACGAAGGCTGCGGCAGCGCGTGCGCGAAGGCGAAGGACGTACCGACGCGCACCGAGATCGCCGATGCGCTGACCGGCAACCTGTGCCGCTGCACCGGCTACCGGCCGATCGTCGACGCGGCCGTGCAGATGTTCGATGGGCCGGCGCCGTCGGCACCGGTCGACACGGCCGCGCTGGCCCGCACGCTCGCGTCGCTCAAGCGCGACGACACGTTCGACTACACGACGCTCGACGGCGCGCGCTTCGCGGCGCCGCGCACGCTCGATGCGCTGGCCGCGCTGAAGGTCGAGCGGCCCGACGCGCACATTCTGGCGGGCAGCACCGACATCGGCTTGTGGGTCACGAAGCAGATGCGCCGGCTCGACGACCTGATCTACGTCGGCCAGATCGCCGAACTGCAGCACGTCGTGCACGGCGAAGACTGGATCGAGATCGGTGCGGGCGTGACGGTCGAGAACGGGTATGCGGCGCTGGCCGGCACGTATCCGGAGCTGACCGAAATGTGGAAGCGCTTCGCGTCGCTGCCGATCCGCAACGCCGGCACGATCGGCGGCAACGTCGCGAACGGCTCGCCGATCGGCGATTCGATGCCGGGCCTGATCGCGCTCGGCGCGCGCGTGGTGCTGCGCGGTGGCGACACGGTGCGCGAGCTGCCGCTCGAGGCGCTGTACACGGGCTACCAGCAGAAGGACATGGCGCCGCACGAATTCGTCGTCGGCCTGAAGGTGCCGACCCGCACCGGCGCGCGCGCGAAGCTGCAGTTCCGCACGTACAAGCTGTCGAAGCGGTTCGACTCCGACATCTCGGCAGTGTGCGCGGCGTTCGCGTTCATCGCGGACGGCGACACGATCCGCGAGCCGCGCATCGCGTTCGGCGGGATGGCCGCGACGCCGAAGCGCGCGACGCACACGGAAAGCCTGCTCGACGGCGCGACGTGGCACGAAGCCACCGCGCAGGCCGCGATGCAGGCGCTCGAGCGCGACTACCAGCCGCTGTCCGACATGCGCGCGACGAGCACGTATCGCCTCGATACCGCGAAGAACCTGATGTACCGATTCTGGCTGGAGACGCGCCCGCACGACCCGCTGCCGCCGCAAGCCCTGAATGTGCGTGAAGTGGCCGCCGAAACCGGCACCGACGCGGCGCGCGTCTGAAGACGGAGAACCCCGAACATGAACCAGCAAGCAGAACCGTTCCTGAACACCCTCGATCCGCAAGCCGACGCCGCGCAGGTCCACGTCTCGCGCGCGCACGAATCCGCGCACCTGCACGTCAGCGGACGTGCCACCTACACCGACGACATCCCGATCGTCGCGGGCACGCTGCACGCGGCGCTCGGCCTGTCGGCGAAGCCGCACGCGAAGATCGTGTCGATGAACTTCGACGCGGTGCGCGCGACGCCGGGCGTGGTCGCCGTGTTCACGGCCGACGACATCCCGGGCGTCAACGATTGCGGCCCGATCATCCACGACGACCCGGTGCTCGCGAAGGGCATCGTGCAGTTCGTCGGCCAGCCGATGTTCATCGTCGTCGCGACGTCGCACGAAACCGCGCGGCTCGCCGCGCGCCGCGCACAGGTCGACTACGAGGAGTTGCCGGCGATTCTCACCGCGCAGGAAGCGCGCGCGGCCGAAACCTACGTGATCCCGCCGCTGAAGCTCGCGCGCGGCGACGCGGCCGCACGGCTCGCCGTCGCGCCGCACCGCGAGTCGGGCGAAATGCTGCTCGGCGGCCAGGAGCAGTTCTACCTCGAAGGGCAGATCGCGTACGCGGTGCCGAAGGACGACGACGGAATGCACGTGTACTGCTCGACGCAGCACCCGAGCGAGATGCAGCACCTCGTCGCGCACGTGCTCGGCGTCGCGTCGCACAACGTGCTCGTCGAGTGCCGCCGGATGGGCGGCGGGTTCGGCGGCAAGGAATCGCAGTCGGGCCTGTTCGCGTGCTGCGCGGCGCTCGCCGCGTGGAAGCTGCTGTGTCCGGTAAAGCTGCGTCCGGATCGCGACGACGACATGATGATCACCGGCAAGCGCCACGACTTCCATTACCGCTTCGACGTCGGCTACGACGACGACGGCCGCATCGACGGCGTCGCGCTCGACATGACGTCGCGCTGCGGCTTCTCGGCCGACCTGTCGGGCCCGGTGATGACGCGCGCGGTATGCCATTTCGACAACGCGTACTGGCTCGGCGACGTGAACATCGCCGGCTACTGCGGCAAGACCAACACGCAGTCGAACACCGCGTTCCGCGGCTTCGGCGGCCCGCAGGGCGCGTTCGCGATCGAGTACATCCTCGACGACATCGCGCGCTCGCTCGATCGCGATCCGCTCGACGTGCGCTACGCGAACCTGTACGGCAAGACCGAACGCAACGTGACGCCTTACGGGCAGACGGTCGAGGACAACGTGCTGCAGGAGCTGCTCGGCGAACTCGAGGCGACGAGCGACTACCGCGCGCGGCGCGCGGGCGTGCGCGAATTCAACGCGCGCAACACGGTGCTGAAGAAGGGCATCGCGCTCACGCCGGTGAAGTTCGGTATCGCGTTCAACGTCACGCACTTCAACCAGGCCGGCGCGCTGGTGCACATCTATACCGACGGCTCGGTGCTCGTGAACCACGGCGGCACGGAGATGGGGCAGGGGCTCAACACGAAGGTCGCGCAGGTCGTCGCGCACGAGCTCGGCATCCGCTTCGGCCGGGTCCGCGTGACGGCGACCGACACCAGCAAGGTCGCGAACACGTCCGCGACGGCCGCTTCCACGGGCTCGGACCTGAACGGCAAGGCCGCGCAGGATGCGGCGCGCCAGCTGCGCGAGCGGCTCGCGGTGTTCGCGGCGAAGCAGTTCGGCGACGGCAAGGTCGATGCGGCCGACGTGAAGTTCGGCAACGACTTCGTGTGGGTCGGCGGCAACGGCGTGCCGTTCGGCGACGTGGTCGCGAAGGCGTACCTCGCGCGCGTGCAGCTGTGGTCCGACGGTTTCTACGCGACGCCGAAGCTGTACTGGGATCAGTCGAAGCTGCAGGGCCGGCCGTTCTACTACTACTCGTACGGCGCGGCCGTGTCGGAAGTCGTGATCGACACGCTGACGGGCGAGATGCGCACGCTGCGCGTCGATGCGCTGCACGACGTGGGCGCATCGCTGAACCCGGCGCTCGACATCGGCCAGGTCGAAGGCGCGTTCATCCAGGGGATGGGCTGGCTGACGACCGAGGAGCTGTGGTGGAACAAGGGCGGCAAGCTGATGACGCATGCGCCGTCGACGTACAAGATCCCGACGGTGAACGACACGCCGCCCGAGTTCAACGTGCAGCTGTTCAAGAACCGCAACGTCGAGGACAGCATCCACCGTTCGAAGGCCGTCGGCGAGCCGCCGCTGCTGTTGCCGTTCTCGGTGTTCTTCGCGGTGCGTGACGCGGTGGCCGCGGTCGGCGACTACCAGGTGAACCCGCCGCTCGACGCGCCGGCCACCGGCGAGTCGATCCTGCGCGCGGTCAGCGCGGTGCGTGCGGCGCGCGCCGGTCAGGCAGGCTGAGATGAAACGGCTCCCGCGCTCGCTTCGTTCGCTGCTTCCGATGGGGGCGGTCAGCCTCCTTGGGGCGGCTCGGCGGAGGCTGACATGAACGGCCCCGCACGCTCGCTTCGCACCGCGCCGCCCCCGGCGTTCGCGCAGGGCACCGGCCAGCGCAACCGCGCGAGCGGCACGCCGGCGCCGATGCACATCGTGCTGTTCGGCGCCGGGCACGTCGGTCACGCGCTCGTCACGCTGCTCGGCGCGCTGCCGTGCGTCGTGCAGTGGGTCGACACGCGCGACGAGCTGTTCCCGGACGAATGTCCGCCGAACGTGCAGCCGGAGCCGACCGACACGCCGGAGGCCGTCGTCGACGCGGCGCCGCCCGGCGCATATTTCCTCGTGATGACGCACAACCACGCGCTCGACTTCTCGCTCGCCGCGCAGATCATGCGGCGGCGCGACTATGCGTACTTCGGGATGATCGGCTCGCGCACCAAGCGCGTGAAGTTCGAGCGCCGGCTTGCCGCGCGCGGCGTCGATCCGGCGCGGCTCGTCGAGATGGTGTGCCCGATCGGCGTCGCGGGCATCGTCGACAAGACGCCGGGCGCGATCGCGGTGGCCGTGTGCGCGGAGCTGCTGCAGGCGCGCTCGGGCATGCCGGTGGCGGACGTGAAGGCCGCCGCGGCGGGGCGTGCGCGCGACGACGTGTCCTGCGCGCGGTAGCACCGCGCGGCCAGCGCATGGCCGCGCGTTTTTGCATACACTGCACGACGACGCGCGGCACCGGGCTGCGCCTTACCGTGCACGCACCATGTCCGATCACCAGGTTTATCTCGACACGCTCGATGCGAGCCTCGTCGCCATCGAGCGCTGGCTGTCCGGCGTCGATACCGCGCCCGGGGCGCTCGACGCGCTGCTCGCTTCGTTCTCCGCCGATTTCACGATGATCCTGACCGACGGCCGCGAGGTCGACCACGACGGCACGCGCGCGCTGTTCGCGAAGCTCGCCGGCGCGAAGCCGGGGCTGCGCATCACGCTGTCGGACACCCGCGTGCTCGCCGCCGACGCGTCGCATGCGACGCTCACCTATCTCGAGGCGCAGCACGCGGCCTCGGGCGAGCTGCCCGCGCGCCGCGCGACCGCCGTGTTCGAACGCGACGCGGCGGGCGTCGTGCGCTGGACCCATCTGCAGGAAACCTTCTGTACGGCCTGAGCGGCCGCGCCGCGGCTGCGCCGCTTGCGGCTCAGCGCTTGCGGCCGCGGGCGACCGTCAGCTCGTCGGACACGCTCTGCATCAGCGCGCACAGCCACGCGATGTCGGTCGGCCGGTCGGGTTGCGGGTGCGTGAGCAGGTAGCTCTTGATGCGTGGAAACGGCACCGGCGGCGTGACGACGACGAGCGGCAGCAACTGCGCGTAATGCGTCGCGAAGCGGCGCGTCGTCGTGAAGATCAGGTCCGATTGCAGCAGCACCTGCGGCACGATCCCGAAGTACGGAAGCGTCGTCACGATGCGCCGCGTGAGGTGCGCGCGGGCAAGGCCGATCTCGATCGCGTTGCGCTTGTCGCCGGTGTACGGCGTCGGCGCGACGTGCGCGGCCGACGCGTACGCTTCGCGCGTGAGCGGCCCGCGCGCAAGCGGGTGCGCATCGCGCATCAGGCACACGATCGTGTCGGAGAACAGGTCCTGGCGTGCGAACTGCGGGTCGGGCTTCGGCCAGTTGCCGATCACGAGATCGAGCGCGCCGGATTCGAGCGCGCCCGCGTGATCGAGCGCGGGATTCAGCGAATCGATTTCCAGGTGCGCATGCGGCGCCGCGTCGCGAAAGCGCTCGATCAGCGTCGGCATGAAGAAATCGTTCAGGTAATCGGGCGCGGCGACGCGGAACGTGCGCCGTGCGGACGACGGATCGAAGTCGCCGTGCGGCGTCGCGATGAAATCGACCTCGCGCAGCGCGCGCTGCGCGGCCTCGAGCAGCGACGCACCGTATTCGGTCGGCACCATGCCGGATTTGCCGCGCACGAGGATCGGGTCGTTCAGCGTCTCGCGCAGCTTGCGCAGCGCGGTGCTGATCGCGGGCTGGGTCTGGTTCAGCCGCAGCGCGGCCTGCGTGACGCTGCGCTCGAGCAGCAGCGTGCGCAGCACACGCACGAGCCAGATATCGAGCGAGGCGGTACGGTCGTCGTCTTCCATCGGTGGGGGTGATTCGGGTGACGCGTAACGTTACCGTAATCGCGCGTTGCCGTGCGTGATACCGGCCATCACGCGCGGCCCTTCGGCAGCGCGCTGATCCGCTTGACCTCGCGCGATTCGAGCCAGTTCGGCGTGCGCGCGCAGTACAGCACCATCGGCAGCGCATCCTCGCCCCAGAACAGCTGCTGGTTCATCCAGAACGTCGGCACGCCGAACACCCCGAGCGCGATCGCGTCGGCGTTGTTGCGTGCCAGTTGCGCGGCGGTCTCCTCGAATTCGATCAGCTCGTCGCCGTGGCCGACGCCGACCCGCTCGCACAATGCCGCGAACCCTTCCGGCGTCGACGGATCGTTGCCATCGCGCCAGATGAAGCGGAACATCTCCAGCACGGTCGCGATGTCGGCGCGCAGCGCGATCGCGAGGCGCAGCACCTTGTCGGACTCGAACGGGTGCGCGGGCGGCATCTTGAAGCGGATACCGAGCTGCTCGGCGCGGAACAGCGCGTGACGGTACGTGAACACGCGCTTGGCCGGCACGTCGGCGCTGGGGCGCTGCCCCCAGTGCCGCTGCAGGTCGGGCAGCGACACGGCGACGGGTTCGAACGGCACGTCCGGCCACTTGTCGTGCTGTTCGAGGAGCAGGTAGGAGAACGGCGACACGAAGTCGAAGAACCAGGCGGGCTGGGCGATATCGAGGCCGGTTGTCATGTCGATCTCCAGTGGATGGGGCGTGCGGCGTCTGGCGGCGGCCTCCATGTTACGCGGCGGTGCACGCATGCGGCAATGATCGCGGATCGTCCGGTCAAGCGGAACCGGGAGTCGCCCGAGGGGGCGTGCCGGCCGGCGGCGCGGCGTCGGCACGTGCCTGCGGCGGGCCGCCGGCGCCCGGCGGGCCGGCCGGCGTGTCGTGGTCGTGCGCGGTGAGCCGTTCGCGCACGAAGCCGATGTGCTCCCGCAGCACGTAGAACTGGCCCGCATAGGAGAGCGGCATCTTCATCCGGTTCACGGCTTCCTCGATGTCGTCGAGTTCGTCGAGCAGCTGCACGCGCTCCTCGGCCGTGTGCTCGCCGAGCGCGCGGCGCTCGAGCGCGATCAGCGCGCCGTACCAGCGGTAGATGCGCGAGCGCACGCGCCAGCCGTACAGCGACGGCACGAGCCGCAGCCCGGGGATCAGCACGACGATCAGCGGCACGACCACGACGAGCAGCCGGTCGACGAGGCTCGCCACCCAGAACGGCAGCCGCCGGTACAGGAAGGTCTTGCCGGATTTGTAGTAGCGCGCGGCGTCGTCGGACAGCGGGAAGCCGCGCGTGACGGACGACGGGAATTCGCCCGCGTGCTGCAGGATCGTCGCGTGGCCGTGCACCTCGCGCGCGGCCTCGATCAGCAGGTCGGACAGCGCGGGGTGCAGCGAGTCGCGTGCGACCAGCTCGATGGTCGGCGCGACCGTGTGGATGTCGGCGGGCGGCAGGTTGCGACCGAGATCGTAGACGCCCATCGGCAGCGTGATCGCGGTCAGGTACGGGAAGCGCCGCGCGTACGCCTCGGCCTGGGTGAACGAATACACGTGCACGCCCGGTGCGCGGAACAGCTTCGCCATCACCGGGATCTGCGTCGAGTCGCCGGACAGGAATGCCGCGTCGATCTTGCCGTCGAGCAGCGCGGTGGCCGCATCCTCGCCGGCGGTCGGCAGCAGTTCGGTCGACCCGCCCGGCACGAGGCCGTTCATCTTCAGCAGCGCGAGGCTCAGTTCGCGCGCGCCGCTGCCTTCCGCGCCGAGCGCGAGCCGCTTGCCCTTGAAGTCGGACAGGCGCGCGACGACCGGGCCGCGGTACATGATCGCGAGCGGCACGTAGCCGATGCTGCCGAGCGACACGAGGTGTTCGTCGCGCTCCTTCGGGCCGATGCCGCTCTGCACGAAGCCGACGTCGACCGGCGCGTTCGGGTTCGACAGCCGCGCGAGGTTCTGGGCGGACCCTTCGGACGACTGGACGTCGAGCGTGACGCCGTTCTTCGCGAGGATCGTCTTGTATTTCTGCGCGGCGTTCCAGTACGTGCTGCCGGGCGGCCCGGACGAGATCACGAGCGTGGACGGCGGGGCCGGCTGGATCAGCTTGACCGCGAGCCAGACGGCCGTGGCGGCGAGCAGCACGGTGGGGCCGATCGACAGCGCGAGGTCGCGCCACGACACCGCGACGAAGCGGGCGAGGATGCGGCGAGGCGGGCGGGGGCGGGCTGGCTTCATGGGGGGCGGCGGATGACGCTGGCGTGACGTATCGGTGACGGTCGGCGCGGACGATGCGGATTCTCGCGGCGATGGTACCCGGTTTCGCGGTGCGTGCGCGAGTGCGGCGCGGCGGCGCGACGACAGCGGCGGGGGCCGCCGCGTCAAAAGCTTTGCGCTTCCGCGGGCGCTGGATTACATTGTGCGACGCAGCCGCGCCCGATTCGCGCGCGACCCGGCACGCAATGAGACCGGGCGCGTCCGGCCGGCGGCTGTCCGGCCCGGCCGGCCCGCTCTCGCGTGCGCCGTCCGCCAGCCCGTCTTGCCTCTCTCGTATCGCCGTGGAAAACACCGGCTGTCCCGCCCGTTCGCGCGCGGGGCGGCTGTTTTTGGGGGTATCCGGCCGTACTGTGCACGGCCGTTCCGGAGTGATAAGGAGATAGCATGAAGTCGATCGTGTTGAGAGCGTTGGGTGTCGCCGCCGTGGCGGCCTGTCTGTCGGGCAGCGTGTATGCGCAGTCGAGCGATGCGGCGGCAACGGAAGCGCCCGCGGCTGCGACCAGCGCGCCGAAGGCCGCCGCGAAAACCGCGAAGAAGGCGAACCGCAAGCTCGGCTATACGGTGCGCAAGGCGATTTCGAAGGAATCGGGCGTCAACGTGTCGAACCTCGTCGTGCGTTCGAAGGGCGGCGCGATCACGCTGGAAGGCACGATGCCGGCCCAGGACCAGATCGACAAGGCCGAAGCCGCAGCCAAGGGCGTGGCGGGCGTGACGTCGGTCACGAACAAGCTGACGGTTCAGCAGCAGTGATGCCGGGCGGCGGCGCGCGAGCGCCGCGTGCGCCCGTTTCCAGGCGGGCCCCGGCATGCCGGGGCCCGTTTGCGCTTGAGAGGCCGCAAGCCGCATGAAGCGGCGGCGGACCGATAACGATATCGAGAGGGCGGCGATGACGAGGCTCGGGTGGGGTAGGCGGATGGTTTTCGGCGCGGCGCTGGCCGCGATCGCGCTACTCGGCGCCTGCAACGGCGACGAATCGGCCGAGCGCAACCGGTTGCCCGGTTTCGTGTCCGGCAGCGTGCGCACGACAGCCTATGACGGCGCGAGCGACGACCTGCTGACGGCCGGCCTCGGCAAGACGGGCCTCGGCTCGGCCACCGCGCCGGGCTTCGCGAACGCCGCCCGGCCGACGGGCGCCGAGCTGCGCCGCCTCGCGATCTGGTCGAACTACCGCGCGCTCGTCGACATGAGCGCGAACGGCGGCTACGGCCGCTTCTGGGGGCCGAACGTCGATCTCGACGGCAACGCCACGCTCGGCGAAGGCAAGATCCCCGGCACCGAATATCTCGCATACTCCGACGACGGCAGCGGCAGCAAGAACGTGACGCTGCTCGTGCAGGTGCCCGCCAGCTTCAATCCCGCGCAGCCGTGCATCGTCACCGCGACGTCGTCGGGCTCGCGCGGCGTGTACGGCGCGATTTCCGCGGCCGGCGAATGGGCGCTCAAGCGCGGCTGCGCGGTTGCCTACAACGACAAGGGCGGCGGCAACGGCGCGCACGAACTCATGTCGGACACCGTCACGCTGATCGACGGCACGCTCGCCAACGCGGTGCTGGCCGGCACCGCGAGCCTGTTCACCGCGAACGTGACGAGCGGCGATCTCGCCACCTTCAATTCCCGCTTCCCGAACCGCTATGCGTTCAAGCACGCGCATTCGCAGCAGAATCCCGAGCAGGACTGGGGGCGCGTGACGCTGCAGTCGGTCGAGTTCGCGTACTGGGCGCTCAACGAGCAGTTCGGCCCGCTGATCGACAGCTCGCATCACGGCGTGCGCTATCGCGCGGGCGACATCACGACGATCGCCGCGTCGGTCAGCAACGGCGGCGGCGCGTCGCTCGCGGCGGCCGAGCAGGACAATCGCGGCTGGATCACCGCGGTCGTGGTCGGCGAGCCGCAAATCAACGTGCGGATGGCGCCGAACGCGGTCGTGCGCTCGGGCGGCCAGCCGGTGCCGTCGTTCGGCCGGCCGCTGGCCGACTACGCGACCCTCGCGAACCTGCTTCAGCCGTGCGCGGCCGCGTCGGCGTCGCTTGCCGGTGCGCCGTACCTGAGCGCGCTGCCGGCGGCGACCACGCAGTCGATCCGCACGCAGCGCTGCGCGACGCTCGCCGCGGCCGGGCTCGTGTCGGGGGCCGATACGCAAAGCCAGGCCGCCGACGCGCTCGCGCAGCTCCACGCGGCCGGCTATCTTGCCGATTCCGACCTGCTGCAAGCGCCGATGTGGGATTCGCAGGCGATTCCGGCGATCGCCGTCACGTATGCGAACGCATACACGCGCTCGCGCGTCACCGACAACCTGTGCAATTTCAGCTTCGCGACGACGAACCCGGCGACGGGCGCCGTCGCCGCGCCGGCCACGTCGCCGATGCCGGCCGTCTTCGGCGTCGGCAACGGCGTGCCGCCGACGGCCGGCATCGACCTCGTGTTCAACACGGGCGCGGGTATCGACCACCGGCTCGCGACACCCGATGCGAGCTTCGCGGGCGCGCTGTGCCTGCGCCGGCTCTGGACGAACGGGATGCTCGGGATGCCCGCGAACGTCGATGCGGTGCGCGTGAACGCGAACCTGCAGGGCAAGCCGGCGATCATCGTCCAGGGCCGCAGCGATGCGCTGGTGCCCGTGAACCACGCATCGCGCGCGTACGTCGCGCAGAACGGCATCAGCGAAGGCGGGCGCAGCCGGCTCGTGTTCTACGAGGTGACGAACGGCCAGCACTTCGACGCGTTCCTGCCGGTGCCGGGCTTCGACACGCGCTTCGTGCCGGTTCACTACTACAACGTGCAGGCGCTGAACCTGATGTGGCGGCACCTGAAGAACGGTGCGCCGCTGCCGCCGTCGCAGGTGATCCGCACGGTGCCGCGCGGCGGCACGCCGGGCGCCGCGCCGGCGCTGACGAGCGCGAACCTGCCGCCGATCTCGGCCGCGCCGGGGGCGAACGCGATCACGACCGGCGCCGGCACGATCGACGTGCCGCTCTGACGGCGCCCGCCGCGCCGCCCGCACGAAGCCGGACAGCCGTCCGGCTTTTTCCTTTGTGCGAATGGAATCGGTCCCGGATTGGCTTTTGTCCGAATGGCGAGCGCTGTAACAAATTCTTACTTTACGGCGGTAAATCAGAACCCTAATATGCGCCGGTATTTTCACTTAATTTAATAAATTACAGATACGAAGATATTCCTTTCCGTTTAGTTAATCGATCCTTTCGATTTTGTTAAATCGGCTCGAGTCGCGGTTGATCGCCATTCTGCGATTAATCGGTATCTCGCCGAGGGGGATCGTTCGTCTGTTCCAAGCGAGGTGCCCTTGTCGGGCGGGCCTTGCGGGGTGTGTTTTTGCCGTCGATTTTGTGTGCATGCAAATTCGCGCAATGAATTCGTATTGCTGCGGATTATTGAATTGCCGTTTGCAATGGAATTGATTCCATTGTGCGGTTGCAAAAAAACATGGGTGGGGTAAATCGTGCCGATCGGTATTCACCGATCCGGTAAAAAACTCGGAGTGCGTCGCATAACGAATGCATTCCTGGTGCGGAGCGCCGGCGCAAATGATCCTTTGCGACCGGCGGTATTTATCGTTCTGTTCGAGAGGCAATAATGACGACACGGAAGTCCTTGAAAGACGGTTTCGCGCTATTCGGAACGACACTGAGCGTGCCGCTCGCCGCAGCCGCGGCCGCGGCGCTGCTCGTCACGGGGTGCGGCGGCGACGACGGGCCGAGCCCGGCTGCTTCGGCCGCCGCCGCGGCCGCGACGTCGGCCGGCGCCAGCACGTCGGCCAACACCAACGCAACGGCCGCAGCGGCTGACCAGCCGTACGTCGACAACGACGTGTACGGCACCGGGCCGAACGACGCGGTCACGGATTCCACGGAAGGGGCGGCTGTCGTCCACCGTTCGGTCACGATCGGCGGCAAGACCATCAAGTACACGGCTACCACGGGCCACCTGACGACGATCGACCCGGTCACCTCGGCGCCGAACGCGAAGATGTTCTACGTCGCGTACACGCAGGACAATCCGGACCCGTCGAAGCCGCGCCCGGTCACGTTCTTCTACAACGGCGGCCCCGGCTCGTCGTCGGTCTACCTGCTGCTCGGCTCGTACGGGCCGAAGCGCCTGCAGTCGTCGTTCCCGAACTTCACGCCGCCCGCGCCGTACAAGCTGCTCGACAACCCGGACAGCCTGCTCGACCGTACCGACCTCGTGTTCATCAACCCGGTCGGCACCGGCTACTCGACGGCGATCGCCCCGGCGAAGAACAAGGACTTCTGGGGCACCGACCAGGACGCCCGCTCGATCGACCGCTTCATCCAGCGCTACCTGACCAAGTATTCGCGCTGGAATTCGCCGAAATTCCTGTACGGCGAGTCGTACGGCACCGCGCGCAGCGCGGTCGTGTCGTGGGTGCTGCACGAGGACGGCATCGACCTGAACGGGATCACGCTGCAGTCGTCGATCCTCGACTACGCGAATGCGTTGTCCGCGCCGGGCACGTTCCCGACACTCGCGGCCGACGCGTTCTACTGGAAGAAGACGACGCTCAACCCGACGCCGACCGATCTCGACGCGTACATGATCCAGGCCCGCAACTACGCGGACAACACGCTCGCGCCGCTCGCGCAGAAGCCGAACCCGCAGGACGGCGGCTTCGTGAACGTGCGGCTGAACCTGAACCTGCAGACCGCGCAGCAGATGGGCGCGTACATCGGCACGGACCCGACGTCGCTGATCCAGACGTTCGGCAACCCGGCCGCGCTCGGCAACGTGCCGTCGTCGGACGACAACCCGCCGTACACGTTCTTCCTGACGCTCGTGCCGGGCACGCAGATCGGCCAGTACGACGGTCGCGCGAACTTCACGGGCAAGGGCATCGCGCCGTACATCCTGCCGAACTCGGGCAGCAACGATCCGTCGATCACGAACGTCGGCGGCGCGTACACGGTGCTGTGGAACAGCTACATCAACACCGACCTCAAGTACACGTCGACGTCGTCGTTCGTGGACCTGAACGACCAGGTCTTCAACAACTGGGACTTCAGCCACACCGACCCGACCGGCGCGAACAAGGGCGGCGGCAACACGCTGTACACGGCCGGCGACCTGGCGTCGACGATGAGCGTGAACCCGGACCTGAAGGTGCTGTCGGCGAACGGCTATTTCGACGCCGTCACGCCGTTCCACCAGACGGAGCTGACGCTCGCGCAGATGCCGCTCGACCCGACGCTCAAGGCGCAGAACCTGACGATCAAGAACTACCCGTCGGGCCACATGATCTACCTGAACGACGCGTCGCGGACCGCACTGAAGGGCGATCTCGCCAACTTCTACGACGGGATCCTCGCGAACCGCACCGCCCTGCAGCGGGTGCTGAAGCTGCAGGCGCGCACGCAGCAGCTCAAGCAGCAGAAACTGCAGCAGCAGGGGCAGTAAGCGCGGCGGGCGGCTCGAGCCGCCCCGGACGGACGACAGCCCGATCGGCGCAGGCCGGTCGGGCTGTTTTTATCGGCAGCGGAGGGCGCCGCGCGTCGGATGCGCTGGCCGGGAAAGGGCGCAGCCGCGGGTGAAGGGCGGGATCGGCGCCCGCCTACGCGAGCACGAGCCTTACGCCGACCGCGACGAGCGTCGCGGCGAGCAGGTTGCGCAGCAGCCGCTCGGGTGCGCGCGCCGACAGCAGGCTGCCGAGCACGATGCCCGGCAACGAGCCGAGCAGCAGCGACAGCAGCATCGACCAGTCGACCGAGCCGAGCAGCCAGTGGCCCATGCCGGCGACCAGCGTGAGCGGCACCGCGTGCGCGATGTCGGACCCGACGATGCGGGTCGTCGCGAGCATCGGATACAGCAGCAGGAGCACGGTGACGCCGATCGCGCCGGCACCGACCGACGTCATCGACACGAGCACGCCGAGCACGGCGCCCGTCAGCACGGTCGACCACAGCGTGCGCGCGGGGTTCGGCGCGAGCGGGTTGCGCGCGGCGAACGCGGTGAGCTGCGGCCGGAAGATCAGCGCGAGCGACGTGAGCAGCAGCGCGACGCCGAGCACGAGCTGGATCATCCGCGCGGTGCCCGGCGTGTTCATCCCGTGCGTGTGCAGCCACCACAGCGTGAT
This sequence comes from Burkholderia sp. 572, assembly GCF_040545135.1. Taxonomy (NCBI): domain Bacteria; kingdom Pseudomonadati; phylum Pseudomonadota; class Betaproteobacteria; order Burkholderiales; family Burkholderiaceae; genus Burkholderia; species Burkholderia sp. 572. The sequence continues at coordinate 248,304 of NZ_JBEPLH010000005.1, read as the reverse complement.
GGCCGCGGCCGGCACGCTGCCTGTCGCGAGCCGGCCCGTGATGCGCCAGTCGATCGAACCCTTCAGGCCGTGGACGAGCGTGCCGGTAGCCTTGGTCGCGGCCGCATAGAGCAGGTCGGTGCCGACCGCCGTCGCGGGGTGGACGCCGAACAGCAGCACGAGGATCGGCGTCATCAACGAACCACCGCCGACGCCGGTCAGGCCGACGAGGATGCCGACGAACAGGCCGGACAACGAGTACAGCAGATCGATATGGGGAAGCGACATCGGAAGGAGGCGGTTATGCGGCGTTCGGCGGTAGCGGCGCGTGGGTCAAAGTCCGCCATTGTCGCAAATGTGGCGGGTCGGTGTACGACTGCGTTAAAAATCGGCCGGGAAGGCGCGGGCGGCAGGCGGCGGTGAAACGGGCGTTTGAACGGGGCAGGGCCAACGTGATGGCCGGTGCCGGCCAGCCACGACAGGACGGGCGGTGCGCGGCACCCGGAAGAAGAAAAAGGGCGCGACGGTGCGCGCCCCAGGTTCGATGCAAACGGCCGGATTCGTCCGCCGCCTGCGGCTCGTCGGCGTCAGTGCATCGCGGGGCCGGCGCCTTCGACGGCGTCCTGCCGCCGGATGCGCAGCGCGAGCCCGATCAGCGCGGCGGCGGCAGCGAATGCCGCGCCGAACGCGAAAGCCGCATGGTAGCCGCCGTTCAGTGCGTCGAGCGGCGCGGCGTTCGCGGCCGCGAGCACGTCGGTGCGGGCGGCCGCGAGGCTCGCGAGCACGGCGAGGCCGAGCGCGCCGCCCATCATGAACGCGGTGTTGACGATCCCCGACGCGAGCCCGGAATCGGCCGGATCGACGTCGCTCATCGCGGCGAGCAGCATCGGGTTGAACGCGACGCCCGCGCCGATGCCGAGCAGCGTCATGCCGGGCAGCACGTGCCAGACGAAGCCGCCGTCCACCGGCGCGCGCGAAAACAGGGCGAGGCCGCAGGCCGCGATCAGCAGGCCGGCCGCGATCGGGCCGCGGATCCCGAAGCGCATCACGATGCGCGCGGACAGCCCGAGCGAGAACGCGGCCATGATCAGGTTCGCCGGCAGGAACGCGAGACCGACCTGCAGCGGCCCGTAGCCGAGCACACGCTGCATGTACAGCGCGGACAGGAAGAACCACGCGAACATCGCGGCCGCCCACAGCACGCCGATCACGTTCGCGAGCGCGACGTTGCGCGCGGCGAACAGCGTGAGCGGCATCAGCGGATGCGCGGCGCGCGCCTCGATCGCGATGAACAGGGCGAGCAGCGCGACGGCCGCGCCGATCAGCACGACGGTCTGCGTCGACAGCCAGCCGGCTTCGTTGCCGCCGACGATCCCGTAGACCGCCAGCATCAGCGACGCGGTCACGGTGACCGCGCCCGCGACGTCGAGCCGTGCGGTGCCGGCCGGCGCGCGCAGGCGCGGCAGCAGCGCGACGCACATCGCATAGACGGCGATGCCGATCGGCAGGTTGACGAGGAAGATCCAGTGCCACGACAGCGAGCTCGTCAGCAGCCCGCCGAGCAGCACGCCGATGCTGCCGCCGCCCGCGCAGACGAAGCCGTACACGCCCATTGCCCGCGCGCGTTCGCCGGGCTCGGTGAAGAGATTCATGATCAGCGACAGCGACACGGCCGACACCACCGCGCCGCCGAGCCCCTGCACCGCGCGCGCGGCGATCAGCATCGTCTGCGATTGGGCGAGGCCGCATGCGAGCGACGCGAGCGTGAAGACGACGAGGCCGGCGAGGAACATGCGCCGCTGGCCATACAGGTCGCCGAGCCGGCCGCCGAGCAGCAGGCAGCCGCCGAACGTCAGCAGGTACGCGTTGACGACCCACACGAGGGCTGTTTCGGTGAAATGGAGGTCGGTGCTGATCGACGGCAGCGCAACGTTCACGATCGTGCTGTCGAGCACGATCATCAGCACGCCGAGGCAGAGGACGATCAGCGCGTACCAGCGCTTTTCGCCGTGGATCCCGTGGGTCATGGGCTTGCAGCCTTCTGATAGTTATTTGAAAGGATGCATTGTAGGCCCCCTCGGCGCGGGCTTCCTGCCGGTTTGTGGCAGGAGCGATGCGTAGTCGCGCGTCCGGGCGGGCCGCGCGTGACGGATGCGACGGGCGTTACGCGCGCGCCGGCAGTTCGCAGCCGTCGGGGCCGCATGCGGCCGCGTCGCTGCCGTCGAGTTCGACGATGCCGTCGCGCCATGCCTGGTCGAGCGCCTGCGCGAACGCGTCGGCCGGCTGCGCGCCCGACACCGCGTAACGGCCGCCGAACACGAACAGCGGCACGCCGCGCCCGCCGATCTGCGCGGCGCGGGCGATGTCGGCTTCGACTTCGTCGCGGTACAGGTCGCTGCGCAGCACGTCTTCGACGGCCGCGCGCTCGAGTCCCGCTTCGACCGCGAATTCGGTCAGCTCGGCGTGATCGAACAGCGAACCGTGCTCGCAGAAATACGCGCGGTACAGCCGCTCGGTCAGCGCATGCGCGCGGCCCGTCGCTTCCGCGAGCTTCACGAGCCGGTGGCCGTCGAGCGTGTCGCCGACGAGCGTGCCGGGCAGGTCGTAACGCAGCCCGACGCTCGCGGCCGCCTCGGTCACCTGGCGCAGCATCTGGTCGACCTGCGCGGGCGACATCCGGTACTTGCCGGCGAGCATCGCCTCGACCGGCTCGACGGGCTGGCCCGGCATCAGCCGGTATGCGCGCAGCGCGACGTCGACGCGCTCGGCGTGTGCGAACGCAGCGAGCGCCTCGTCGAAGCGGCGCTTGCCGATCCAGCACCACGGGCAGATCAGGTCGGACCAGATTTCGACGGTCAGGGTCGGGCGGGCAATCGGGGCGGGAGCGGTCGTCATGGGCGATTCCGGGCAGCAAAAAAATGTAACCGGGACTATATCACTTTGTGCTTCGACGCTTCGTCCAGGCCGGGCGGGCGCGTGAAACGGGCACCCGCCGCATCACGAAGCATAGACACGGAAGCGGCGCACCGATAGCGATGGCCGATACGGGCCGCCGCCGCGCGTCCCGACGATCGGGCGTTTCGTCGTCCCGGCGAACCAGCCCGCCCGCCCCGCGTTTCCCTTACGCGTCGCCCTGAGTTTCCTTCAGGTGCTTGAGGTGTTTGTAGACCGTCGCGCGGCCCATCCCGAGCACATTCGCGACGTAGTTCGCCGCGCTCTTGCCGCGGAACGCGCCCTCCGCGTACAGCGCTTCGACGAGCTCGCGCCGGTGCTCGCGCGTGAGCCCGTTCAGCCCGACCTGCCGCTCGCGCAGCCAGCCGTGCAGGAACGTGTTGATGCGCTCCTGCCAGTCGTCGCGGAACAGCTCGTCCGGCTGCGCGACCACGCCCGCACCCTTGATGAACAGGTCGAGCGTCGCGCGCACCTCGTCGAACACCGCGATGTTGAAGTTGATGCACATCATCCCGGCCGGGTGGCCTTCGTCGTCGAACAGCACGTTGCTCACGCAGCGCATCCGCCGGCCGTCCCAGTTCAGCTTCTCGTACGGGCCGATCACGCGCTCGCGCGCGGAATGATCGATTTCCTCCAGCGCGGAATCGTCGCCGACCTCGCGCTTCGACAGGTTGTTCGCGAGATACAGCACGGTCTGGTCGTGCAGATCGTGGATCACGACTTCCGCGTACGGGAAGAACAGCGCGGCGATACCGTCGGCGATCGGCGCATAACGGGTGAGCAGCAGGTCTTTGACGGGGGATTTCTTCTTGCGCATCGGTGTCGCCATCTCGGGTGGGCGGGGGCCGGGCGGCCCATCGGGCCGGCGAGGCGGCGTGCCGGTGGCCGGCATGCCCGTGCGCCCGCGCGCGGCCGCCGCGGCGGTTGCGCCATTGTATCGGCCCCGCGCTCGCGTGCCGCTCATGCGCGCGTCAGGTGCGCGTACAGCGCGTGCGCGATCGCGATGTCCTCGAGCCCGAGGCCGATCGAGCGGAAGAATGCGTGACGCGCGTACGACGGTGCGGGGCAGGTGCCGGCGACGAGCGCGGGCAGGTCGCCGGCGATCCGTGCGGCTTCCCAGCCGTGCTCGGCCGTCGCGATCTGCATCTCGCCGGCGCTCGCGGGCGTCGTGTGCCGGTAGTCGCAGTACACGTCCATGCCGGGCAGCCAGGCGGGCGGGATCTCGTGCGCGCGCGCGACGTTCGTGCTGATCGACGTGACGAGCGCGGGGCGCGCGAGCATCCCGTCGCCGAGCACGGGCGTGCCCGACGACGTGCACAGCATCACGACGTCCGCGTCGCGCACGCAGGCTTCGACGCTCGCCGCGGCGCGTGCGCGCGGGTCGAGCTGCGCAAGCGCCGCCTGCTGCGCCGCGTCGCCGGCGAGCGCGGGCGAGTACACGCGGATCGTCTCCCAGTCGCGCAATCCCGCGGTGTGCCGCAGGTGCGCGAGGCCGACCGCGCCCGCGCCGACGATCGCGAGATGGCGCGCGTTGCCCGGCGCGAGACAATCGACCGCGAGCGCGGTCGTGCCGGCCGTGCGCTCGACCGTCAGCAGCCCCGCGTCGCACCACATCAGCGGCTGGCCCGTGCGCATCGACATCAGCGCGGTCCACGCGGTGACGATGGGCTTGCCGCCCGTCACGACATACGGCGACAGCTTCGCGCCGAACACCTGCGCGTCGGCGAGCGCGCCCAGATACGTGATGAAGTCGCCGGCCTGCTCGGGAAACAGCGTGAGCGTTTGCGGCGGCTGCACCGCGCGCGCCGCGTCGAGCGACGCGAACATGCTGCGCAGCGTGCCGAGCACGTCGAGCGACGGCAGGGCCGCGCGCACCGTGGCTTCGTCGACGGTCAGCGGCAGGGTCGGGGCGGTTTGCGTCATGGGGACATCTCCGGTCGGGGCCGGACTGGACTGTCTCGATCGACGTGTCCGGCAGTGTTCGTGATGGACGAAAAGTCTAATATAGACAAACGAAATCGGGAGAATTTTTCTTTTCGAGACTGTGTTTCATCGCTCGATTCGGGAAAAACATCGATAAATCAAGGGTGTTTTCGATGTCGGGCGAATTTCAGATGACGCGTATCGGGGCACGATTCTCGTATCCCCTATAGTCTATCGTAGACTTTGAGTCTATATTTCGCGTGCAGGACACGACCCGCCGCCGTGTGGCGACCGCCTGCTTCGAATGCCGATCCGGCGCCCGGCCGCGGCCGTCGTGTACCAATCTTCATCGCCTCAATCCAGAACGGAAGGACCGTCATGAACTGGAAGCTCTCCCTCTGCGCCGCTGCGGCGCTCGCCTGTGCGGCCGTCACGGCCCACGCGGAACAGACCACGTTGCGCTTCGGGATCGAAGCCGCCTATCCGCCGTTCGAGAGCAAGACGCCGGCCGGTCAGCTGCAGGGTTTCGACGTCGACATCGGCAACGCGGTGTGCGCGAAGCTGAACATGAAATGCGTGTGGGTCGAGAATTCGTTCGACGGCCTGATTCCGGCGCTGCAGGCGCGCAAGTTCGATGCGATCAATTCGGCGATGAACATCACCGCGAAGCGCAAGCAGAGCATCGACTTCACGCCGGCGATCTACGTGGTGCCGATCGTGATGGTCGCGAAGCGCGGCTCGCCGCTGCGGCCCGACGTCGCGAGCCTGCGCGGCAAGCACGTCGGCGTGCTGCAGGGCTCGTCGCAGGAGGATTTCCTGAAGGCGCACTGGGCCAACGCGGGCGTGGCCGTCGTGTCGTACCAGGATCAGGACCAGATCTACGCCGATCTTGTCGCGGGTCGTCTCGACGCGGCCGTGCAGGAAGCGCAGACCGCGCAGGACGGTTTCCTCGACAAGCCGGCCGGCCGCGACTACCAGATCGTCGGCGAGCCGCTGAAGGATCCGGCGACGCTCGGCGAAGGCACGGGCTTCGGGATGCGCAAGAACGACAAGGCGCTGCAGGCGAAGATCGTCGGCGCGCTCGACGCGCTGAAGAAGGACGGCACGCTCGGCGCGCTGTCGCAGAAGTACTTCAAGCGCGACATCGTCGCGAAGTAATGACCGCCGCGCGCCGGCCGCCGGGCCGGTGCGTGCCGCATCGAATCTCGACGCAGTACGGGGAACCATGGATTTCGACGTCATCGTTCTGGGGGCCGGCATCGTCGGCGTGTCGTCGGCGCTGCATCTGCAGGATCGCGGGTTGCGCGTCGCGCTCGTTGACCGGCGTGCGCCCGGCGAGGAAACGAGCCACGGCAATGCGGGGCTGATCGAACGCTCGTCGGTCGTGCCGTACGCGTTTCCGCGCCGGCTCGGTACTTTGCTGCGCTATGCGCGCAACCGCTCGGTCGATCTCTACTGGGACTACCGCGCGCTGCCCGCGTATGCGGGCTGGCTTGCGCGCTTCTGGCGCGAATCGTCGCCGCAGCGGCTCGCGGCCGCCGCGCGCGACCTGCTGCCGCTCGTCGCGGCGAGCGTCGTCGAGCACGACGCGCTGCTCGCGCGTACCGATGCGCAGCCGCTCGTGCACGACGGCGGGTGGATCGAGGCGTTCCGTTCGCCCGCGCTGTTCGATGCGGAAACGCGCGTGCAGCAGCGCGTGGCCGACGCGCACGGGCTGCGGATGACGGTGCTCGACGCACGTGCGTTGCGCGCGGCGGAGCCCGGCGTCAGCGACGCGTTCTGCGGCGCATTCCACTGGCAGGACCCAAAGACCGTGTCGAGCCCGGGCGGGCTGACCAAGGCCTACGCCCGGTTGTTCGAGCGCGACGGCGGCACGTTCGTGCTCGGCGATGCCAAGACGCTCGCGCAGGTGGAGGGCGGCTGGCAGGTCGGTACCGAACACGGGCCGATCTCGGCGCGCTCGGCGGTGGTCGCGCTCGGGCCGTGGTCCGATCACGTGTTCGCGCCGCTCGGCTACCGGATTCCGCTGCGCGCGAAGCGCGGCTACCACATGCACTACCGGCCGACGCGCGCGCCGTTGAACGTGCCGGTGTGTGATACCGAGGAAGGTTTCGTCGTCGCGCCGATGGAAGGCGGCCGCCTGCGGCTCACGACCGGCGTCGAGATCGCGCTGCGCGGCGCACCGCCGACCGGCGTGCAGCTCGCGCGTGCGGAGCCGCTGGCGCGCGACGCGTTCGGCATCGGCGAGCGGCTCGATCCCGAGCCGTGGCTCGGGATGCGGCCGTGCACGCCCGACATGCGCCCGGTGATCGGGCCCGCGCCGCGCCATCGCCACCTGTGGTTCGCGTTCGGCCATTGTCACCACGGGCTCACGCTCGGCCCCGCGACCGGGCGCCTGCTCGCCGAAATGATGACGGGCGCGCCGACCTATATCGATCCCCATCCGTACCGGCCCGCACGCTTCGGCTGATCCGGCGGCGCGCGCAGCCTCGCGCGCGCCGGTTGCGACGCGGCCTTTACAATGTTTCATTCTGCTATCCGGATTACCGGAAATCGCGCAATCGGAAATGATCTGCGTAATCGGCAAGAAAGATGATCGCCAAATAAAGAAAATCAGCAAATCGGCGATTTATCAATGCATTTTCATTTTGCTGAAATGCGTAATCGGCAGCCGCTCGTGACGGTCTGATGCACCACCCTGGCGGCGCGCTCCGGTGTTACGCGGAATGTACCGGAACACGTTACCACGGGGCTCGCAAACGTTACGTTACATCCGTGCTCCGATGCCCTTTTTCATCAGATGATTGCGATGCCGGGGTCATGCTTTTCGTCTGAAATCGATTAAAAAAGCGTTATTGATCGCTAATAGACAGACGAATCAATCCGGTTTTTCGAATTGGCACACTTCGTGCAATCCGTCCCCATGCTTTATCAACGTTGTGCCAACCGAGATGGGGAAAAACAAAGATGGGACAAAATCTGAAATTGACGGGTGCAGCGCTGTCGGTCGCGACGGTGTTCGGGGTGCTGGCTTCGGGTTCCGCGGTGGCGGGGCCCCTTGATGGGCTGCCGATCCCGCAAGTGATCGTCAACCCGCCGACGAACAGCGTCTCGGTCGGGCTGGTCGCGACGGGGACGTCGCCGCTGGGTTCGGTCACCGTGGCGGCGGGCGGGGCGGGCGCGATCCAGACGTCCCTTGGCGACCCCGGCCAGGCACTGTCGGGCGCCGTGGGGGCGGTGACGGGTGCGCTGAGCGGCGGCAACCCGGCCGGCGCGTTGACCGGTGCGCTGAATACGGCGACGGGGGCGTTGGGCAATGCGGTTGGCACGGCGACGGGGGCGCTGGGCAATGTCGGTGGTGGCGCGAATCCGCTGGCGCCGGTTCAAGGTGTCGTCAATCAAGTGACGGGTGCACTCGGCGGTGGCAACCCGGCTGGTGCGTTGACGGGGGCACTCGGCACGGTGACCGGTGCGCTCGGCAACGTCGGTGGCGGGTCGAATCCGCTGGCGCCGGTTCAAGGTGTCGTCAATCAAGTAACGGGTGCGCTCGGCGGTGGCAACCCGGCTGGTGCGCTGACCGGCGCACTCGGCACGGTGACGGGCGCACTGGGCGGTATCGGCGGCGGCTCGTACCCGCTGGGGGCGGTTCAAGGCGTCGTCAATCAAGTCACGACTGCGCTCAATACCGGCAACCCGGCCAGCGCATTGACGGGTGCGCTCGGTACCGTGGCGGGTGAGCTCGGTGCTGGCAATCCGGCCGGCACGGTAACCGGTGCAATCGGCAACGTGACGGGTGCGCTCGGCGCATTGGGCGCTATCGGCGGCGGCAATCCCGCGGGTGCGCTGACCGGCGCACTGAACACGGCGACCGGGACGCTAAGCAACGCACTCGGTACCGCAACGGGCGCGCTCGGCGGCGGCAACCCGGCAGGCGCACTGACTGGCGCACTCGGTACGGTCACGGGCGCATTGGGCGGCATCGGCGGCGGTTCGAACCCGCTGGCCCCGGTGCAAGGCGTCGTGAATCAGGTCACGGGTGCGCTCGGCGGCGGCAACCCGGCTGGTGCGTTGACCGGTGCACTCGGTACGGTAACGGGCGCACTGGGCGGCATCGGCGGCGGTTCGAACCCGCTGGCCCCGGTGCAAGGCGTCGTGAACCAGGTCACGGGCGCGCTCGGCGGCGGCAACCCGGCAGGCGCGCTGACCGGCGCACTCGGCACGGTGACGGGCGCGTTGGGCGGCATCGGCGGCGGCTCGAACCCGCTGGCCCCGATCCAGAACGTCGTCGACCAGGTCACCGGTACGCTCGGCAGCGGCATCCCGGCCGGCACGCTCAGCAACGCGGTCAACACGATCACGGGCACGCTCGGCAACGTCGGCGGCGCGGGCAGCCCGCTGGCGCCGGTGCAGGGTGTCGTCACGCAGCTTGCGGGCACGCTCGGCGACTCGAATCCGCTGGCGCCGGTGCAAGGCGTCGTGAACCAGGTCGTCGGCACGCTGTCCGGCGCCGGTGGCGGCAGCCCGATCGCGCCGATCACGAACCTCGTCAACGGCCTGCAGAACGCGCTGCCGACGGGCGGCAACGCGGCTGGTGCGCTGACCGGTGCACTAGGCTCGGTGACGGGCGCACTCGGCAACCTCGGTGGCTCGAATCCGCTGGCCCCGGTGCAGGGTGTCGTGAACCAGGTCGTCGGCACGCTGGGCAACAGCAATGCGGTCGGCACGGCCACGAACGCACTGGGTAACGCGGTCGGCTCCGTCGTGGGCGCACTCGGCAACCTCGGCGGCACGAACCCGCTGGCGCCGGTGCAGGGCGTCGTGAACCAGGTGGTCGGCACGCTCGGCAACCTCGGCGGGTCGAACCCGCTGGCGCCGGTGCAAGGCGTCGTGAACCAGGTCGTCGGCACGTTGTCCGGCGCGGCGGGCAACAACCCGATCGCACCGATCACGAACCTCGTGAGCGGCCTGACGGGCGGCAGCAACCCGGCCGGCGCACTGACCGGTGCGCTCGGTTCGGTGACGGGCGCACTCGCGAACGGTCCGGTGGCCCTCGGGCAGGCGGCCGGCGCGCTGTCGGGCGCGGCCGGTTCGACGGCAGCGGCGGGCGGCAGCCTGCTTGGCTCGGGCGCGAACGCGGCCGGCGGCACGGCGGGGGCGGTTGGCTCGCTGCTGACGACGGGCGGCAACGCGACGGCGACGGTCGTCAACGCGGTCGGCACGACGGTGGGCACGGCGCTCGGCTCCGCGCCGGGCCTGTCGGTCACGCCGCATTCGGGCAACAGCGCGCCGGGCAACCCGCTCGCACCGGTGTCGTCGCTGCTCCAGTCGCTGACGGGCGCACTGCCGAGGTAAACGGCCGGACACGCACGGCGGCGCGAGATCGGCCGCCGTGCGCAACGGTTCGCGCAACGCGGCATGACAGGGATGTCATGCCGCGTTGTCCTTTTTGGGGCGCGCTTTCTTTCGTCGCATGAACGGCCGCGGCATGAACGGCCGCGGCCGGCGTTCGTCGGCCGACGCGGAATAATCGGCCTCCTTCGTCCGTTTACATACCGAATCCCGGCAGCACCGGCCGGCGGGATAATGGTCGCGACGAAGCCGATCGTCCCTGCCGGTGCCGCCGTGTCGCGATGCCGTGCCAAGGAGAAAGGACATGAAACGGATACTCGTTGCCGCCGCGCTGACGGCGGCTATCGTGCGGCCGGCCGCCGCGGAACCGCCCCGTGCCGGCGACGGCAAGCTGGTCGACGAAGATCGCATGACGCTGTACGTGTTCGATCGCGACGCGCCCGGCAAGAGCGCGTGCGACAGCGCGTGCGCGGCCAACTGGCCGCCCGCGCTCGCCGACGCGTACGACAAGGCCGTGGGTGCACTGAGTCTCGTCGCGCGCGACGACGGCCGCAAGCAATGGGCGTATCGCGGGCGCCCGCTGTATCGCTGGAAGCAGGATCGCAAGCCCGGCGACGCGGGCGGCGACGGGATCGGCGGCATGTGGCACGTTGCGCGCCCGTGACCGCGTGGCGGTGCGCGAGGCATCCTGATGAGCTATGAATCGGATCTGCTGGTGTGGCTGCCGCATCTCACGCGCTATGCGCGCGCGCTGACGGGCGACCGCGCCTGGGCGGACGATCTCGTGCAGGACACGCTCGAGCGTGCGCTGAACCGGCCGCCGCGCGATGGCGGCAACCTGCGCGCGTGGCTGCTGACGCTGCTGCGGCACCGCTTCATCGACCAGTTGCGCGCGCGGCACGAGATCGCGGTCGACGATGCGACGGCGCCGTGGCAAACGATGGCCGCGCCGGCCGGCGAGATCGGCGGGCTGGTGCTGCGCGACGTGCAGCGCGCGCTGTACCGGCTGCCGGTCGAGCAGCGCGAGGTGTTGCTGCTGGTCGCGCTCGAGGAGTTGAGTTATCGCGACGCCGCACAGGTGCTCGGGGTCCCGGTGGGAACGGTGATGTCGCGCCTCGCACGGGCGCGCGGGCAGATGCGCGCGATGCTGTCGGACGAGCCGTCGGCGCACGGCACGCCCGCGTTACGGGTGATCGGGAAGACATGATGGACGAACCGCGCAAACCTTCGAACGACGAGCGGGACGACGATGCGTCGGCGCAACTGCTGTCCGCGTTGCTGGACGGCGAGCTGTCCGGGCGCGAGCGAAACGAGATGCTCGAGCGGGTGCAGGCCGATCCGGAGGAGGCCGAACGATTCGCGCATTACCGGGCGCAGCGCGACGCACTGCAGGCGCTGTTTCCGCTGCCGGGTGCCGCGCCCGCGCTGTTCGTGCAGCGCCGCGCGCCGCGTCGGCGCGGGATCGCCCATGCGCTCGCGGGGCTCGCGGCCGGGCTGCTGATCGGCATCGCGCTGCACGCGGGCTGGGTCGCGCTCGACAGCGAACCGGCGTTCGCCGCGCGCGCGGATGTCGCGTACGCGACGTACGTGGCCGATCGCGAACATCCGGTCGAAGTCGGAGCGGGCGACCCGGAACGCCTCGCCGGGTGGCTGTCCGCGCGTCTCGGGCGGCCCGTGCGCGCGCCGTCGCTCGACGAATACGGCTACGCGCTGCTCGGCGGACGGCTGCTCCCGGGCGACGCGGGGCCAGCCGCGCAACTCATGTACCAGCGCGCGGACGGCGAGCGCGTGACGCTGTACATGACGGCCTACGACGCACGGCGCGTCGCGCCGCGGGCGATGTCGGCCGGCGACCGCTACACGTATTTCTGGTCGGATCGCGGGATGGGCTACGCGTTGTCCGGCCAGGGCGATGAACGGCGCCTGCGCGAACTCGCGATCGAAGCGTGCGGTGCGCTCGGCGGCCAGACCGACGCGTGGAAGGGGTGATGCGCGCGGCGCCGGTACGGAGCACGAGATGAAGATGACGATGACGAAGGGGCTCGTGCTGATCCCGTTGCTGGCGGCACTCGCCGCGGGCACCGCGCTTGCCCGGGCGGAGGGCGACGTACCCGTGCGCGTGCCCGTCGACGCCGACGGCGTGCAGCGGGTCGCGATCGTCGGCGGCAGCTATTTCTTCCGACCGAACCACGTGATCGTGCGGGCGCACGTGCCGGTCGAGCTGACCGTGTCGGCCGAGCCCGGCCTGGTGCCGCACAGCTTCGAAATCGATGCGCCGCAGGCCGGCATCGCGGTGCACACGGCACTCGGCACGACGCCGAAGACGTTTCGCTTCACGCCGGCGCAGCCGGGCCGGTTCGCCTACTATTGCACGCATCGGCTGCTGTTTTTCAGCAGCCATCGCGAGCGCGGGATGGAAGGCGTGCTCGATGTCGAGGCGGCGCCGTGATCGCCGCGTTGCTGGCCGCGAGCCTGATAGGAGCGAGCATGACCGCCGACCCCGTGACCGTCGCGCAGGCGCATTTCGACCACGTCCGCTCGTACCGCGCGACGATCCGCTCGTCCGCGCGCAGCGGCGAACATACGGAATTCCGCTACGCATACCTGAAACCGGGCTTCGTCCGGATGGATTTCGTGTCGCCGCATCACGGCGCGGTGCTCGCGTACGATCCCGGCGACGGCAAGGTGCGGCTGCGCCCGTTCGGCGCGCATGCGCCGCCCGCGCTGACGCTGTCGCCGTCCAATCCGCTCGTGCGCGACCGCAGCGGCCACCGGGTCGACCGGTCCGACGTCGGCGAACTGTTGCGCAACGTTCATGCGCTGCAGGAGGGCGGCTCGACGGTGACCGAAGGCGAGGAGGCCGTCGGCGGCCGGACCGCGCTGCGCGTGTCGGTTACGGGCGCGCCCGCGCATGCGGTCGACGGCGTGCATCGCTACCGGCTGTGGCTGGATACGGAGGACGGCTTTCCGCTGAAGGTCGTCAGCTTCGCGGACGATGGCGACGTGCCGCTCGAAACCGTGACGCTCGACGACGTCGAGATCGACGTCGCGTTTCCCGAACGCTTCTTCGCGCCCTGAGCGGTGCGCTGACTCATGCCCCTGACGGGCATGCCGGAGGCTGCATGGCGGAATACCGGTTCTCGACGACCTGGCGCGTGGACGCGCCGCTCGCGGCGGTGTGGGACGCGATCTACCAGGTCGACCGCTGGCCCGACTGGTGGAAGGGCGCCGTACGCACCGTCGAGATCGAGCCGGGCGACGTGCGCGGCGTCGGCGCGCTGCACCGGTACACGTGGAAGGGCGCGCTGCCGTACCGGCTGACCTTCGACATGCGCGTGCGACGCGTCGAGCCGCGTCATGCGCTCGAAGGCCGCGCGAGCGGCGCGATCGAGGGCGACGGATGCTGGTCGTTCGCCGCCGACGGCGCACGCACGATCGTGCGCTACGACTGGCACATCCGCACGCACGTGCGCTGGATGAACCGGCTGGAGCCGCTGGGGCGGCCGCTGTTCCGATGGAATCACGACGTCGTGATGCGCGAAGGCGCGAAGGGGCTCGCGCGGCTGCTGGGCGCGGCCGTCGAGACGGACGGCCGGACTTTCCGGCCGTTGCCGGATGCGGGTTGCGCCGATGCCTGAATGCGCGTGAACGTGTGTAAAAGCGCCGAACGCCGAACGCCGAACGCCGAACGCCGAACGCCAAACGCCGAACGCCAAACGCCAAACGCCAAACGCCAAACGCCAAACGCTCAGCGCGCGTACGCCATCACCGCGCCATCCACCACCAGGGCGACACGTTCGCCCACGGCCGGACACCGGTGTCCCGGCACGCGTGCGCGCACGAGCACCTCGGGATCGGCATCGAGGCGCACGACCACGTCGGCATCCTGGCCCGCGAACCGCGCGGCTTCGACGCGCGCCGTATGGCCGCGCGCGGCATCGGCCTGCGTGACCGGCACGATGCCGATCTGCTCGGGGCGCAGCATCGCGTCGGCCGGCCCGTCGGGCAGCGGCGCGACGAGCGGCAGTTCGCCGAGCGCGCAGGCGATGCGCATGCTGCGCACGCGGCCGGCGAGCAGCACGGCCTGCCCGACGAACGACGCGACGTCGCGCGTGACCGGCTGCCGGTACAGCGTCTGGGGCGCGGCCGTTTGTACGAGGCGGCCGTGCCACATCACCGCCACTTCGTCGCCGAGCGTCATCGCCTCGGGCTGGTCGTGCGTGACGAGCACCGATGTCGCGCCCGCCGCGGCGAGCGCATCCGCGACCGCGCTGCGCGTTTCGTGGCGCAGCGACGTGTCGAGCGCGGAGAACGGTTCGTCGAGGATCACGAGCGACGGCTCCGGCGCGAGCGCGCGGGCGAGCGCGACGCGCTGCTGCTGGCCGCCCGACAGTTGCTGCGGCGCGCGGCTCGCATACGATGCGGGCAGCCCGACCATCTCGAGCAGTTCGTCGACGCGATGATGGCGCCGCCGCGCCGCGCGCGGCAGCCCGAACGCGATGTTGTCGGCCACCGACAGATGCGGAAACAGCGCGCCTTCCTGCGGCACGTAGCCGATCCGGCGCGCCTCGGGCGGCAGGTGCAGGTCGGGTGCGGCCACGCGGCGCCCGTCGATTTCGACGGTGCCGCGCTCGGCGCGCTCGAAGCCGCACAGCACGCGCAGCAGGGTCGTCTTGCCGCTGCCGGACGGGCCGAGCAGCGCGAGGCGCGAACCGCGCCGCACCGTGAGGTCGATGTCGTGCAGGACGGTATGCGATCCGAACGATTTGGACAGGCCGTGGATGCGTAGTTCGCTCATGGGCGGTTCCGGGGAAAAAGGGCGGCGCTCAATCGCGCACCGACGCGCGGCCGAGCAGCAGGAACAGCAGTCCCGATGCGCCGAGCGACAGCGCGACGAGCAGCGCCGCATAGGGCGCCGCGGCGGCGAACGCGAGCGTCGCCGTATCGCTCCACACCTGCGTCGCGAGCGTGCGCGTGCCGATGGGCGACAGCAGCAGCGTCGCGTTGAGCTCCGTCACGACCGAGATGAACACCATCGTCGCGGCCGCGCCGAGGCCCGGTGCCGCGAGCGGCAGCACGATGCGCGTGAGCGTCGCGCGCCAGCCGAGGCCGAGCGAGCGCGCGGTTTCCTCGAGCCGGACCTGCACGTGCGACAACGCGGCGCGCACGCTGACGACCGCGAGCGGCAGGAACAGGATCGCGTACGCGGCGACGAGCGCCGGTGCGCTCTGGTAGAGCGGCTGCAGCAGCCGCACCGTGATCGACACGATCGCCAGCGCGACGACGATGCCCGGCACGCCCTGCACGGTCATCGCCGTGCGCTCGAGAAGGGTGGCGACGCGGCCCGGATAACGGACCAGCAGGAACGCGAGCGGCAGCGCGAGCAGCGTCGTGACGGCGGCCGCGCCCTGTTGCGTGAGCCAGTAGCCGATCATCGCGAGCGGCACGCCGAGCGTCGCGGCGGCGAGCGTGGCGAACGCGACGGTGACGGGGCCGCGCAGGTTGCCGAGCGGATAACGCATCGCGACGCGGCGTGCGGCGCGGTGCGTATGACCGTAGCGCGCATGGCCGCGTGCGCGCGCCTCGATCGTGAGGCACAGCAGGCACAGCGCGATCAGCACGCAGCCGAGCAGCGATGCGCCGCCGCCGTCGAACGCGGTGCGGTATTCCGCATAGATCTCGGTCGTGAACGTGCGAAAGCGCAGCAACTGGAATGCGCCGAACTCGGACAGCACGCCGAGCGCGACGAGCAGCATCCCGCCGCACAGCGCGGGGCGCAGCTGCGGCAGCACGACGCGGAAGAAGGTATGCCACGGCGAGCAGCCGAGCGTGCGCGCGCTTTCCTCCAGCGCGGGGTCGAGCTCGCGCAGCGCGGCGGCCACCGGCAGGTAGACGAGCGGGAAATACGCGGAGGTCAGCACGATCAGCGCGCCGAGGAAATCCTGCAGGTCGAGGCTCAGCGACACCCACGCATAGCTCGTGATGAACGGCGGCACCGCGAGCGGCGCGGCCGCCAGCGCGGTCCACAGCGGCCGGGCCGGCAGGTCGGTGCGCTCGATGAACCACGCGAGCGCCGTGCCGAGCAGCGTGCATGCGAGGGTCGCGGCGAGCGTGATCGACAGCGTGTTGACGAGCAACTCGCCGACGAGCGGGCGCCACAGCAGCTCGATCGCATCGTCGACGCCGAAGGTGGCCGCGCGGTACAGCGTGAAGCCGAGCGGCAACAGGATCGCGAGCGGCCCGCACGCGGCCGCGGCGACGAGCGCGCGCGACGGGCGCCGCCGGGTCGCGGTGCGCTCGCCGTCGCGCGCGGTGCGCGCCGTGCGGGACACGGCGTCGCTCATGCTCAGAGGAGGCCGGCCTGACGCAGCAGCTTGCCGGCCTGGCTGTCGTCGCCGAGCTGTTCGAACGTCAGCGCCGGCGGGCTCAGTTCGTTGAACGGTTTCAGGATCGGATCGGGGGCGACGCCCGGATGCAGCGGATACTCGAAGCTGACATGGCCGCCCGCCATCAGCTTCTGCGCACGCTCGCTGACGAGATACGCGACGAACTTCTGCGCTTCCGGCTGGTGCTTCGACGCTTTCAGCACCGCGGCGCCGGACACGTTGACGGCACCGCCGACGTCGCCGTGGCCGAAGTGGTGGATCGCGCTGCGCGTCGACTTGTCGCCGAGTTCGGCGTGCAGGCGGTCCCAGTAGTAGTTGTTGACGATGCCGGTCAGCACGCCGCCGCGGTTGACGGCCGCCGTCACGCCTTCGTCGTCGTCGAAGATCTGCGCGTTGGCCTTCAGGCCCTTCAGCCATTGCAGCGTCGCGGCCTCGCCGTGCAGCGCGAGCACCGCGCTCACGAGCGGCAGGAAGTCCGCGTCGCTCGGCGCGACGCCGACCTTGCCCTTCCATTCGGGCTTCGCGAGATCGAGCAGCGACGCGGGCAACTGCTGCGGCTGGATTTTCGCGGTGTTGTAGACGAGCACGTTCTCGCGCGCGAGCACGCCGACCCAGTTGCCGTCGGCCGGGTTGAAGCGCGCGGGCACCGACTGCAGCGTGGCGCCGTCGGTCTTCGCGAACAGGCCCTTGCGGTCGAGCAGCACGAGCTCCGGCGAGTTTTCGGTGAAGTACACGTCGGCCGGCGTGCGGTCGCCTTCCGCGGCGATCTGCGCGGCGAGCGCGGGGCCCTCGCCCGAGCGCACCTTCACGGTGATGCCGCTCTGCGCTTCGAAGTCCTTGACGAGCTGGTTCACGACTTGCTCGTGCTGCGCGTTGTACAGCGTGAGCGTCGCGGCATGCGTGCGGGTGGCGTGCAGCGCGCCGGTCAGCATCAGCGCGGCGGCCGCCGCGGAAATCAGGTGCCGCAGCGGGCGGCTAACGGGTGAAGTGATCATGTCGTTTTCAGCAGGTTGCATCCGGCCGGGCCGGAAAGGTGTGCGTTGGCTTGCGCGGCGCGACGTCATGCGTCGAACAGCGCGGCGCCGATGTACGAACCGGGTTGCGCGCCCGGCGGGCACGCGAAGATCGCGCTGCCGACGTGCGTGGTGAACTGGTTCATGATGTCCAGCTTCGAGAGCTTCTCGTTGATCGGAATGAAGCCCTTGCGCGGGTCGCGCTGGTGCGCGACGAACATCAGCCCCGCGTCGTACTCGGTCTGCTGGCGCCACGGCGGCCAGCGTTCGATGTAGAAGCTCGTGCTGTCGTTGTACGAGTACGCGCGGCGCAGGATCTGCGCGCCGTTGTTGACCTGCGGCGATGCGAGTCGCGCGTGCGAGTTGTCGGGGATCACCGGGTTGCCGTCCTTGTCGGCCGCGTCGAGGTCGAGCGCCTCGAACTCGTCCTTCTGGCCGAGCGGCGCGCCGCTGTATTTGTGGCGGCCGACCACCTGTTCCTGGAAGCCGAGCTCCGTGTTGTCCCAGTGTTCGAGCGTGATGCGGATCCGGCGCACGACCGTGTAGGTGCCGCCGTTCATCCATGCCGGGCCTTCGCTGCCGGCCCACACGAATTCGTTCATCGCGGCCGGATCGGACATCGGCGGATTCATCGTGCCGTCCTTGAAGCCCATCAGGTTGCGCGGCGTCTCGCCGGGCTTGCCCGACGTGAAGCCGGCCTGGCCCCAGCGCATCTGCGTCGCTTTCGCGCCGAGCCGCACGAGCTGGCGCACGGCGTGGAACGCGACCTGCGCGTCGTCCGCGCATGCCTGGATGAACAGGTCGCCGCCGGTTTTCTCGGGCAGCAACTGGTCGCCGTTGAAACGCGGCAGGTCGACGAGCGCGGCGGGGCGTTGCTTCGCGAGGCCGTAGCGGTCCTTGCCCGCGAGCGCGAACAGGCCGGGCCCGAAGCCGAACGTGATGGTCAGGCGCGCGGGGCCGAGGCCGAGCGCGTCGCCCCCGTCGGCCGGCGCGACTTCGTCGCCGCCCGTCGCAGCGAGCGGTTGCGCGGTGTCGCCGCGCGTCATCCGCGCGGCGGCGTCGGTCCAGGTCTTCAGCAGCGCGATGACGTCCGCGCGCTGCGTCGTCGTCAGGTCGAGCGCCGCGAAATACGCGTGGCGCTGCTGCGGCGTCGCGATGCCGCTCTGGTGCTGGCCGTAGAACGGCTCGACGCCGTCGTGCGCGGGGGCCGGTGCGGCGGCGGGGGCATCCGCCGCCTTCGCGGCCGGCATCGACGCCGCCGCGAGGCCGGCGGCCACCGCGGCGCCGCCCGCCTTCAGGAAGCCGCGCCGTGCGGGGCGGGGCGGCTGGTTGTGATCGTCTGCCATGGTTCGTTCCGTTACTTCGCGAGCAACAGCGTGTTGACGTCGTCCGCGACGTAGTAGAAGCCGTCGCCCTCGGGCGTCATCGCGATGCCGAACAGGTTGCCGTTGCCGGGGGGCGACTGCGCCTTGTCGGTGTTGATCCAGCGCGCGTAGAGCTGCTTGCCGGCGACTGGGTCGATCTCGACGACCTGGCCGTTCTGCGCGTTGGTCGCGAGCAGGTGGCCGTTCGGTGCGGTCGCGAGCGCGAGCGGGCGGCGCAGGAAACCGTCGGCGGTGACCTGGCGGCCGACGCCCGCGCTGGTGTCGCGCGTGAGCGGATCGTCGATTTCGACGATCCGGTTGCCGATCGCGTCCGACACGTACAGCTTCTTCTGGTCGCCGGACAACGCGAGGCCGGTCGGGCCGACCAGGAACACGCCCTTGTCGGCCTGCGCGCCGAGGCCGCTCGCGACGACCGTTTCCTGCTTGATCACGGGCGGCTTGCCCGCCGGCACGTCGAGATCGAGGCGCAGCACGGTCGCCTGCTTGTAGACGGGCGGGTTGCCGTCCGCGCGGCCGACGCCGAAGCCGGCCATGCTGACGAACAGCGTCGCGCTGTCGCTGCGGTCGACCACGGCCATGTTGCCCCACGGGTCGTTGATGTTCGGGGTCGACCACGTCGATGCGATCTTGCCCTGGGGATCGAGCACGATCAGGCAGCCGGCCCCCTTGGTGTTCGTCGTGCCGTCGTTGCTCGGCGTGCTGCCGACGATCACCCAGCCGGATTTGAGCATCGTCATCGCCGTCGACAGGCCGATGCCGCCCGGGCACGCCTTCAGGTCGCGCGGGATCGATGCGAACAGGCTCAGCTGCTTCGTCGACGGGCGGTAGTCGACGATCGTGCTGCCGGTACCTTGCAGGTTCGCCGCGTTGTTGAAGTTGTCGACGAGCACGTCGCCCGCCTGGATCGTCCCGGCCGACACCGGCGCGACCGCGATCGCGTACGGGTTCTGGTCGCCGTTGTCGGGCACCGTGTTGACGAGCGTGGTGTGGCGATGCAGCGTCTCGAGGAAACCTTGCGGCTCGGCGAGTGCGCCGGCGGCGGCCGTCAGTGCGGCGGCGGCCAGTGCGCCCGTCGCGAGGCGGCGAAGCGGGGCGGATTGAATCATTTGAATCTCCTGGAGGGCGCGCCGTCCGGGCGGCGCACGAAAAACGGGTCGCGTGGGCGCGTCGCTCAGAACGTGATCGTCGTACGCGCGCCGAGCACGAACGTGTTGCGCAGCGGCTGCGTCGCGTCGCTCGGGTTCTGGCCGGCGCCCGCGTTGAACGTGTACTGCGCGTCGGCCTGGACGATCCACCACGGGTTCACCTGGTACTGGTAGGTCGCTTCGAGCGTCGTCTCGCGGGTGCGCACGCCGTACGGGCCGGTCGCGAACGTCCGCGCGGCCTGGTCGAGGTCGGTCACGTGGTTGCCGACTTGGATGTACGTGACGCCGAGGCCGACGCTGTCGTTGTCGCGGCCTTCGAACGGCGCCTTCAGCACGATCCCCGCATTGGCCGAGAAGCTCACCAGGTTGCGGTCGCCCGGCGCGCCCATCACGCGCGCGAACACGCCGAGGCTGCGCGGGCCGGTCGGGTCGGGGCGCCAGATCATCTGGTCGGCCACCGCGTAGAAGCTGTAGTCGCCGTGGCGCAGCTGCGCGTTGCCGTTCGACGTGGGATCGGAGAGCGACAGTCCGTCGGTGCCCACGTTCTGGTCCGCGAAGCGGCCGTTGTGATACCAGACGCCGATCTTGTAGGTGCCCGGCAGCCCGTTCGAGCGGCCGGTGTCCATTTCGCCGTCGGACGGCTGGTTCAGCGCGTACTGCAGCTCGCCGATATAGAGCGTGCCGTTGTGCAGGTTGAAGCTGGTGCCGCTGAGGTTGTTCGGGTTGTTGCCGAGCGGGTCGCCGTCGAACACGCCCGCGAGCGCGGTGAGCTTCGGCGTGATCTGCGCGCGCACGCGCACGCCGAGGCCCGCGAGCGGATACGCGGGGCCGCCGTTGGGCAGGTCGTACGACGGCAGTGCGGGCCAGCCGAACATCGTGTTGACGAACGTGTTCGCATACGTGCTGACCATGAATTCCTGGTCCAGGCTCTGCTGGCCGATCTTCACGTCGACGCGCTTGTCGAGGAACGACTGCTGGTACCACAGCTCCCACAGGCGCGTCGTGCCCTGCGCCTCGATGCCGCTCGCGGTGTTGAGCGTGCCGAGGTTCCGCGCGCTCAGGTTGGTGCCGTGGATCTGCAGCGCGCTGACGTTGAACGTGCCGCCGGCCAGGCCGATCGCCTTCTGCGTGTCGACCGTCAACGTGGCCGTCGTCAATCCGTCGTACGCGCCGCCGCGGTTCAGGCCGCCGCGCAGGTTCGCGAGGTATTCGCTGGTTTCGGTGATCTGCAGCGTCGCGCCGTACTTGCCGAGCCACGGGCGGATGCCGCCCATGTCGCCGAGCAGGCTCTGGCGCGTCCAGATGCCGGTCCACATGTTGGTCGGCTTCGCCTGGATCGAGAGGTCGGCCTCGGGTGCTTCGGGTTGTGCGTCGACGGGCACGTCGGCGAAAGCGGCGCCGCTCGCGAACGACGCGCATGCGAGGATGGCCGCGCAGGCGGCGGGGCGCATCCGGGCACGGACGCTGTCTCCCTGGAACGACGCAAACTTCATATCAAATCCCTGGTTTTAATTAGTGTGGAGTCCTGCTTGTCGATCGCTGTCCGGACGCTCGGCTCCGATTGGCCAGGGCACGAAGCGAAGCGCAACGCGGCGCATCGTAGGAGTGTCAAATGGGAAAGTCAATGTAAACGAGAATGATTCGCATTAAATTACCGAATGTAATCCAGGGGCTTACGGACAGGGCGTTTGGCGTGTTTAGTGCAGAGGTAAACCGTAAATATCGGCGTAATGAAAATGAATGCTTGGATGCGAGTCGATGGATCTGCGCGGTGGGGCGCGCGAGGTATTCGGCTGGTGCCAGAGGGGGGGCAGCGGACGGAAGCGGTGCCGTTACGGAAGTTTTTGTGTGATGGCGTCGATCGCAGGAACTCCGTGCTTTCCCGGTGTCCCAACGGGGCTGGATGAGATTTCTGGGCCGCGCGGGCCTGCCAGGTTGGCCCGCGGGCGCTCCTCAGGGTTTGCGTTGTTAAGGGATTATTTGTCGTATTCGTGCGGGTTCCGGCGGCTGACGTCGAGGCTCGTTCAGATTCGGACGGCCCTGTTGTCGAAGCAAGGCTTCCGGACGAGGCACGCTTCCGTCGTTGAGTCGATGGTTCGCATGATTTTGAATGGCCGGTTATCGCAGGCCGGTGACGGTGATCGCCGAAGGCCGCAAATGCCTCCCTCTTTCTGAATGTGACAATCGTTCAAATCTCGTCGTGTGACGACGCGTACCATCGTTGTTGCTCCGTAACTGGAGCACTTCCCCTCGGATTTGACGCCAAGCTCACGCTTGGCTTTTTTCTGATCGAGGGTTTTTGCGGGGCAGGATGCTTTCGGACGGCATCCGGTTACGACCGATCGCTGGATCGAGTCTGTTCAACGACGGATCGAGGTCTGGTTGAATTTTCAAACCGACACGTCGACGTTGGAAGGGCCCCAGGAAATTCCCGGTTTCCGACGCGCGCCCCATGCAACGTTGGCAAATCGGCATTGAGGCGGTAATGGATATCCAGCGTCCATCTTCCGGGTCCGAGCTGCGCTGCGGAACGTTCACTGCTTTGGACTGCTGATCGGGGTTGCCGTGGAATCGAATCTTGAAGATATCCAGTTGTGCTATGACAAGGCCATCGAGGCTTATAACGCTGGCCAGCCTGAACTTGCTCTTCGGCTGGTCGAAGACGTTCTGAAGGAGTACCCGTCGAGCGGTGATGTCCTGCATCTGAGAGGGCTGATCGCTCTGTCGTTGAATGACGTTGAGGAGGCCGAGGACTGGTTCACACGGGCTATTGATGTGTCTCCTGATGCCACTTTCTACAACAGCCTGAGCGTGACGCAAGTCCGATTGAACGCGTTTCCTCAGGCGGCAGCAAGCGCGCGAAGCGGTCTGGCGTTTGCCGAAGATCATCAGCCGGATCTGGACACTTCGAAGCTGCTGTATAACTTGTTTATGGCCTTGGATCTGGATGACAAGCCGGAAGACGCCCGTGATATTTGCCGACGCATGATCGAACGTTATCCAGCGCGTCCGGATGCTCATAGCAATCTGGGCGTGAGTTTCTACCAGTTAGGAAAAATCGATCTGGCGATCAATGCGTATCGTCAAGCAATCAAGTTGAATCCAAACCATCTCGTAGCTCACGCCAATCTCGGATATGCATTGCTTTGCGCCGGCGACTATGGGGAAGCGTGGCCACATTTCGAACACCGATGGGCAACCATTCGAGAGGGCGATTCGCCTTCAGGGATCAAGCCTCCTGCTATTTCGATCCGTCGATGGCTGGGGCAAGCGCTACCGCCAGGGGAAAACCGCCTGCTCGTTTTTGCCGAGCAGGGCTTTGGCGATACGCTGCAATTTTGCAGATATCTCGAAATGGCCCTCGGACATTTCACGGCAGTTGGATTCATATGCCCGAAACCGCTGCGCCGGTTGCTGACCGATTCATTCTGCTCCCGGTGGCCGAATCTGACGCTGCTCGAAGACAAGCCATTCAACGCGCTTCGATGGGACTGGTATTGCCCGCTCCTGTCGATGCCCATGGCCTTCGGAACGCGAGTAGACAACATTCCCGTCAACTTGCCATATTTGCACGCTGATCGGCGACGATCGCGAAAATGGTCATCGAAAGTGGCAACCTTGTTACCAGGGACTTTGCCTCGCATCGGGGTGGTCTGGGCGGGAGGGCATTTGGCCATGCCCGAAGATCGACGGCGCAGTATCAACCTGGAGACGATGGCGCCATTGCTCGCGTGGCCTGGTGCGCACTGGATCAGTCTGCAGAAGGCAGAAGACATTTCGAAAGCGTTGCCCCACGAGAAGTACCCGCATGTAGTCGACTGGATGCACGAGGTGAGGGATTTTGCCGATACCGCGGCCCTCATCGACACACTGGATCTTGTCATTTCAGTCGACACTGCGGTCGCTCATCTTGCGGCAGCCATGGGTAAGCGCGTTTGGTTACTGAACCGATACTCGGGGTGCTGGCGCTGGTTGCGCAATCGTGAAGATAGTCCGTGGTATCCCGGCATGCGAATCTTTACCCAAACCACGCGCGGAAATTGGTCCGAGGTAATCGAGCGCGTCTTGTCCGAACTGGAGTTCAACGCTACGGCTTTCTCGGCCGAGAGGGCGCATCGGCGCGACTAGTCGACCAAGTGGAGCAAGCGGAACCGTCTCTCGTGCCATTCCAGCGGGCGGTTTTCGGGGGGGGGGCAGGCGACCGTGCCGGGCGACGCGAACGCGTGAATCGTCGAGAGTCCACTCCAATCTGATGATGCTTCGGTATCTTGGGTGAAGTCGGGTTCTTGGAATATTACTCTGCATTCCTGATAGTTTGGGTGGCAAGAAATTGAAGCTGACCTATTCCCCGAAGATCAACGAAGAACCTCTTTACAGGCAACAAGTGAGATCGCCGCAGATGCGTTCGGGGATCGTCGAAAGGCTCGGTTTGCCGTCGCGACTCGAGATAGCCAACGACCGATGCGCCTCGTCATGCCAACGGCAACTTCATCGCGATCCACGGCATCAAGAGCGTCGCGACCGTCACCAGGACGCATTCCGTGGCCGGCCATCGGGCGATCGAATCGCGTCGAGCCTTTCGGGTGTGATTCGAGCGTCCATGCACGGTCGCCCGTGCGGCTCGATTGGCGCATTCGTTCAAACGATGCAGGGGGAGGCGCAGAAATGAATAAGGCAATGCTCGGAATGTGCGGACTTCTGATCTGCGGGCTTGTCGTGACGCTGGTGGTTGTCCTCGAAACGGCACCGAAACCGCGGGCGAAAATCACGCAGGTCGCGGCCAAACCGGTGAAGGTGAGGTGAGGATGCGTGTCCTGTTGACATTGTGGGGGAGCGCGATTGCGCTGGCCGTCTGCGTGGCCTGGCTAGCCGATCGCCCCAAACATGGTGAGCTCATGCCCCTTGCGGCTCGACTGATTCAAGGTTCGACGAAGCCGGTGACCAGGCCGCCGCGCGAGCAGGCTCGGTAACGGCGGTTCGTGCAGTCCCCCGTGCCGGTCACGATCGTACCGATGCCAGAAGCGACGTTCCGATGTGAGGTTGAAAAATGCAACATTCCCTGTATCGAATTCTGAGCGTCACGGCGTTCGCCTGGAAATTGGCGGTACCCGCTGAGAGGGTAACCATCGGCAACGGCGCTTCGATCAACGATGCCGGCTGCCGTATCGTGCAACCAGCACATGGTTTGCGCAGCGGTCAGGGTGACACCATTTCCTGACTGCAAGCCCTCGGTGTTCACCCGGCAGGAACGCAGCTTGACAGCCCCTCGGTCACGTAGGTTGTCTTTGGCGCGGGTAACGGCAGCCGCTATTCTGCATCGTGCGTGAGGTTGGGATCGAGCAACTCCAGCCGATAACCGTGATTGTAGACAGCGCGAAGTCGAACACCGTTTTCGGGGCCGATTCGCAACTTCGATCGCACACGATAGATATGCGTATCGAGCGTTCGAGAAATATGGTCGCTATGGCGGCCCCATATCGACTTGATCAATGCTTCTCTTGGCATCGCGCGGCCACAGTTTTGAAACAGGGCGACGGCGACGTTGAATTCTCTCGATGTCAGTTTGATCGGCTCATCGCTCAGGAACGCGGTTTCGGTCACGAGGTCCAGACGATAACGCCCAATGTTGATCGATGTTGGCGTTGCGTTCACTGGATAGGCACGCCGCAGGAGCGCGCGTACTCTTGCGATCAGTTCATGGCGACGAACGGGCTTGACCATATAGTCGTCGGCACCTGCATCGAGCGCAATGACAAGCTGCTCCTCGCGCACTCGATTCGTCAGGAACAGCACGGGGAGATCTCTGCCCACTCGCGCACGAATCCAGGCGAGGACTTCCAGTCCGGAAATATCCGGCAGGTTCCAGTCGAGCACAACCAGATTGAAGTTGTCGGTTTCGAGGAGGCGTATGGCTTCCGCACCCCGTGTGGCGCCTCGGACATCGAACCCTTCGGCGATCAGGGAATCGCGGATGAACGCCGCCTGTGCTGGCTCGTCGTCAACGGCAAGAATCTTCATTGGCACCATTTTTATCGTGTCGTTTAAATCCGGGAATACCCTCGTGCATGGGGTGGTTTGGTGGCCGGATTTAACTGAAAGTAAATTGAAACAATATGCCTGGGCCTCGTGCGCCTGGATGGCATGACTGATTTGCGAAATAGAGTGGCATTTTTTGGCTGTTTTTTTGTCAACTTTTATGAACGGAATAAATTCTAGGGCGTGATTGATTCGTGACAAATGTTGTCAATTTCAATTTGCCCTCCATATAGCATGCTTCATGTGGATTGATGAAGCGGGTGCGATTGCCTTTCAGGCGAATTTGCCGTCTGAATGGTTTGTATGACGAAATAGATGTGGGTCATTCGCCATTGATGGCGTTGAAGCATCCGGAAATATTTTGCGGCTGATAGCGATGGACAGGCGAGTGGCGAGCGGTTACCAGATTGCCGTCTCGATCAGAGTCTATTTCCAAGAATGGCGAGACGTGATTATCTAAATGCGTAACCTGGAGTCGTATCGGCGGTATTTGGAGAGACGGGCGAAGCTGGAGTCGCGGATTGCCGAGGAGCGGCGAGCGGCTGCGGAGGAAATTTTGCTGGAGATCAGATATTGCGTCCGCGAGTTTGGTTTTTCTCCTGAGGATATTTTCGCGGTCGATGTCCTGCGTCGTGCGACCAAACGGCGCCCCCGCTATTTCGATCCCGTTAGCGGAGCAACGTGGTCAGGGGTGGGTCGCGCGCCCGAATGGATTCGCGATAAAGATCGCAAGCAGTTTGAGATATCCAATTTCGAGCGTGAGGATTGAGGCATTTGATCTTTGCATTGAAGTGAAGGTCCGGTGTTTGGTGTGCCGAGGCGTTTCCGTGGCTTGCGAAATTGGCAGTCGGACTCTGTAACGCTGTCGATAGCCTGTATCAGGGGATACGGGCAGCGGCATCTGTTGATGCTGACGGTCGACAAGCTGCATCCGGTATCTGTTGTCGTGAAATTCGGCATGAGCGGTCAGTCGGGTTGCTATTGGGCCGCATGCTTTGAGGAGCGAGATGATCGCCGTGGCCGTGCGTACGGCCTCGATCGAAACGTCGACGAGTGAGCAGGTCGCTTGGCCCTTCTCAGTTGACTTCGATCTGTTGCGGTCCAGGCATTTCGATAAGCCGAGCGTAGCGCTCAACAGGGAGGGCTTTATGGTCAAACACAACAGGATGTTGCACACAGAACGTGACCAGCGGGTATTTGTCGCGGAGCAGATAAGTCTCGACAAGCTATAGCGGGCTTTGCATGACGTCCCGATTCGCCGGCTCCATCTCCACGAGACCGGCCTTTGCGGATCGTCGTAGCTGGTTCTCGGGAGGTTGCGTCAAGAAATCGAACCGTAGGAACTACCGACGCATTGTTCCTGGCGCTCCAGACCACGGCGCGAACGCATTGATCCGTGTCACTCATGTACGCACAACATCATCGGCCTCAACGTCGTCCGCTTCATTGGCGATCTGCTCGCGGAGGATGATGAGAGTCCAACCGTGATCGCGATCGATCACGGCAATGACGAAGCGGCGGGAAGCCAGTCGATGTCAATTAATAAGTTTTCCTGACTATAAGTGTGGAAAAAGCACCAGGCCAAAAAGTTCGAGATCGTGTGGCGACACTTGAAATATGGATGGTGACGCTCCACCCCACGAACCACGAGAGCCGTTGACGCGAAGCATGCCAATCCGATGATCGGCGAGAGCGTCAAATTCTAAAAAGTAATATCGGGTACCTAATTACCATGAATAAAATTTATCGAAGCATATGGAATGAGGCGCTGGGTGTGTGGGTGGCAGCGTCCGAGCTGACGAACGCGCGCGGTAAGGCTTCCAAGAGCGTTTGCGAGCAGGGAAGTGTGAATTCGCCTGGCCAGAGCGTATGCCGTGTGCCGACGATGCGGCTTGCGCATGGCGTGTTGGGATTTCTGGCTGTGGCAGGAATCTTGACCGTGGGCGTGTTGCCCAACGAGGCATGGGCGGGTGCGATTGAGAACTGTAATGGCACTCCTTCGTCCACGGCGTCTATTAGCGGCTCGAACATTAGTGTAACGAGCGTTAACGCTGTCAACGGTGAGGGGGCCTGCGCAAGCGGAGGCACGGGGGTAGTCATCTCGGAGAATCCGAGTGCTAACGGCGGTGTAACTGGCACTAATGCCTACATGTTGGTCGGGGCGACCGGAAGTAATGCCGCGGGCGCGATTACACTGTACGGCCCAAGCGGCATAACGCTGAACGCTGGTACGAGCGGCACTATTAACCTGAAAAACACGACGTCGCTGAACAACAACAAGATCACGAATTTGGCGCCGGGTACGAATCCGACCGATGCGGTGAACTTTTCCCAATTGACGTCGTTGTCCACGTCGACGTCGACGGGCCTGTCGTCGGCTGTTAGCTCGATTACGTCGTTGTCGACGTCTACGTCGACCGGTCTCTCGTCGGCCAGCAGCTCGATCGGCTCGCTGTCGACGTCGACCTCGACCGGTTTGTCGTCGGCGAACAGCTCGATTTCTTCGCTGTCCACCTCGACCTCGACGGGTATCAGCTCGTTGTCGACCGGGCTGAGCTCGACCAATAGCTCGGTGTCGTCGCTGTCGACTTCGACGTCGACCGGCTTGTCGTCGGCGAACAGCTCGATTTCTTCGCTGTCCACTTCGACTTCGACGGGCCTGTCGTCGGCGAATAGTTCGATCACGTCGCTGTCGACCTCGACGTCGACGGGTCTGTCGTCGGCGAACAGCTCGATCTCCTCGTTGTCCACGTCGACCTCGACGGGCATAAACTCGTTGTCGACCGGCCTGAGCTCGACCAATAGCTCGGTGTCGTCGCTATCGACTTCCACGTCGACCGGCTTGTCATCTGCGAACAGCTCGATCACGTCGCTGTCGACCTCGACGTCGACGGGTCTGTCGTCGGCGAATAGTTCGATCACGTCGCTGTCGACTTCGACGTCGACGGGTCTGTCGTCGGCGAACAGCTCGATCTCCTCGTTGTCCACGTCGACCTCGACGGGCATCAGCTCGTTGTCGACCGGGCTGAGCTCGACGGATAGCTCGGTGTCGTCGCTGTCGACTTCGACGTCGACCGGTTTGTCGTCGGCGAATAGCTCGATTACCTCGCTGTCGACCTCGACTTCGACGGGTATCAGCTCGTTGTCGACCGGCCTGAGCTCGACCAATAGCTCGGTGTCGTCGCTGTCGACTTCCACGTCGACCGGCTTGTCGTCGGCCACCAGCTCGATTTCTTCGCTGTCCACCTCAACGTCGACGGGTCTGTCGTCCGCGAACAGTTCGATCACGTCGCTGTCGACCTCGACGTCGACCGGTCTGTCGTCGGCCACCAGCTCAATTTCTTCGCTGTCCACGTCGACCTCGACGGGTATCAGCTCGTTGTCGACGGGCCTGAGCTCGACGGATAGCTCGGTGTCGTCGTTGTCGACTTCGACGTCGACGGGTCTGTCGTCCGCGAACAGCTCGATCACGTCACTGTCGACCTCGACGTCGACCGGTCTTTCGTCGGCGAACAGCTCGATTTCTTCGCTGTCCACCTCGACGTCGACGGGTCTGTCGTCCGCGAATAGCTCGATCACGTCGCTGTCGACCTCGACGTCGACCGGTCTTTCGTCGGCGAACAGCTCGATCTCTTCGTTGTCCACGTCGACCTCGACGGGCATCAGTTCGTTGTCGACGGGCCTGAGCTCGACGGATAGCTCGGTGTCGTCGCTGTCGACTTCCACTTCAACGGGTCTCTCGTCCGCGAACAGCTCGATCACGTCGCTGTCGACCTCGACGTCGACCGGTCTGTCGTCGGCCACCAGCTCGATTTCTTCGCTGTCCACGTCGACCTCGACCGGCATCAACTCGCTGTCCACCGGCATCAGCTCGGCAAACAGTTCGGTTCTGTCGCTGTCGACTTCGACGTCGACCGGCTTGTCGACGGCCACGAGCTCGATCGGCTCACTGTCGACCGGCCTGAGCACGGTCACCGCCACGACCAACAACCTCGGCAATAGCACCGCCACGGCACTCGGCGGTGGTGCGGCCTACAACCCGGCCACCGGCACGATTTCTGCCCCCTCCTACACCACGTACAACGCAAATGGCACGACCACCACGGCCAACAGCGTCGGCTCTGCGATCGACAATATCAACAGCCAGGGCATCAAGTACTTCCACGCGAACTCGACCGGCACCGACAGCACCGCGACCGGCACCGACGCCGTCGCCATCGGTAGCGGCGCCGTCGCCGGCACCAACAATTCCGTCGCGCTCGGCGCCAACTCGCAGACCGCTGCCGCCAATCCCACGAGCAGAGCGACCGTCAACGGCGTCACGTTCGGTGGATTCACAGGCACCGCACCGGTCGGCACCGTAAGTGTCGGCAGCGCGGGCAACGAGCGACAAATCACCAACGTTGCCGCCGGCCAGGTGACGCAGACCAGTACCGACGCGGTCAACGGCAGCCAGCTTTATTCGGTTGCACAACAGGTTGGTACTGCGACCAGCGCCATTTCGTCGTTGTCGACCGGCCTGAGCTCGACGGATAGCACGGTGTCGTCGCTGTCGACTTCGACGTCGACCGGTTTGTCGTCGGCCAACAGCTCGATTTCTTCGCTGTCCACGTCGACCTCGACGGGCATCAGCTCACTGTCGACCGGCCTGAGCTCGACGGATAGCACGGTGTCGTCGCTGTCGACCTCGACGTCGACCGGCCTGTCGTCGGCGAACAGCTCGATTTCTTCGCTGTCCACGTCGACCTCGACGGGCATCGGCTCGTTGTCGACCGGCCTGAGCTCGACGGATAGCTCGGTGTCGTCGTTGTCGACTTCGACGTCGACCGGTCTGTCGTCGGCGAATAGCTCGATCACGTCGTTGTCCACCTCGACTTCGACGGGCATCAGCTCGTTGTCGACGGGCCTGAGCTCGACGGATAGCACGGTGTCGTCGCTGTCGACTTCGACGTCGACCGGCTTGTCGTCGGCCAACAGCTCGATTTCTTCGCTGTCGACCTCGACGTCGACGGGTTTGTCGTCGGCGAATAGCTCGATTTCTTCGTTGTCCACGTCGACCTCGACGGGCATCAACTCGTTGTCGACTGGCCTGAGCTCGACGGATAGCTCGGTGTCGTCGTTGTCGACTTCGACGTCGACCGGTCTGTCGTCGGCGAATAGCTCGATCACGTCGTTGTCCACCTCGACTTCGACGGGCATCAGCTCGTTGTCGACGGGCCTGAGCTCGACGGATAGCACGGTGTCGTCGCTGTCGACTTCGACGTCGACCGGTCTGTCGTCGGCCAATAGCTCGATTTCCTCTCTGTCCACGTCGACCTCGACGGGTCTCTCGTCCGCGAACAGCTCGATCACGTCCCTGTCGACCTCGACCTCGACCGGCCTCTCGTCTGCCAACAGTTCGATCTCCTCGCTGTCCACATCGACCTCGACCAGCATCGGTTCGCTGTCGACCGGCCTGAGCTCGACCGACAGCACGGTGTCGTCGTTGTCGACTTCGACGTCGACCGGCTTGTCGTCGGCGAATAGCTCGATCACGTCGTTGTCCACCTCGACTTCGACGGGGATCAGCTCGTTGTCGACTGGCCTGAGCTCGACGGATAGCTCGGTGTCGTCGCTGTCGACCTCGACGTCGACGGGCTTGTCGTCGGCCAACAGCTCGATTTCTTCGCTGTCCACCTCGACCTCGACGGGTTTGTCGTCGGCGAATAGCTCGATTTCTTCGTTGTCCACGTCGACCTCGACGGGCATCAACTCGTTGTCGACGGGCCTGAGCTCGACGGATAGCACGGTGTCGTCGTTGTCGACTTCGACGTCGACCGGCTTGTCGTCGGCGAACAGCTCGATCACGTCGTTGTCCACCTCGACTTCGACGGGGATCAGCTCGTTGTCGACTGGCCTGAGCTCAACCGACAGCACGGTGTCGTCGCTGTCGACTTCGACGTCAACTGGCTTGTCGTCGGCCAACAGCTCGATCTCCTCGCTGTCCACGTCGACTTCGACGGGTCTGTCGTCCGCGAACAGCTCGATCACGTCGCTGTCGACTTCGACGTCGACCGGCTTGTCGTCGGCGAACAGCTCGATCTCCTCACTGTCCACGTCGACCTCGACCAGCATCGGTTCCCTGTCCACCGGCCTGAGCAGCACGAACAGCACGATCCTGTCGCTGTCCACCTCGACGTCGACCGGTATCGGCTCCTTGTCCACGGGCCTCAGTTCGACCAACAGTTCGATGACGTCGCTGTCCACGTCGACCTCAACCGCGATCGAAGCCGCGAAAACGCACTACTACAGCGTCAACGACGGCGGTACGCAATCCTCGAACTACGCCAACAGCGGGGCGACCGGTCTCTACTCGCTGGCCGCCGGCGTAGCCGCAACTGCCGCGGGCGCAAGCAGCGTCGCGGTCGGCTACGGCTCGAACGCACAATCGGACGGCTCGGTCGCGATCGGTCAAAGCGCATCGGCAACAGGTGGCAAGGCCGTGTCGATCGGCTCCGGCAATACCGCGAGCGGCGACGGCGCGGTCGCGATCGGCGACCCGAGCGTCGCGACCGGTACCGGCGCAGTCGCGATGGGTGCGAACGACACGGCGACCGGTACCGGCGCAGTGGCGCTCGGCAACGCGAGCACGGCAACCGGCAACAGCGCGCTCGCACTCGGCAACTCGAGCCAGGCCACCGCGGACAATACGATCGCACTCGGCAACCAGGCCACGGCCAGCGCCATCGGCGCGCAGGCCTACGGCTCGGGCGCGACGGCCAGCGCCACCAACGCGCTCGCGCTCGGTTCGAATGCCACCGCGAACGTTGCCAACTCGATCGCGCTCGGTGCGAACGCGGTCACCGGCAATGCGGTCGCGGTGTCGAGCGTCACGGTCGGCGGCGTCACGTACTCGGTCGCCGGCACCAGTCCGGTGGGCGTTCTGAGCGTCGGTGCGCCGGGCGCGGAACGCCAGATCACGAACGTCGCTGCCGGCCAGGTCTCGGCCACCAGCACGGACGCGATCAACGGCAGCCAGTTGAACGCGACGAACCAGGCGGTCAACAACCTGTCGACGTCGACCGCAACGAACGTCGCATCACTTTCGACGGGTATCAACTCGCTGTCGACGGGCCTGAGCTCGACCAATAGCAACGTGTCTGCGCTGTCCACCTCGACCTCAACCGCGATCAACGCGCTGTCGACATCGACGGCGGCCGGTCTCAGTTCCCTGTCCACCGGCCTGAGCACGACGAACAACAGCGTGGCCTCGCTGTCGACTGGCGTGACGAACATCAACAACCAGTTGAGTCAGCTTTCCACGTTGATGACGACGAACACGACGAACACCGCCGGCGTCGCCGCCGACATGAACGGCACCGGCTCCGACAAACCAACCGTCACTGCCGGCTCGAACTCGGTGGCAATCGGCGCGAATTCGAACGACGGCGGTCGCTCGAACGTGGTGTCGGTCGGCAGCGACACGCAGCAGCGCCAGATCACGAACGTCGCGCCGGGTACGCAAGGCACCGACGCGGTGAACGTGAACCAGCTGACGCAGGTGCAGACGACGTTGTCGACGGCACTGTCGGGCCAGCAGGCGCAGATCAACTCGCTGGGTTCGCAACTGCAGCAGACCGACCAGATGGCGAAGCAGGGTATCGCAGCCGTCGGCGCGATGGCGTCGATCCCGCAGCTCGATCGCGACGCCAACTTCGGGATGGGTGTGGGCACGTCGACCTTCCTCGGCCAGAAGGCGATGGCGGTCAACATGCAGGCGCGCATCACGGACAACCTGAAGGCGTCGATCAACGGCGGCTTCAGCGGCGGTCAGAAGGTGATCGGCGCCGGCATGCTGTATCAGTGGAAATAATTGCATGTTCGCGCACGGCCGACTGAAAGCCCGGAGCGGGAGCAAGGCGTATCGGCGGGCACCGGAATTTCGAGTGCGTGCATTGGAGATCGCTGTGGATGGTGCGGCCGTGCGTTGCAATACCGATGATCTTGTCGAAGACGCGGAGCGTGGATTGGCGCGGAAGGAGTTCTTTTTCGTTTATCAGCCAAAGCTCCGCCTTCAGACCGGATTGTTGTCCGGATTCGAGTCATTGATACGCTGGCAGCATCCGGAGCGCGGCGTGTTGATGCCGGCGGCGTTCATTGACCTCGTCGAAGATTCGCATCTGACAGGCCGATTCACTGATTATGTGGTCGAGGAGTCCGCGCGCGTGCTCGCCGGTTGGGCTGCGCTCGGCTATGACGAATTGTCTCTGTCCGTCAATTTGCCCGCTCATGAAGTCACGCGGCCGGGAATGGCAAGAAGACTGGCGCTCGTTCTGGATTCCTACGCCGTCCGTGCCGCGAATTTTCAGATTGAACTGACGGAGTCCATCGATCCTGGCCCGATAGAGGCACTTGCCGCGGCCGTGTCATCGATTCGAGATCTTGGGGCGAGCGTTGCGATCGATGATTTTGGTTCGGGGTGCTGGTCGTTGACCAAATTGCATGGCCTGGCTGTCGATACACTCAAGCTGGATCGATCCTTCATGCGCGACGTTCATGAAAGTGCTGAATCGAGAGCGATGGTCGAAGCGCTCGTCGAGCTTGGGAGCCGCTTGAAGAAGAACGTCGTCGTGGAGGGTGTCGAAACCAGGGCTCAGTTCGAGTGGCTGAGAGAAATGATGCAGATTGATTGCCAGGGATACTACATCTCCGAACCCGTTCGAGAGGAGCAGGTGGATCGATTGATCGAACGATGCGGAATTCCGGGGTGAAGCGAGGGCGTTGTTGTTCAGGGGAATCCACTTGACCGCGGCCTGGCAGGGCGTGACGAGTGTTGCACTCCGTGACGGGTCGACATGGGCGGGGTGTCCACGCGATGCCTTCAGGGGATGATGCCGTTGCGTCAAAACCGGCATGCTTACGAGCGAGCGTGCGCATTATTTGCCGGGCATAGGCGCAGGCTCGACTCATCGAAGGCGCGGGATCGAACGTGCCATGTGACGCATGAAAGGACAGGCCGCAACCTTGATTC
The DNA here is from genome assembly GCF_040545135.1 of Burkholderia sp. 572. Taxonomy (NCBI): domain Bacteria; kingdom Pseudomonadati; phylum Pseudomonadota; class Betaproteobacteria; order Burkholderiales; family Burkholderiaceae; genus Burkholderia; species Burkholderia sp. 572. The sequence continues at coordinate 213,126 of NZ_JBEPLH010000005.1, read as the reverse complement.
GATATCGCGAATCGAAACCGAAAAGTACGATCAGGCCGATACTCGCGAGTGATGCGGTTCAAAGTCGCGAGTAAAGCAATCTCGCGTGAATGCGTCGATATAGTCCATCATCAAATCGGATGAGCGTCCGGCTTCCTGCTCGTCACCGGCAGCGACTGCGCGCGCGACTCTCGTGTGCTGCAGGCTCGCCGACGGCAAATCATCCAGCTGCTTGTGATACATGAAGTAAAAGCGTCGCGACAGGGCGTGTAACGGCGCGATGGCCTCGGCGGCGAACCGATTCCGTGAAAACTGCGCGATGAGTTGATTGAGCGCATAGACGCATCTCAAGTAGGCGACGACGTCTCGGGATTCGCCTGCCGCGTCGAGTTTTTGGGCGATTTCGCGGATCTGTTCGCGCTCCTCCGGCAATGACCGCCGTGCAGCGCGTTGCGCGATGAGGCGTTGGAGTTCACGGCGCGTTTCGAGTACGAGCAACTGATCATGAATGTTCGGGACGGTGATCATGATGCCGTGTCGCGGAACGATCTGAAGGAGATGCGACGCAGCCAGTCGTTGCGCGGCCTCGCGAACCGGCGTTCTCCCGGTATTCAGCTTTTCTGCGAGAGAGGCCTCGGACCAGACGCTGCCGGGTGCAAGCTCCAGCGTGACGATGAGTTCCTCGAGTTTCTCGTGGGCTTGTTCGGCCAGGGTACTGCCAGTCAGTCCGTTCATTTGCCTAAGTGTTTGCCTGAAGAATATCACTAACATATTAGTCAGGTCCCCCCTTGTTTTCAACTCGAGACTTAAAAAGGGCAAGGTCAAGGAACGGGTTTACCCCCCTTTGATCTCTGGCAGGTGTCTCGATATCCTACTGATATGTCAGTAACATTTGAGTGGCATGGTATGTGGATGCGCCATTTCAAGCCAGGACGGGCCATGAGTTTGCTCGACGCGTCGTTCGCTATCGAGGCCGGCATGAAATGGCAATCCAGGCGCCGGCTTGCCTGGCAGGCTCGCGACGGTCTGCCAATCCGCATCGTCGACGCCGCTCTTTGGTGTTGGGCACGGAACAGCGGGTACTTGGAGAAGTTGATGACGGGCAAGGTTGCAAGGTCGTGTATCGCTGGATTTTGAGGTTGATGTTGGGGTGAGGCGAGGTTGGTTTCAATCGGTCGGCATTATCAAAAACAAGACATAAGTTCAGACCTGTGTATTCAGGCGATCGATTTGGAGTGCGATGAAAATCATTCGGGTCGACGAAGGCTGGGGGTGTTATGAGTATCTTGTTAGTGGAAGGGGATCACGATCAGGCGTCGGCCCTTGAAAGGGCGCTGCGCGGGTCGGGTCAGGAAATTTTCCGGGTGTGCGATAGCACGCGGGCTGTTCAGTTTCTGAAAAAGGAGAGGGTCGAACTCATTGTGCTCGATTGGCGAATTCCAGATGCCAACGGCCTGAATTTGCTGCACTGGATTCGGGCCAACGTCGGAGACGAACCGGTCGTTTTGTTCCTTGCCGCGAGAACGCTTGAAGCAGATGTTGCCGCCGCGCTGGACGCAGGAGCCGACGAGTACATCGGCAAGCCGTTCCGCGAGATCGAGTTGGCCGCTCGCGTCAACGCGCTGTTGCGTCGAAATGGCCGCAACAAGAAACCCGACAGCAGGGTCGAGGTCGGAGCGTATGTGTTGAACCCGCTGGCGCGCACAATCGCCGTGCACGGAAAGATCATCGACTTGACGGCAAAGGAATTTGCGCTGGCAAATTTCCTGTTCACCAACATCGGGAGCGTGCTTTCCCGGGATTCCTTGTCGACGCTGGCGTGGGGGCGAGCGCTCGATGGAACATCGCGGAGCCTCGACACGCACATCTATCGACTTCGACAAAAATTGGCGCTTCGTCCGGAAAACGGGCTTCAATTGAGTGCCGTGTATACGCATGGCTACCGGCTCGATATGGTCGACGACTTTTCAACGGCGGAGAATTTTGCGGCCCCCGGCCCGGTCCCGCAGCGTGCGATTGCCGAGAGCCCTGCTTCCGCGCTGGTTTAGACAATTCCGGGAAATTCGTCCGTCTAATTGTGTGAAGGTGATCCGGGCTGCTCTCGGCGGTTATCGCGCGGGCAGCCCGTTTCGCGCCAGCGATTTCGTGGATCCGATGCATGACGTGTCGACGGGCAGGTCGTCCGGGTCCTGTGCGATTCCGTGCGCCAGCCATGGCGCAGCAAGATGATGAACTTCTCTTGTCTAGAGGGGACGAATGCGGGGCGGTGCCTCCTTCCCGCGGGCGCAGTGGGGTATTCGTACCCCATATAATTTGCCTGGGTTTGCCCGGATACGCGGGATATCCCTGAGGGATCGTGGCCGTGTGGTTTTCCGGTGGGGACGGATCGGGCAAGTGGCGCGCGGCGTCTTCCAGGTTTCTCGGGCTGTCGCCCGGGTTTATGTCCAAGCCATTGTTTTTGCAGGACATATGGGGGGTTCCTGGTTCGTCGAGGTTGTCCCGGGTTCACGTTCGGGTGAGCAACGTTCGAGGTCGAGCGGGCTTCGCCGGCCCGAAAAAAACCGTCAATCCCCCTTCTTGAATTTGTCAAAACCCGTCCATATAATTAGCACTCGCTGCACGAGAGTGCTAACAATTCTCTGCCGGGCGATAAGCCGGGCAGATTCCCTAAGCGTTCTTCAATCTCAGTCAAGAGAGGAGTGAATATGAACCTTCGTCCTTTGCACGATCGCGTGATCGTCAAGCGCCTGGATCAGGAAACCAAGACCGCCTCGGGCATCGTGATCCCCGACGCCGCTGCTGAAAAGCCGGATCAGGGCGAAGTCCTGGCCGTCGGCCCGGGCAAGCGTGACGACAAGGGCGCCCCGATCGCGCTCGACGTGAAGGTCGGCGATCGCGTCCTGTTCGGCAAGTACGCAGGCCAGACCGTGAAGGTCGACGGCAACGAACTGCTGGTCATGCGCGAAGAAGACATCATGGCCGTGGTCAACGCCAAGTAAGCGTCCACCGACGGTACATATTCCCAAGAATTCAAGGAGTTAGAAGATGGCAGCTAAAGACGTCGTATTCGGCGATTCCGCCCGTTCGAAGATGGTCGAAGGCGTGAACATTCTCGCCAACGCAGTCAAGGTCACGCTGGGTCCGAAGGGCCGCAACGTGGTGCTCGAGCGCAGCTTCGGCGGCCCGACGGTCACCAAGGACGGTGTGTCGGTCGCGAAGGAAATCGAGCTGAAGGACAAGCTCCAGAACATGGGCGCGCAAATGGTCAAGGAAGTTGCTTCCAAGACCAGCGACAACGCAGGCGACGGCACGACGACGGCAACCGTCCTCGCGCAATCGATCGTTCGCGAAGGCATGAAGTACGTCGCATCGGGCATGAACCCGATGGACCTGAAGCGCGGCATCGACAAGGCAGTCGCAGCGGCTGTCGACGAGCTGAAGAAGATCAGCAAGCCGTGCACGACGAACAAGGAAATCGCACAGGTCGGCTCGATCTCGGCGAACAGCGACACGTCGATCGGCGATCGCATCGCTGAAGCGATGGACAAGGTCGGCAAGGAAGGCGTCATCACCGTCGAAGACGGCAAGTCGCTGGCCGACGAACTCGACGTCGTCGAAGGCATGCAGTTCGACCGCGGTTACCTGTCGCCGTACTTCATCAACAACCCGGAAAAGCAAGTCGCCGTCCTCGACAACCCGTTCGTGCTGCTGCACGACAAGAAGGTGTCGAACATCCGTGATCTGCTGCCGGTGCTCGAGCAAGTCGCGAAGGCTGGCCGTCCGCTGCTGATCATCGCGGAAGACATCGAAGGCGAAGCGCTCGCAACGCTGGTCGTGAACAACATCCGCGGCATCCTGAAGACCGTTGCGGTCAAGGCGCCTGGCTTCGGCGATCGTCGCAAGGCGATGCTGGAAGACATCGCGATCCTGACGGGCGGCCAAGTGATCGCCGAAGAAACCGGCCTGACGCTCGAGAAGGCAACGCTGGCAGAACTGGGCCAGGCGAAGCGCATCGAAGTGGGCAAGGAAAACACGACGATCATCGACGGCGCAGGCGAAGCCGTGAACATCGAAGCACGCGTGAAGCAAGTGCGCGCGCAAATCGAAGAAGCGACGTCGGACTACGACCGTGAAAAGCTGCAAGAGCGCGTGGCCAAGCTGGCCGGCGGTGTTGCAGTGATCAAGGTCGGCGCAGCGACCGAAGTCGAAATGAAGGAAAAGAAGGCACGTGTCGAAGACGCACTGCACGCAACGCGCGCAGCTGTGGAAGAAGGCATCGTGGCAGGTGGCGGCGTTGCGCTGATCCGCGCTCGCACCGCGATCGCAGGCCTGACCGGCGCGAACGCCGACCAGAACGCCGGCATCAAGATCGTGCTGCGCGCAATGGAAGAGCCGCTGCGCCAGATCGTCACGAACGGCGGCGAAGAAGCCAGCGTCGTGGTGGCGGCAGTTGCTGCAGGTACGGGCAACTACGGCTACAACGCAGCGACGGGCGAGTACGTCGACATGGTCGAAGCCGGCGTCGTCGACCCGACCAAGGTCACGCGTACCGCACTGCAGAACGCAGCTTCGGTTGCAGGCCTGCTGCTGACGACGGACGCAGCTGTTGCCGAACTGCCGAAGGAAGATGCACCGATGCCGGGCGGCATGCCGGGCGGTATGGGCGGCATGGGCATGGACATGTAATCGACTTCGGTCGATGGTGTCCGGAGCGCGCAGCGATGCGCGTTCCAGCCAAAAGAAAAGACCCGCAGCGATGCGGGTCTTTTTTTATTGGTGCCGTTGAATCGGCGGCGGGCGCGGGACGGCCGGGGTGCGGCAAGGATGGCGCCGCGAGTTCGCCGCGACGGCGGGACGGGCCCGCCGTGTCCGGCTCAATGCCGGTGCGACGTCCTCGGCACCGGGTCGACCTTCACCGCCGGCGGGGTATCCGCGTCTTCATTGCTGCGCGCCCAGAAGAACCGGTCGGGCAAATACGCGCCCATGCCGGGCCGGAACGCGTCACGCACGGCCTGGTACAGGTATTCCTGTGCCTCACGAACCGCTTCGGGCGGCTCCTGGCCGTTCGCGAGCAGTGCCGCGATGGCCGCGCCCAGCGTGTCGGTGATGCCCATCAGCCGATGCGGCGAACGATCCCACATGTCCTCGCGCAACTGGCCTTCTTCGCCGTACAGCGTGTTGACGAGCCGATGCGAGCCGGTCTCGGACGACAGGATGTACTCGCAGCCCTGCGACAGCAGGTGCGACACGGCTGCGTCGAGATTCGGCGCCTCGGCGTCGCCGTCCGGCTGCGCGAGCGCGATCAGCGTCGCGTAGTCGGCAACCAGCAGCGTGGTTTGCGGCGCGAGCAGGTCGGCGATCGATTCGCGCAGGTCGTCGGCGGCGAGCACGTGTTCGTCGTCGAGCGTGAAGTCCGGCGCGAGTACGAGCGGCACGCCGTCGTAGTCGGCGACGACCTCGGCGATCGCGCTCACGACTTCCGCACGCGTCGCCGCGCCGATCTTGAACGCGGCAACCGGCATGTCTTCGAGCAGCATGCGCGCCTGGGCGGCGACCACGTCGGGATCGAGGCCGGTGACTTCGTCGCAGGCGGCCGAGTCGCGCACCGTGTAGCCCGTCAGGACGGACACGCCGTGACAGCCCATGCTCGCCAGGGTCATCAGATCGGCTTGGAGGCCGGAGCCGCCGGTGGGATCGGACAGGCCGAAGGTGAGGACGATCGGAGGGGCGTTGCTGGACATGTAAAAATGGGGCAAGAGAAAAACGGGAAAGCGACGGACATGCGGACGGCGAGGCGAAATGGGCGTTTTCGGCCCTGTGTTGCCCGGCAGGCCGCACTTTTCAGCCATTATGCGGCGGAATCCGGCCCGCACGACGGATTTTTTAGCGCAGCGCAACGTAGTCGCCTTACTCCAGCGCGATTGCTAGGCAGTCCGGCCCCGACACGGTACCATCATGGCTCCCGAATTTACCGACTTTCCCGACGCGGCTTAAGATGGAATACAAGAGCTGGATGTGCCTGATTTGTGGCTGGATTTATGACGAAGAAGCCGGGCTGCCCGAAGAGGGCATCGCCCCGGGCACGCGCTGGGAAGACGTCCCGATCAATTGGACGTGTCCTGAATGCGGCGCCCGCAAGGAAGACTTCGAGATGGTCCAGATCTGACCGGACCCTCGGCCCACGGCACACAGCTCAGGCCTCGCATCGGCCCGGCGCTCGCGCGCCGAGGCCTGCGCGAGCGGCTTGACGATGACAGGCGCGCGTGTGCATGAGGCCCGAACCGGCGAACGTTCCCCACCCTGACGCATTGCCCAACCCGCGCGGCGGGGCCGTGCGCGCGGCCGACGCGTGGCTTGCGGCGGCTGCCGACGCGTTCGAGCGTCGCGACGACGCGGCTGCGCCGCTGTCCGCCGCGGCGGCCGTGCTGGCGGAAGCCGGCTGGCTGCCGGCCGCGCGATTCGCGGGGCAGTTGTCGGCCGCCGTGCCGCTCGTCGCCGTCGAGCCGACTTCGGCCGGCTGGCGGGCCGCGCTGCGCGATTTCCGCGCGGCCGTCGGCCGCCACAACCTGCGCGAGCTCGCCTGCTCGCCCGTTCTCTTCGAGCATTTCCGTGCCTTGCGCGCGCAAAGCGCCGCCGACCTGCGCGCGAGCGCGCCGCTCGACGCGCTCGCGCTCGTCGGCCGTGCGGTGCCGCCGGCCACGCTGCGCGCGTTGCCCGATGCGTTTGCGACCCGGATTCGTGCCCGCTACGAACAGGCGCTGCTTGGCGTGCTGCGCGCGGGACACGGCGCGCCTGATGCGGCACTCGCCGAACTCGACGCGATGCTGGCCGTGCTGGCGGGCGACGATCCCTACGATTTCTGGCGGCTCGCGGCCGCGTGCGTGCGCGCGCTGCGCGCCAGCGGCGCGCCGGAACTGAAGCGCTTTCTCGCGCGGACGAATTTGCTGCTCGGCGAGCACGCGCAGGGCCGGCGCAGTGCGCCGCCGGAACTCGTGCGCGAGACGGTGGCGCTGCTGTGGCGCGATTTCGCGCTGTTCGGCGCCGCAGCCGAGGATGTCGCACTCGTCGACGTGCTGCACGACTACGGGCTGACGGTCGACTGGCACGTCGCCGGCACGCCCGCATCGGAGGCGCTGTGGGAGGCCGATGCCGCCCGGGCCGAGCACGATGCGGTTGCCGCCGCGCCGACCCGCGCGCTTGGCGTCGTGACGGTCAATGCGCATGCCTATGAGGATTTCCTGCAGACGGCCGATGCGTCGATGGCCGACCTCGCTGCCGATCCGGCCGCGGCCGACGCGGGGGCCGCGTGGCACGCGTCCGGCGCTGCCTACCGGGTCGGTACGGCCGCATGCGCGCTCGGGCTCGGCCATGCGGCGCTCCTGGCCGACACGCTGGGCCTGGCGTGGCGGCGTGCGGCGCACGGCGTGCCGCTCGCCGACGGCGGCCTCGATGCGCACGGCCACGCCTCCGACATGCTTCGCGCGGCGCTGCTGAAGATCGCGGCCGGCGTGGCGCCGCCGGACCTCACCGCGGCGTCCGGCGCGCTCGGCGCGGCGCTCGGCCGGGCCTGACGAACAGGGGGACGAGCAAGGGGACGAACACGCGGCGGCGGCCCTTGCCGCGCGGGCCTGCAACACGCTGCCGACAGCGCCCGCGCGCGTGTTAGAGTGCCGTGTGATCCGCGCGCGCCGTTGCCAGCGCGGCGCGGCGTTGCTTGTTGATCGCGGCCCGGTCAGGCCGCGGCGTCTTTGCTAAAATTCAAACCATGTCAAAGCCTTCCGATCGCATCAATCTCACCAACCAGTTCCTGATCGCCATGCCGAACATGGCGGATCCGACGTTTTCAGGAACGGTGGTCTATCTTTGCGATCACAGCGAGCGCGGTGCGCTCGGCCTCGTCATCAATCGTCCTACCGACATCGACCTCGAATCGTTGTTCAACCGCATCGACCTGAAGCTCGACATCGAGCCGCTGCTGCACATCCCGGTGTATTTCGGCGGCCCGGTCCAGACCGAGCGCGGTTTCGTGCTGCATGAACCGGTGGAGGGCGCGAGCTACAACTCGTCGATGTCCGTCGAGGGCGGGCTGGAGATGACCACGTCGAAGGACGTGCTCGAGGCGGTCGCGACCGGCAACGGCCCGAAACGCTTCCTGCTGACGCTCGGCCATGCGGGCTGGGGGGCCGGGCAGCTCGAGGAAGAAATTTCCCGCAACGGCTGGCTGACCGTGGCCGCCGATCCGCGCATCGTGTTCGACACGCCGGCCGAAGAGCGCTTCGAAGCTGCGCTCGGCCTGCTCGGCGTCAGTTCGTCGATGCTGTCCGGCGAAGCAGGGCACGCATGAGTGGCGCGAGCGCGCGCGATGCGACGCTGCTCGCGTTCGACTACGGCGAAAAACGTATCGGCGTCGCGATCGGCAATGCGCTGACGCGCTCGGCCCGTGCGCTCGTCGTGATCCAGAACCTGAACCGCGAACACCGCTTCAAGGCGGTCGGCGACCTGCTGGCCGAATGGCGGCCGGACGCGCTCGTCGTTGGCCTGCCGATGCATCCGGACGGCACGCCGCACGACATGACGCAGCAGGCGAAGCGCTTCGGCAACCAGCTGAACGGCCGCTTCGGGCTGCCCGTCACCTGGGTCGACGAGCGTTATTCGTCGGTCGAGGCCGAGGCAGGGCTGCGCGAGCGTAACGTGCGCGGCCGTGCCCGGGCCGAGATGCTCGATGCCGAGGCCGCGCGCGTCATCCTTCAACAGTATCTCGATCAATTGTCCGACCATGAGCACCATTGACGCCGAGGCGCTTTACCGCGTCCTGCTCGACCAGATCCGCGCCGCGTACGGCACGGCTTTCGCCGAACCGGGCGGCCCGCGGCTCGCCGGCATTCACAGCGGCGGCGCATGGCTCGCCGAGCGCCTCGCGCGCGATCTCGGCGCGCCGGCGTTCGGCGTCGTGAACGTCGCGCTGCACCGCGACGATTACGCGAAAAAGGGGCTTCACAGCCAGGCCAGCCCGACGTCGCTGCCGTTCGAAATCGACGGCGCGCGCATCGTGCTCGTCGACGACGTGTTGTATACCGGGCGCACCGTGCGCGCGGCGCTCAACGAGCTGTTCGACTATGGCCGTCCGGCCGCGGTCGAGCTCGCGGTGCTCGCCGATCGCGGCGGCCGCGAGCTGCCGGTCGCCGCGCGCTTCGCGGGCGGCACGCTGGACGTGCCGGCCGGCGCGACGCTCGTGCTCGCGCGCGACGACGCGCAGTTCACGCTACGCGTCGAGGCGCACGGCGCCTGAGCGGCACGCGAACCGTATCCCGGGCCGCTGGTTTGCACCGCGGCCCGTTTGCATAGTTGGAATCACGCACACCATGACCACCGACACCACTGGCCGCACCGGCAATCCCGCTGCGGCCGCGAGCCCCGACCGGTTCCGCTACGGCTTCCTGAAGGGCAATCCGCAGCTCACGAAAAACGGCGAGCTGAAGCACCTGCTGTCGATCGAGGGCCTGCCGCGCTCGATCGTCAATCACATCCTCGATACGGCCGAGCAGTTCGTCAGCGTGACGGACCGTGAAGTGAAGAAGGTGCCGCTGCTGCGCGGCAAGTCCGTGTTCAACCTGTTCTTCGAGAACTCGACGCGTACCCGCACGACCTTCGAGATCGCCGCGACGCGCCTGTCGGCCGACGTGCTGAACCTGAACATCAATGCGTCGTCGACGAGCAAGGGCGAATCGCTGCTCGACACGATCAACAACCTGTCGGCGATGCATGCCGACCTGTTCGTCGTGCGTCATGCGTCGAGCGGCGCGCCGTACCTGATCGCCGAGCACTGCGCACCGCACGTGCACGTGATCAACGCAGGCGACGGCCGTCATGCGCACCCGACGCAGGGCCTGCTCGACATGTACACGATCCGTCACTACAAGCGCGACTTCACGAAGCTGCGCGTGGCGATCGTCGGCGACATCCTGCATTCGCGCGTCGCCCGCTCCGACATCCACGCGCTCACCACGCTCGGCGTGCCGGAAGTGCGCGCGATCGGCCCGCGCACGCTGCTGCCGGGCGGCCTCGAGCAGATGGGCGTGAAGGTGTTCCACAACCTCGACGAAGGGCTGAAGGGCGTCGACGTGATCATCATGCTGCGCCTGCAGAACGAGCGGATGAGCGGCGCGCTGCTGCCGTCGGCGCAGGAATACTTCAAGACCTGGGGCCTGACGCCCGAGCGCCTCGCGCTCGCCGCGCCCGACGCGATCGTGATGCACCCCGGCCCGATGAACCGCGGCGTCGAGATCGACTCGCAGGTCGCCGACGGCCCGCAGTCGGTGATCCTCAACCAGGTCACGTTCGGCATCGCCGTGCGGATGGCGGTGATGGGCATCGTCGCCGGCAACAGCGACTGAGCCCGCTTTCGCGCATCCTGATCCAGGCACTCAACGCATTCAACGCATTCACAGACAGCGCATGAAGATTCATATCAAAGGCGGCACGCTGATCGACCCGGTCGCCGGCACCGAACGGCAGGCCGACGTTTTCGTCGCGGACGGCAAGGTCGCCGCGATTGCCGACGCTGGCACCGCCGTGCCGGCCGGTTTCAACGCCGGGAAGACCATCGACGCATCGGGCCTGATCGTCGCGCCCGGCCTCGTCGACCTGTGCGCGCGGCTGCGCGAGCCGGGCTACGAGCACAAGGCGACGCTCGCGTCCGAAATGGCCGCGGCCGTCGCGGGCGGTGTCACGACCCTCGTCTGCCCGCCGGATACCGACCCCGTGCTCGACGAGCCGGGCCTCGTCGAGATGCTCAAGTTCCGCGCACGCAACCTCCACCAGGCGAACGTGCATCCGCTCGGCGCGCTGACGGTCGGCCTCAAGGGTGAAGTGATCACCGAGATGGTCGCGCTGACCGAGTCCGGCTGCGTCGGCTTCACGCATGCCAACGTGCCGGTGCGCGACACGCAGGTGCTGCTGCGTGCGCTGCAGTACGCGAGCACCTACGGCTACACGACGTGGCTGCGCCCGCAGGACGCATTCATCGGCCGTGGCGGCGTTGCCGCGAGCGGCGCGCTTGCGTCGCGGCTCGGGCTGTCCGGCGTGCCGGTTGCGGCCGAGACGATCGCGCTGCACACGATCTTCGAACTGATGCGCGTGACGGGCGCACGCGTGCACCTCGCGCGGCTGTCGTCGGCGGCCGGCCTCGCACTCGTGCGCGCGGCGAAGGCCGAGGGGCTGCCCGTGACGTGCGACGTCGGCGTGAATCACGTGCACCTGATCGATGTCGACATCGGCTACTTCGATTCGCAGTTCCGGCTCGATCCGCCGCTGCGCAGCGAGCGCGATCGCGAAGCGATTCGCGTGGCGCTCGCCGACGGGACGATCGACGCGATCTGCTCCGACCACACGCCGGTCGACGACGACGAGAAGCTGCTGCCGTTCGGCGAAGCGACGCCGGGCGCGACGGGGCTCGAACTGCTGCTGTCGCTGACGCTGAAGTGGGCGGACGAAACGCGTACGCCGCTGGCGCAGGCGCTGCGCCGCATCACGTCCGCGCCGGCCGACGTGCTGCAGCTGCCGGCCGGCCGCCTCGCCGAAGGCGGCGCGGCCGACCTGTGCGTGTTCGACCCGCGCGCACACTGGCGCGTCGAGCCGCGTGCGCTGAAGAGCCAGGGCCACAACTCGCCGTTCCTCGGCTACGAACTGCCCGCCTGCGTGCGCACGACGCTCGTCGCCGGACAGATCGCGTTCGAGCGCCCCTGAACCACGCCGGACCTTCGCCATGATTGCCCTTCGCAAGCTGCGTCTCGTCTTTCACCTGTTGCGCGGCATGGCGATCGTCGCGCTGCGTTTTTCGCACGTCACGCCCGCGCGGCGTGCCGAGATGACGCGCCGCTGGTCGCTCAAGCTGCTGCGGATCTGCGGGATGCGCCTCGTCGTCCACAACGACGGCGCGCGGCTTGACGCGAGCGCGCTCGTGGTCGGCAATCACGTGTCCTGGCTCGACATCTACACGATCAACGCGTGGCGGCCGACGCCTTTCGTGTCGAAGGCCGAGGTGCGGCAATGGCCGGTCGTCGGCTGGCTCGCCGAGAAGCTCGACACCGTGTTCCTGCAGCGCGAGAAGCGCACCGAGGCGATGCGGGTCATGCACGAAATGGCCGAGCGCCTGCGCAACGGCGGGCTGATGTGCGTGTTTCCGGAAGGCACGACGACCGACGGGCAGGAGCTGCTGCCGTTCCATGCGAACCTGTTCCAGGCCGCGGTATCGGCGGGCTGCGCGGTGCAGCCGATCTGCCTGATGTACGAGGACGCGCAGCGGCGGCAGTCGGTCGCGCCGGCCTACACGGGCGAGCTGGCGCTCGGCAAGTCGCTCGACATGGTGTTGCGCGGTGGCCCGATCGTCGCGCATCTTTACGTGTGCGAGCCGATCGCGCCGGGCGGCGACCGGCGGGCGACGTCCGCCGCGGCGCGCGATGCGATCGCGGCCGCGCTTGCGACGCTGCAGGAGAAGGTCGGCAAGCCGTCGGCCGAGTCGCTCGCGGAACTGGCGAAGCATGCGTATCCGGCGACCGAGGTCGGCACCGGTGCGGCGCGCAACGAGGCGGCCGACGCACCCGTGCCGGGGCGAGAGGGCTGACGCGTCGGGGCCGACCCACCTCCGGCCCCGCGAATCAGTCTCTCGTCACTCTCCGCCCGGTGAGCGGCACGCTTCGCACTGCACCTGCGTGACCGTGCGCTGCGCCGGATCGGCCGTCAGCCGCACGGCCGACAGCTGGTTACCCCACACACATCCCGAATCGAGCGCGACGAGGTTCTCGCGCAGCATCAGGCCGAGCGCGGCCCAGTGCCCGAACACGACCGTCACGTCCTCCGTGCGGCGCCCCGGTACGTCGAACCACGGCAGGTAGCCGGGCGGCGCGCTGTCGGGGCCGCCGTTCGCCTTGAATTCCATCGCGCCATCGGGCGTGCAGAAGCGCACGCGCGTGAATGCGTTGAACGCGACGCGCATCCGGTCGCGTTTCTTCAGGTCGGGGCTCCATCGATTCGGCTCGTTGCCGTACAGCTGCTGCAGCGTATCGCGCCAGTCGGGCGCGCGCAGCGCGCGCTGGAGTTCGTCGGCGAGTTCGAGCACCAGCGTGGTGTCCCACTGCGGCAGCACGCCCGCGTGCACGAGCAGCATTCCGTTTTCCGCATGCACGAACGGGCGATGGCGGACCCAGTCGAGCAGCGCGTCGGCGTCGGGGGCGTCGAGGATTTCGCCAATCGTGTCGCCCGGGCGCTCGGTGCGCAGGCCGGCGGAGACCGCAAGCAGGTGGAGGTCGTGATTGCCGAGCACGACGGTCGCGCGCGGGCCGAGGTCGACGAGCGCACGCAGCGCGGCGAGGGAGCCGGGGCCGCGATTGACGACGTCGCCGGCGATCCATAGCGGGGTGTCGGCAGGCGGGGACAGCTTGTCGAGCAGCGACTGGAGAGCGGAATGACAGCCCTGGATGTCGCCGATTGCGATGGGGGTGCGGGTCATGAGAGGTAGGTTGTTACAAATCCTGACGCGGGTCGAAAAAGGATGCGATCGCTGCAACTCAACTGCGAGCGTATTCGGGGAATTTTAACGTATTGATTTGAATGAATATTTTTTCTGGGGAGGGTCCGGGGCGCTGTTTCAAGTTGTTAGCGACGTGGATTTTGACCCAACCCGCTTCTTATAATTGGTGGCCCTTCAACAAAATTAGCATTTCATGGTTTTGAGGGTTACGGTCAGCAGTTAGAATGCCCGCCTTGGGGGGACGTGCACGTCATCGTCGCGTCCGGAGTTCGTGGCGGCTCGCGCTTGAGGCACGCCATGCATGACTAGAGGGAGCCTCATGATTCTGGTGACGGGCGGCGCGGGTTTTATCGGCGCCAATTTCGTAATCGACTGGCTTAGTCAATCCGACGAGGCCGTGCTCAATGTCGATAAATTGACCTATGCAGGCAACCTTCGCACGCTGCAATCGCTGAACGGAAGCCCGAAGCACGTATTCGCCCGCGTGGACATCTGCGACCGCGCGGCACTCGACGCGCTGTTGGCCGAGCACCGGCCGCGCGCGATCCTGCATTTCGCGGCGGAAAGTCACGTCGATCGCTCGATTCACGGTCCGGCCGAGTTCGTTCAGACCAACGTCGTCGGCACCTTCACGCTGCTCGAGGCCGCGCGCCAGTACTGGAGCGCGTTACCCGACGCGGAGCAGGCCGGCTTCCGGTTCCTGCACGTGTCGACCGACGAAGTGTTCGGTTCGCTGTCCGCGACGGATCCGCAGTTCTCTGAAACGACACCGTACGCGCCCAACAGCCCGTACTCGGCGACGAAGGCGGGCTCCGATCACCTGGTGCGTGCGTATCACCATACGTATGGCCTGCCGACGCTCACGACCAACTGCTCGAACAACTACGGCCCGTACCAGTTCCCCGAAAAGCTGATTCCGCTGATGATTGCGAATGCACTCGCGGGCAAGCCGTTGCCGGTCTACGGCGATGGCCAGAACGTGCGCGACTGGCTGTATGTCGGCGATCACTGCAGCGCGATTCGCGAAGTGCTCGCACGCGGCACGCCGGGCGAGACCTACAACGTCGGCGGCTGGAACGAAATGACGAACCTCGACGTCGTGCATACGCTGTGCGATCTGCTCGACGATGCCCGACCCAAGGCACAAGGCACGTATCGCGACCAGATTACGTACGTGAAGGATCGTCCGGGGCACGATCGCCGTTACGCGATCGATGCGCGCAAGCTCGAGCGCGAACTCGGCTGGAAGCCGGCCGAGACGTTCGCAACCGGCCTCGCGAAGACGGTCTCCTGGTATCTCGACAACCAGGCGTGGTCGGACGAGGTGGCTTCGGGCGAATACCGCAAGTGGGTCGAGACCAATTACGCAGCGCGCGTTTGACAGGAGAGGCGATGGCACGCAAGGGCATCATTCTCGCCGGCGGTTCAGGCACACGGCTCTATCCGATCACGCATGCAGTATCGAAGCAGCTGCTGCCGGTGTACGACAAGCCGATGATCTACTATCCGCTGTCGACGCTGATGATTGCCGGCATCCGGGACGTGCTGATCATCTCGACGCCGCAGGACACTCCGCGCTTCGAGTCGATGCTCGGCGACGGCAGCCAGTGGGGGATGAATATCCGGTATGCGACGCAGCCGTCGCCGGACGGGCTCGCGCAAGCGTTCGTCATCGGCCGGGACTTCGTTGGCAACGAGCCGTCGGCGCTCATCCTCGGCGACAACATTTTCTACGGGCACGATCTCGCGAAGCAGCTCGAGCGGGCCAGCGCGAAGGATACGGGCGCGACCGTATTTGCGTATCACGTTCAGGACCCCGAGCGGTATGGCGTGGTCGAGTTCGACCGCGAATTCCGCGCGATATCGATTGAAGAGAAGCCGGCAAAGCCGCGTTCGAGCTATGCGGTCACGGGGCTGTATTTCTACGACAGGCAGGTTTGCGACATCGCAGCCGACATCAAGCCGTCGGCGCGCGGCGAGCTCGAGATCACCGATGTCAATTCGCGCTACCTGGCGGCGGGCCAGCTCGACGTCGAGCTCATGGGGCGCGGTTATGCGTGGCTCGATACGGGTACGCACGATTCCTTGATCGAGGCGGCGACGTTCATCGCGACGCTGCAGAAGCGTCAGGGGCTCATGGTTGCGTGCCCCGAAGAGATCGCGTACCGCCGCAACTGGATCGACGCGGAGCAGGTGCTGAAACTGGCACAGCCGCTCGCGAAGAACGCCTACGGGCTGTATCTCCGGAACCTACTCACCCATCAGGTCGCATGGCAATCCACGTAACGTCAACGGCACTGCCCGAAGTCAAGCTTATCGAGCCGAAGGTATTCGGAGACGCGCGCGGGTATTTCTACGAGAGCTTCAACGCGCGCGAGTTTGCGGAGCACGTCGCTCCGGGTATCGAGTTCGTGCAGGACAATCACTCGCGATCCGCAAAAGGCGTGCTGCGCGGGCTGCACTACCAGATCGAACACACGCAGGGCAAGCTGGTGCGCGTGGTTGAGGGCGAGGTGTTCGACGTCGCAGTCGATGTGCGCCGCAGTTCGCCCAATTTCGGCAAGTGGGTCGGCGTGACGCTGTCCGCCGACAACCATCGGCAGCTTTGGGTTCCGCCGGGGTTCGCGCATGGCTTCCTTGTGGTGTCCGAGTCTGCTCAGTTTCTCTACAAGACGACCGATTATTGGTTTCCCGAGCACGAGCGCAGCATTGTCTGGAACGATCCGGACATCGGGATCGCGTGGCCGCTGGATGGCGAGCCGCTGCTGGCCGTCAAGGATGCCGCGGGCATGCGGTTGATGGACGCTGATCTTTTTGAGTGAGGTCGTGATGAATTCCGAGTCGACGATCCTCGTAACCGGTGTCACGGGTCAGGTAGGCTTTGAGCTGCTGCGCTCGCTGCAGGGGCTCGGCCGCGTGGTGGAGTGCGACCGCTCGATGCTCGATCTGTCTGATCTCGACCGGATCCGTGCTGTCGTGCGGGCGTTGCAGCCGGCCTTCATCGTGAATCCGGCTGCCTATACGGCCGTCGACAATGCCGAGGACGACGTCGATGCGGCAAGACGCATAAATGCCGATGTGCCGCGGGTCCTGGCGGAAGAGGCTGCGCGCAGCGGTGCGGTGCTGATTCACTACTCGACCGATTACGTGTTCGACGGAGCCAAGGCGGGCGCGTATACCGAGACCGATGCAGTGAATCCGCTGAACGTGTATGGGATGACCAAGCTTGAGGGCGAGCGTGCGATCGAGAACGCAGGGTGCGCGTACCTGACCTTGCGAACCAGCTGGGTATACGGGCGACGTGGCAGGAATTTCTTGCGCACGATGCTCAAGCTGGGCGCGGAGCGACCCGAATTGCGTGTGGTTGCCGACCAGGTCGGCGCGCCGACCTGGTCGAAAACAATTGCAGCCGCGACTGCGCACATCCTCTCCAAAGGGCTGGCGGCCCATGATGAGGCCTGGTGGCAGGCGCGCTCCGGAACCTATCATCTGAGTGCGGCCGGCGAGACGTCCTGGCACGGTTTCGCCAAGGCGATTCTCGGCATCGCGATGGGGGATGACGCACCCGCTGTGGTGCCGATTTCCGCGAGCGAGTTTCCGGTGCGCGCACGTCGCCCGGCGAATTCGCGCTTGTCCCACGGCAAACTCGCCGAGACGTTCGGTTTGCACCTGCCCGATTGGGAATACGCGCTGGGCCTCTGCATGGCCGACTGAAAGGGATCGCCGGTGCATTGCTCGGTATTGACCGGGCGCGTCAGGGTAACGGGCAGTCGAGCAAGCGGCGGATCCCGTCACCGAGTTTTACCGTCTTGTCAGCCTTGCATGCCGAAGCGAACCGCGATCGAGCGGGGATAGAACGATAGAACACTAGCCGAGAATGCCTGTTGCCGCGAAACGGGCGGCCCAGCTGTTTGCGCTCCGGATCCGCGATACCTCGTCGTGCGTCGTCCGGTATTCGAGTGCCTCGACAACGATTGAAGACAGGTTCTCGGATCCGCTCGAGAGGAATGTACCGGGTTCGTCGCACCGTGTTGCCATTTCTCCGAAGGGGGTCGAGATGACCGGTAATCCGAGCGCTCTGTACTCGTAATACTTGATCGGATCGACACCGTCCGTGAGCGGGTTGCGCAGGAACGGAATCAGGCCGACGTCGAAGTCCGACATCGCGGCAAGAGCGGCGGCGTGTTTCAGCGGCGGAAGAATCTGCACGTTCTCGGGCAGCGCGATTTGCGGGGGATGGAATAACGGCCCGATCAATCGAATCGTGTCCGCGGGGCGGCATTGCGCAAGCGCAGCGAGCCATTGCCAGTCGAACCAAGGCCCCATGGTGCCCAAGTAACCCAGTACATGCGGCCCGGCATGATCCGACGTCTTTTCGCGGAACGCCGGAAGGACGGCTGGATCGAGCCCGTTGTGGACCAGCCTGGCGTCAGGCCGAATACTGCTCCAACTCGAGCGCAAGCCCGAAGACGATACGAAAACCGTGTCGACCTCGCGCGCGACAGCGAGTTCGGTGCGTTTCATCGCCGAGCGCGAAACGCCTCGATAGAACGACGGGAAGTCGTCCATCCTGTCGTAGAGCGACCGGGCGGGACGAGCCGCTCGTAACAAGTCGAGCGCGAGCCCGGACGGCTTCCCGACCGCGAGAAGCGTGTTGCGCTCGGCGCAGAATTGCACGACGCGACGCGTGATGTCACGCCATCCGAATCGATTGATTGCGGTGCCGAGGGGCAGTGGCTCAAGCGGAAGGCTGCGGATGCGGACGACGTCGAGCCAAGGCGGCGCGGCCGTATGCGCGTCGGACTTGCCTTCGCCGGATGGACGGCGCAAGTCTTGAAGCATGGGCAGGCGGGTTGGATACGGATCGATCCAGAGCACACGGCCATGGGTTTCTTGATGAAACCACTCGACGAACTTGTGAGGTCGCTGTGCAAAGCTGCTCCATGGCACCGGCGACAGATAGACGAGTTGTTCGATCACACGCATTGTTCCCGGATGACGTCGAAAATCCGCTGGGCTGCCTTTCCGTCACCGTAGGGCGAAACGCCGCGTGCAACCTTGCCGTATTCGTCGGCGTTGTCGAGCATCAGTTGGACCGCATTGACGATCGTATCGGTTTGAGTGCCGACGAGCCTGACAACACCGGCTTCGACAGCTTCCGGGCGCTCGGTCTCGTCGCGCAACACCAGAACCGGTTTGCCCAGAGCTGGTGCTTCTTCCTGCACGCCGCCCGAGTCGCTGAGGATGAGGTACGAGCGCTGCATGGCGGCGACGAACGGCACATAGTCGAGCGGCGGGCAGAGTCGGATCCGGGCGTGGTGCGACAGCAGTTCGCGCGTCGTACGCTGGACGTGCGGATTGGGATGTACGGGAAACAGCACCTCGATGTCGTCGTTGGCGTCGACAATCTGGCGAATGGCATGGCAGATCCGTTCGAGCGGGGCGCCGAAATTCTCCCGGCGATGCGCGGTGACCAGAATCAGCCGTTTCGTGTCGTCGATATCGACGCCGCAGGACGGATGTGTCCGCAAGACAGTGTGAAGCGCGTCGATGACGGTGTTCCCGGTCACCCAGATCTGGTCGCTGGGGATGTTTTCATGCAAGAGGTTGTCGCGCGAACTCTCTGTCGGCGCGAAATGCAGCCTTGCGAGGCGCCCCGCGAAAACGCGGTTCATCTCTTCAGGAAACGGATTGCCGAGATCGCGGGTACGCAGGCCTGCTTCAATATGACCGAACGGTATATGCCGATAGAAGCATGCAAGCGCCGTGGCCATGACCGTCGTGGTGTCGCCTTGTCCCAGTACGAGATCGGGACGCTTGTCCACGAGCACGGCATCGATACCGTCAAGCAGACGCGACGTCAGGCTGGCAAGCCCCTGATTCGGACGCATGATGTCGAGATCGACATCCGGTTTGATATCGAAACAGGTCAGGATCTGGTCGAGCAGATCGCGGTGTTGCGCGGTCGCGAGCACGTGCACCTTGAATCCCGGATCCGCTCGCAAACGCAGGATGACCGGCGCCATCTTGATGGCCTCCGGTCGCGTACCTACGACGCACAGTATGGTTCTAGACATGCTGTCGCTACGAATCAATCGATGTAGTCCAGATAGAAATGCGAGTAATCGCGCCACTTCTCCTTGAAGTAGTTCGCGTTGCGAAGGAATAGCTTGCGATAGGCCTCGCTGCCGCTGTCGGCGCCGGTCGTTTGATGGGGCTGATGGCGGATTCCGGACAAATCCCGGTAAGTGACCTTCATTCCGAGTGCCTTGACCTGGAAGCACAGGTCCGTATCTTCAAAGCAGGTCGGGTCATAGAAGGTATCGAATCCTTGCGTCGCATCGAACGTGCGCCGACGCATGAAGAAGCCGCTGGTGCCGAGGAAGCCGATGTCGGCACGATAGCCGTCGCGGATTGCCGCCGCGTTCATCGCCCGATTCGGACAATAGTCGGCGATCATGCCGCCGAGATCGGTGCGCGTGGCGTCGAACCAGCCTGCATTCCATCCGATGACGCCGACGCTCGCGTCGTTTTCCAGGACGTGCAGCGCTTCCTCGAAACCCGATGCGCCCACAAACCACTGATCGCTGTCGAAGAAGACGATGTACTTGCCCGTGCTGTGCTGAACGCCGAGATTACGTCCCGACGAGCAGCCATTCTCCGGGTTGCGGACCAGCCTGACGTTGGGAAATTCGCGCTCGACGAGCTCTGCACCACCATCGGAACTTGCGTTGTCGACGACAATCACTTCCGCTATGTACGGCGCAGCATGCTGGAGCAGGGTCTGCAGGCAGCGTGCGATGATGCCCGCGTTGTTGTGAATCAGGATAACGACGCTGACGTCGTGCCGGGGCTGCGGCGGGCACAGCTGCTCGACGCGGCCGAGCCAACTGTTGCCCGCAACGAAGATGTCGTCGTTTTGTATGACGGGTTCTGCCGCAGCGAGTGCGCCGCATTGCGCCGCGAACGACGCAAGGTCCGTGCGAACGTGTAACAGCGGGGTGGCTGTCACGCCAAGTTCCATCGAACACACGACCGGCTTGCGCTGAAGCAGCGCTGCATAAATACCTGCGGTGGAGTCGGCGCTGCGCAGGCTCCGCGCGCCAAGCGGGAAGAACATGAAATCCGCATGGGCGATGTAGGCCGGCACTTCGCTCGTGTGCCGCATGCCAAGCATGACGACGTTATCCGGCAGGCCCGGCGTCAGTTGCCCGTCGGCGATCACGCAGAACGTGACGTTGACGTTGCGCTCCGCGGTTTCCTTGAGCCACTGGTAATCCACCGAGTCGAGTCCGTCGACCGAGTAGAACAGTGCGACGCTGCGGCGCTTGGACGGCATGTCGCCCGGACGGTTGTACTGCTTGTAGACGTCGAAGACCGTATGAACCGCGGCACCGGGCAGCAGCTCGATTTTTTCCCGGGCACGCTGCGGGATGGTGTCTGCAAGTGCCGGCATGCCGACGGTGCATCGATCGGCATCGACGGCGATCGACTCGAGGATGCGCATGGCCTGGCCATCGTGGCTCCAGTCCTGTGCGACGTCGAGGATTGTTTCGAGCCCGCGATTGCGCGCGAACTCGAAAAAGGGTGTGACCCGGGAGTCGGGCACGCCGATGATCAATTTCGCGCTTTCCGATACCTGACCGAAAATGTCCTCGATCTTCGTCGGATCGATATATTCGTGAATCAATCCGGGAATGCGGGGCGTGAGCGGCGCGGGCGTCGATCCCGTATCCGGAGGCGCGACCAGATAGACAACGCGATGGCCCGCGGCGAGCGCCGTCGTGGTCAGTTGTGCGTAGCGATGCCCGGAACCAGCCCAGTCGTACGCGTGAGCGGCGATGACGATGATTTCTTCGCGTTGCAGCTTGGCTGCTGCGCGGAACGAGAGGCGTTGATCTTCCGCAGTCGGAGTGCCGCTTGCCACTTCGATGGCGGCCTGCTGGATCTGCTGCTGTGCTTGCTGATACCGGTAATGGCGTCGTGCAGCAGACACGAGCGCGCGTACGCCGCCATTGCGCAGAATATAGGCGGCACGGCTCATGTAGGTGAGAGGGGCGGACATGTACCGGCGAAAAAGCATAGAGGATCCCGAAGTGGAGTGAATTGCGGCTGCGGCCACATTGGGTTGCGGGGGTGCTTCGGACTCGGCGTGACCCTGCTCGAATTGCCGGATCGTTGCCTTGAGGCTTGAAATTTTATCAGCTTGTTCCTCCGCCGCTTTTCGAGCGGAGTCCTTGAGCGTCGTCGTTTGCGCGGCATGCACTTGTGACGCGTGCTTGACGAACGCTTCCGCCGCGAGCAGTTTATGGTTCGCCAGTTCCAATCGGTTCTGAAGCTCGGCGACCTGTTCTTCCTGTTGCGCAAGCTGTGCGTCGCGGAAATGCAGCAAATCCACTGTTTTCCCGAGTTCCGTCTCAAGCTGGCCGACCCGTGCGTCTTTCTCGGCGAGTTGTGAATCGCGGTAGCGCAGCAGGTCGAGCGCCTTCTCGCTCATGCGAGCGGCGCCATTCTTTTGCCAGACGAGCTGCTCGAGCCATGTGCTCATCCAATCCAGCTGCTGGCTGCTCCAGCGGCGCGGGGCTCCGCCCGACGCGGAGCGAACGGCCGTAAAAGCGTGGTCCAGGACGGTTGAATGTACGCAGGCCGAAGCGTTTAGCGCATCGAGCTTTTCCTGCGCGATGATCCAGGGCGCGCCATCCGGGTGTGTCAGCCTGCGCACCGCGGCAGTGAAGTCTGCTGCGTCGTCGTTCAGTTGAAGGCGCAGCGACGCCGGAAGGCCCGCCATATCGTGCGCACGCGCCATCTTGACGTCATATTCCAGCGCCGCGACCGGGATCGATTTTCCGAGTGCGAGGATGCTTCCGTGCAGGCGCATCGAGAACGCGGCGTCGCACTCGCCGATAACCGCGAATGCCTCGTCGGGCGTGATCCCGTCAATGATGACACTTTCGATATGGGGCGACACCGCGAGCTTGAGGTGCTCGAGAAAGGATCGATCGGTGAGACGCTCGTGGTCGCCGACGCTCCATTGGAAGCCGAGCCACACGATCGACCAGCTGTCGTCCAGCGCTTCATTCAACGCGGAGACGAGTTTTTCTTCCCAGTTCCGGTTGAACTCCCACGATCGGGCAATGACCGCCAGCTTCTTCTTTGTCCCCAACGGGGCGAGTGTGCCGGAAACGTCGACTTCGGCGGGCGGGCGGCTGACGAATGCCCAGCCCGGATCGGCGCCGACGGGAATGTCCCGACTTACGCCGATATCGTGCAGAAGCGCCTCGGAGTCCGTATCGCGCAGCGAAACGTGATCCACATGCGTGAACACGTCGCGCGTGATGTCGCGGCTGTCCGGGTTGACCAGCGGTCCGACGCCGTGTGCCCAGATGACCGTGCGGACCCCGAACTGCCGAGCCATGTAAAAAATCCGCGCATAGCCCGCGATATCGTTTTGGGTCGGGTCGTAAAGTGCCTCGACGTTGAACGGATGATGATCCTGAAAGATGCCGCCACCGCCGAATACCAGCAGATCGGCGTCGGACAGTGCGCGGCCGACGGCACCGAGATTGAAATAGTCGACGGCGGCGATGCCGTGGGCATGCGTCGTATATTCGGGGTTGATGCTCAGTGCGACGAGCTCGCCGCCGCGCTCCCGAACCTGGCGAGCGAGCAGGCCCAGCAACAATTCGTCGCCGACGTTGGGTGCGCCGTAATAGCCGACCGCGACGACCTTGATGCTGCGCGCTTGCATGGTGTCGTTCTCCGTCATCATTCGAACTCGAATACCGGACACGGCGCGAGCCACCCCGATCCACTGTTGTTTTCCGGAAGCACGTCGATGTGGCCGCCATAGGGCAGGCGCGCGTGCCGCTTGTATTCGCCGGAGGCGATATCGCCGACGCCGACCGCCAGCACATAGCGGTTGCCGGAGAAGCTCGCGCGCATCTTCCAGGTGAACTGGTACGTTCCGGCGGACAGGGGCGGCAGCGCAATATTCATGTGCTGGGTGGTCGCGCTCCACAGCACGATATCGTCGATGCTTTTGATCTGAAGTCCGAAGCAAGGCTTCGGGTTCGGCTCGGACACGCTGATCGATACGACGACGCGGAACGCTTCATTGAACGAGAAGGTCGTGCGTTCCTTGCCGTTCGCATCCTCGATCTTCACGTCGAGAATCGACGTCCGGTCCGACATGGCCGTCATGGCATCGTTTACCGCCGAGCTGGCGGGGGAATCGGTGTCGGTGTGCTGTGTCGGCACCTCGATGTCGATCGCGCTCCCGCCTTCTTCATCGACGAGGTCGTTCGCATAGAGCTTGACCACGTCGCGGCACGGACCGTCCTTTACCAGCCGGCCCCGCTTCAGGTAGATGGCCCGGTCGCAGTACTCGACGAGGGTGTTGGTGGAGTGTGTTACCAGCAGGATCGTGACGCCTTCCTTCTGCATCTTCCGGATCCGCGTCAGGCATTTGGTCTGAAACGCGGTATCGCCGACCGCAAGTGCCTCGTCGACCACCAGGATATCGGGGGAGACGTGAATGGCTACCGCGAATGCGAGCCGGACGTACATGCCCGACGAGTAGGTCTTGACGGGCTGGTCGATGAATTCGCCGATGTCGGCGAACGCTTCGATTTCGTGAAAACGCGCGCGGATTTCTTCCGACGTGATGCCCATGATCCGTGCAGACAGCATCACGTTCTCGCGGCCGCTGAATTCCGGATTGAACCCGGCGCCGAGTTCCAGCAGTGCGGAAATCCGGCCGTTGACCGTGACCGAGCCGTCGCTCGGCGACAGCGTGCCGGCAATGATTTGCAGCAACGTCGACTTTCCGGAACCGTTTCTGCCAATGATTCCGATGGTCTCGCCCCGCCGGACGGGGAAAGAGACGTCGTGCAGCGCCCAGAAATCGCGACCGTATTGCCGGGAGTTGCTCCCAGGGAGCTTGATGCGAGTCGCGAGCGAGTGCCGCAGCCGGTCCGCCGGTTTGTCGTAGATACGGAAGCACTTGGAAAGGTGCTCGACGTTGACGAGCAGCTGTTCCGTTTGGCTTGTAGGTTCAGGCTCGCGAGTTTGCATGAGAGGGAGCGAGTTAGCTTTCACGTGTTCAGCGCAGGCGGAAAAAAGACGATCGCACAGTAGGCTCAGGGGTCGGATGCTGACTTGCCTCGCGGCCACCACGGTGGCACCGCGAGGTCAGCATTCGTTCGGTTACCGCGAATGCATCAGCCTATTGTAGAGGTCCCGTTTGGTGCGAACGCACGCATCGAGATCATACTTGTCCTTCAGGAGCTGACGGGCGTTCGTGGACAGCGTCGCCAGCATCTCGCGATTCTGGGCGAGCTCGATGATCGAGTCGGCAAATTCAGCCGCCGTATCGCAAATGACGATATCCCGACGGTTGACGGCGCCCAGCCCCTCGCAGCCCTTTGCCGTGCTGAGAACGGGAATGCCGTTGCTCATCGCTTCCAGAATCTTGACGCGCACGCCGCCGCCTGAAAGCAGGGGAACAAACAGTAGATGTGCATCCGCCAGAATCGGGTCGAGCGACGGCACGAAGCCGTGAACGAAGATGTGTCGTCCGTCGTGCAGCGCCTTGAGATCGTCCGGCGGGTTGCCTCCGGTGAAATGGAGCTTGATGTTGTGCGTCTCGAGCTTGTCGCGTACCAGTGGGAGAATGTCGCGGACAAACCACGCAACGCCCTCCGCGTTCGGATACCACCAGAAGCCACCCATCCAGAGCAGGTTGACCTCGTTGGTCGGCTTCGCTCGGTAGTCGGTGTCCTTGATCGGGAAGCACAGCGGCAAATAGTGCTTCTCCACGGGCGCCTTCACGCGCTCCATGTCTTCGCGTGAAATGAACGTCATGGCGTCGAAGCGCCAGACGTTGTCGATTTCGACGCGTCGGGCGTTGCGGCGGCTGATCTCGGCGATGCGCGCGACCGCTGCTTTTTTCCAGCCTGTCAGCTGCGCGGGAATCCAGAACGGGAAGAGATCGGATTCGATGTTGTGACTGACCAGGACGGCCGGCAACGCCGGGAAGAACTTGCGGAAAAAGGCCAGATGACTGCTGTGCACCTCAAGCATGTCGATCTTCTTTTCCTTGACGATCCGGCGGGCACTGCGAATTGCCGCAGGGCTGAAGTAGCTCGCATCCATGAACGGAAGGCCATGGAAGCAGTGGACCAGTGAATGCCATGCTCGTCCGGGCGTACCCATGTCGGCAGGCATGGCAGCCCGCGGCTCCACGTGGACCGATTTGAAATGTCGTTCATATAGCGAACGATTTTCCTCGATCTTCTTTTTTTCCTCGTCTCCACCGATGGTGAACAGATGGAAATCATACTCGTCGACCAGCGGCGCGAGCGTATTCATCACGTAGATCGGGCCCCCCGCGCTGGCAGGAAGCGGCGGGGACAGCGTAAAAACGAGGATGCTCTTTTTCTGCATATTAGCCACGGGATTCGTCAAACACGTCGGTGTCGAAGAAAGGAGAAAAGTCGGTCAGATAGGCAATGTCGGGATTGCGTTGACCGATGATTTTTGCGGGCACACCACCGACCACGGTGAAATCCGGGACGTCTTTCGTGACGACCGCGCCGGCCGCGACGACTGCGCCTTTGCCGATCGTCACGCCTGGCAGGATAATGGCGCGCGCGCCCAGCCATGCGTGGTCGTGGATGGTCACGACGCCGCCGATCGACATGAAACCCGGGTGGTTGTGATCGTGATGCAGGCTGAGAAGGCAGCACTGGAACGAGATGTTGACGTTGTTTCCGATCTCGATGCCCGTGCGACCGTCCAGGTAGATCTCACGATTGAGCACGCAGTTGTCGCCGATGCGCACGTTGCAGCGTGTGTGGTACCCGGTGAAGAACTGCCGCATGCTGACGTGCGTTCGTTGGCCGATGACGATACCCAGCACGCGTCGATAGTAGAAGTTGCGGACTCTTTCAATCGGCATGCGCGCAATGAAGTTGTTGCCGATGTAGTACTTGAACGCGGCCAGAAAAAAATACGTCGACGACGCTAGCAGGCGGGCCTTGATCCTGCTTTTCATGCGGCCTCGGAAGCTTGCATTGGTCATGATGTGAGGGAGCGGTTGATCAGACGGTTGCTGTCGTCGCGCGCCGGAAAGGACGACGACTGCAACCGCCTTTGCGCGATGGCGGAAGGCTAGCTTCGACCGTAGTTGTCGTCGAAGCGGACGATGTCGTCTTCGCCGAGGTAGTCGCCGCTCTGGACTTCGATCATCACGAGGTCGACGACGCCCGGATTGGTCAGACGGTGCTTGTGTCCGGCCGGGATATAGGTCGATTCATTGGTGCGCAGGTAAAACTCCTCATCGTTGTTGACGACGAGGGCCATGCCGCTCACCACGATCCAGTGTTCGCTGCGATGATGATGCAACTGCAGGCTGAGGCTTGCGCCCGGTTTGACCTCGATTCGCTTGATCTTGAAGCGGGTGCTTTCTTCGAGAACCGTATACATGCCCCACGGACGGCCTACCGTTCGATGTACCCGGAAGGTTTCGTGGCCTTGCGACTTGAGGGCCGCGTAGACGTGCCGAACGTCTTGCGCGCGATTGCGATCGGCAATGAGGAGTGCGTCGGGGGTGTCGACGACCAGGAGGTCCTTGACGCCTACGGCGCCGACCAGCCGGTTGTCGCTACGGATGTAGCAATTGCTGACATCGTGGAGCAGTGCTTCGCCGTCCACACGATTGCCGTGGTCGTCCGGTTTCAACAGGTCGCCGAGCGCATTCCACGAACCGATATCGCTCCAGCCGATATCGCAGCGCACGACCTCAACCTTGTCGGAGCGCTCCATCAGCGCGTAGTCGATCGAAATATCGGGCGTGCGATTCAGCAGGTCACCGTTCAGTTCGACCAATGAAACGCCGCCGCCTTCCGACTGACGAGACTGCGCGATGCATGCACGCGTGGCTTCGAGCACGTCAGGGCAATGTTTTGCCATTTCCGCCAGCAGGAATGCGGCGGTAAAGCAGAACATGCCGGAGTTCCACAGGAACGATCCCGACTCGACGTATTGTCTGGCCACGTCCACCGTGGGCTTTTCCACGAATCGCTTGACCCGCGTGCCGTCTGCCTCGATGTATCCGTATGCGGTTTCCGCAAACGTCGGCGTGATGCCGAAGGTGACCAGCGCACCCTTGAGCGCCAAGGCGGCAGCTTCCTGGACGGCGGTCGCGAAGGCGGCATCGTCTGTCACGAGGTGGTCCGCGGGAAGCACCAGCAGGATTGCATTTTCGCCGAGCGTTGCGGCAACACGCAGCGCGGCGGCGGCGATCGCGACGGCCGTATTGCGGCCGAACGGCTCGAGGATGAACGACGTCGACAGATGCCCGGTATTGACGGTGCTGAATTCGTCGCTTGTCTTGAAGTACAACTCGCGGTTCGTGACGGTCACGACTTCGGTGACGCCCGGAAGCTGGGCGCCGCGCTTGAATGCCTTTTGCAGCAGGCTCTCGCCATCTTCGAGGCGGATGAACGGCTTCGGATGGGATTCGCGCGAAACGGGCCACAGGCGAGAGCCTGCGCCGCCACACAGGATGGTGGGAACTATTTGGGGCTGCGTCGACATGTGCAGAATATCTCCGGTGATTGCTCTATCGCGTCATGATCCGATCGGTCGGCGATCTATCCGCGTGCACGGCCACTGCCACTGATGCAAGGCGGCAGGCGAGCGCGCTGGCATGGATTACAGGACGTCTGCGAATCCCTTTCGGGTCCGCTGGAACCACCAGAATCCGAACCACGCGAGAAGCAGCGATGCGATCATGCAGGTTAGCCAGTTCGTCCAGTCGGGGGGGTGCCCGAAGATCAGCGTGTTGCGTCCCTCTTCGATGATGAACGTAAGGGGGTTGAGTTCGATCCAGGATCGATACTGTGGCGGCAGATTCGACACGGGGTAGAAAACCGGCGACAGGAACATCAGCACTGACGTGATGACACCGGTAATCTGCGAAATGTCTCGAATGTAGACGCCCAAAGCCGACAGAAACCATGCGAGCCCCAGTGAGCCGACGATCAGCGGCAGCATGACGACGGGGAACAGGATGGCGGTCCAGGGCAGCGAGTGGATAAGGATGCACTCGGCGATGATCAGGACCAGCAGGCTGATCGCGCTGTGGAACAGCGCTGACGCGAGCGCGACCACCGGCAGTATCTCGAGCGGGAAAATAACCTTCTTGACGTAGTTGACGTTTGCAAGGATCAACGTCGGCGCCCGGTTGATGCACTCTGCCAGCAGGCTGTGGAGGATCAGGCCGACGAACAGGACGATCGCGAAGCTTGCCTTGTCGTCGCTCGTGGTACCCCACCGCGACTTGAAGATGACGGAGAAGAAGAAGGTGTAGACGACGAGCATCAGCACGGGATTGAAGAACGACCACGCAAGACCCATTGCTGACCCGCGATAGCGCCCGACGACCTCGCGTTGAGTCATTTGCAGAATCAGTCCGCGATTACGGTAAATGCTACGGGCGATCGCCATCGGCGATGCCGGGTGCTTCGAGTTCGGATTCATCAAGTTGCGTGTCGTTGCATTCGGATCGGTGATGGAGCCCCCAACCCCTCGCCCACGTGGCGCAGCCATTGTTGCGGGGTGTCGTGAGTCTGAAAAAGGCGGCAATCCAGTTGGCCGCGACGTTTCAATGTGCTCCCGACTTCAATCCTGAGCGATCGGGCAAACAAGGTGCCATCGCCCGCAACGTATTCTAATGCAGGCCATCCGTCCAGCCCTGGACTGAAGCGCTCTCTGCCTTGATCGGCGGCGCTTGGTGACGCTGGGTTGAGACCGGACCGGTACCGACTGACGACGGCTCGCCCATGGAAACCAAGCATGATCGCCGGAATGCCGATGACGCGCAATAGATGTTAATGTTTTCACATCTTTTAACAACTAGGCGTCCGGCGGGGGATTGACATGCTCAGGCCTCCTGGTGTTTATGAGATACGGCATTCGGCGCCGCGAGAGAGGCGCGTCCTGGAAGGGGCGCGTATCTCGTGCTGGAACCCGTCCGGCCGTGGCTCGCCCTGGTCGCCGATCAGGGCCGAACGCGTTGGGCCGGCACGGATCGAGGGCAGCGGCATTGCACGGCGTCCCGGGACGGGCGCGTCCGGCAAGGGTGCGAGCAGTTAGAATTGCACCCGTATCGCGAGCACGCGGCAGGCATTCCCTGCACGCCTGACAAATGAGTAAGCCCGCTGTCTCCCAGACGGGCCAGCCAACCCATCGCGCTTGCTGCAGTCAAGCGCTTAGCCGAATTCCGGATGAATGTCATAAGCGCCCCACAACGTCAGTCCGATGACGTCGATGGTCTCTCCATTTCCCTGGTCGTATACCGCCCCGATATCGCGCAGCTGCGGCAGACGCTCGACAGCCTCGGCGCAGCGTGCGAGAACCTGCGGGTGGTTTCACCTGAATACCCCGTCGAGCTGTTCCTGGTCGACAACGGCGGACTTTGCGACAT
This sequence comes from Burkholderia sp. 572, assembly GCF_040545135.1. NCBI lineage: Bacteria > Pseudomonadati > Pseudomonadota > Betaproteobacteria > Burkholderiales > Burkholderiaceae > Burkholderia > Burkholderia sp. 572. The sequence continues at coordinate 183,130 of NZ_JBEPLH010000005.1, read as the reverse complement.
TTCGGGGGCGGTCGACCGGCTCAGCGCGCAAGGCGTGACATGCCGAATATTGACGGGGCATGGCAACGTCGGTTACGGGCGTGGCCACAATCTTGCGATCGAGCATTCCAGCGGGTCGTTGCACTTGATCCTGAATCCGGATATCGATCTGGATCCGCAGGCATTGGTGTTGGCCCGTACGTTTTTCAAATCGCACGCCGATACGGGCTTGATCGCTCCCTGGGTCGGGGACGGAGCAGGCGGGTTTCAGTATCTCTGTCGCCGGTTTCCGTCGATCGTCGACCTGCTGGTTCGCGGCTTCTTGCCGACCTGGGCCAGACGGCCGTTCCGGAAGCGACTTGCCCGCTATGAAATGCGCGATACCATCGACGGCATGTCCGTCGTCTGGGATCCCCCAATCATCAGCGGTTGTTTCATGCTGTTTCGAACGAACGTGCTGAAGACGCTAGGGGGCTTTGACCCTCGTTATTTCCTGTATTTCGAGGACTATGACTTGAGCTTGCGCACCCACAATGTCGCGCGTGTCGCCTATGTCCCGTCCATCCGCGTGATTCATCACGGCGGAGGCGCCTCGCGCAAGGGCTTCGCGCACATTCGGATGTTCGCAGTGTCTGCGCTGAAGTTCTATAGCCGGTTCGGCTGGAGGTTGTGGTGAGCCGCATTGTCGTCACCGGTGCGAACGGTTTCGTCGGCCACGCTGTGTGCCGACTTGCGCTGGCGGCGGGGCATACCGTCACGGCGCTGGTGCGCCGGCCGGGTGGGTGTATCGAGGGCGTGCGAGAGTGGGTGCACGACGCACCTGACTTCGAGGGAGTCGCTGGTGCGTGGCCCGATGATTTGCAGGCCGATTGCGTGATCCATCTGGCCGCGCGGGTACACGTGATGCACGACAAATCCTCCGATCCGGACGCCGCCTTCGATGCGACCAACGTAATGGGCACGTTGCGGGTTGCCGATGCCGCGCGCATGCATGGTGTGCGCCGGTTCGTCTTCGCGAGCAGCATCAAGGTAGTGGGCGAGGGCGACGCGGGCGTACCGCTCGCGGAGGATGCAGTCCCGGACCCGCAGGATGCATATGGGCGCTCGAAGCTGCGTGCCGAGCAGCAGCTGGCCCGGCTCGGTGAGGCCGGTCTCGAAGTCGTCGTCGTCCGTCCGCCGCTCGTCTACGGGCCGGGGGTACGCGCCAATTTCCTCCGGATGATGGATGCCGTATTCCGCGGTGCGCCATTGCCCTTGGCCTCGATTCCTGCTCGTCGCAGCGTTGTCTATGTCGACAACCTTGCCGATGCCCTGTTGCACTGCGCAATCGATCCGCGTGCGGCGGGCGAGTGCTTCCACGTCGCTGACGACGATGCGCCCTCGGTTGCCGGATTGCTGCGGATGGTCGGTGACGCGCTCGGCAAGCCGGCAAGGCTGTTCCCGGTGCCGGCAGGTGCGTTGCGCGCGCTCGGTCGGCTGACCGGTCGAAGCGCTGTCGTCGATCGCCTGACGGGCAGCCTGCAGCTCGACACGGGGCGCTTGAGGCGGGTACTGAATTGGCATCCGCCCTATACGACGCGGCAGGGCCTCGAGGCAACGGCCGCATGGTATCGTTCGCGCCACTTACAGAAATAGGCAACATGCACTTCACGATTAACACGTGGTTTGCCGCGGTAGCAGTGGCAACGGGCGCGGCCGTCGCCACGACGACGATCCTGCGCGTGCTGCTCGCCACCGGACTGGCGTGGCGACTTGCCACCGACATCCCAAATGAACGCTCGCTGCATACGCGCCCGACGCCGCGCGTCGGTGGTTGGGGCATCGTGCCGGTCTGCGTTGTCGCATTGCTGTGGCTCGCGCCACAGATGTGGTTCATCGCCGTGGCGGCGGCGGGGCTGGCGGCCCTGTCGCAGCTCGACGATCGGCGCGGGCTACCCGCTCGTGTGCGGTTTGCGGCGCATTTGACCGCGGTCGTGGCGCTGATCGTCATCTACCCGGCCGCCGCCCCATGGTGGCTGCTCGTGGGGATTGGTTTCGTGATGGTCTGGCTGACCAATCTCTACAATTTCATGGACGGAGCGGACGGCCTCGCAGGCGGCATGGCGCTGTTCGGCTTCGGAGCCTACGCCGTTGCGGCACTGGCCGGCGCGCAACCGTCCCCGGATCTCGTCGTCGCGGGCGGGGCGATCGCGGGGGCCGCGTTCGGCTTTTTGCTGCTGAACTTCCATCCGGCGCGACTGTTTCTTGGCGACGCAGGTTCGATCCCTCTCGGATTCATGGCCGGCGCGCTCGGCTATTGGGGCTGGCACGGTGGCATTTGGCCGGTCTGGTTTCCGGCGGCGGTGTTCGCTCCGTTTATTGCCGATGCATCTGTAACGCTTCTGAGACGTTTGTTACGCGGAGAAAAGTTCTGGCAAGCGCACCGGGAGCACTATTATCAGAGGATGGTGCGTTCCGGCATGAGTCACGAGCGTACTGCCGTTTATTGGTACCTCATCATGCTCCTGGGCATCGTCGTCGCTTTCTGGGCGCTCGGTCGTCCTGTCCTGCTGCAATGGTTGGTGTTCCTGGCGTGGTATGGCGTGCTGATGTGTATCGGCGTGGCGATCGACATGCGCTGGCGCCGGCTGCGGACGGTCATTGATAACAATTCGTGAGGTCTCTCGCCGATGTTGCGATCCAAAGCATCATGGCTGTCACTCAGTGCTTTCCTGTTCGATCTGCTGGCGGTTGTCGTCGCGTGGTTGTTCGCCTATCTCGTTCGCTTCAACGGTAGCGTTCCGCCCGATTTCCTGAGGGGCTCGCTGACTGCACTCGCCTGGGTGCTTCCCGTCTATGCGCTGACGTTCCACCTGTTCGGCCTGTATCGCGGACTGTGGGTGTTCGCGAGCCTGCCGGACCTGGTGCGGATTTCGAAGGCGCTTGCGGGCGGCGGCGTGATTGTGATGATCGGCGCCGTGATGTTCCAGCCGTCGCCGATCATCCCGCGTTCCGTGCTGCTGGTCTCCCCGCTGATGCTGTTCCTGATGATGGGCGGCGCTCGTGCGCTGTATCGCGCGATGAAGGAGTTTTACCTGTACGGCGGCCTCGTCGGGCAGGGCAAGCCGGTGCTCGTGATCGGCGCGGGTACAGCAGGCGCGAACCTGGCGCGCGAATTGTCGCGCTCGGGCGAATGGCGTCTCGTCGGCCTGCTGGATGACGACAAGACGAAGCAGGGCCGCGAAATCTATGGCTACAAGGTGCTCGGCTCGCTCGACGACGTCGCGCACTGGACCGAGGCACTGAAGATCGAATACGCGATCGTGGCGATTCCGTCCGCGTCGGTCGAGGTGCAGCGCCGGACGGCGACCCTCTGCGTGCGCGCCGGCTTGAAAGTGATGGTGCTGCCGTCGCTGACCGCACTGATGCCGGGGCAGGGCTTCCTGTCCCAGATCCGCGAGATCGACCTCGAGGATCTGCTCGGCCGCGACGCCGTGACGATCGACACGCCGCACGTCGAGGCGCTGCTTCGCGGTCGTGTCGTGATGGTGACGGGCGCTGGCGGCTCGATCGGTTCCGAGCTGTGCCGGCAGATCCTGCGTTTCGCGCCAGCGCAACTCGTCGCGTTCGACCTGTCCGAGTACGCGATGTACCGCCTGACCGAGGAACTGCGCGAGCGCTTCCCCGATCAGCCGGTCGTGCCGATCATCGGCGACGCGAAGGATTCTCTGCTGCTCGATCAGGTGATGTCCCGCCATGTACCGCATATCGTGTTCCATGCGGCGGCCTACAAGCACGTGCCGCTGATGGAGGAGCACAACGCATGGCAGGCGCTGCGCAACAACGTGCTCGGCACGTATCGCGTGGCCCGTGCGGCGATCCGCCACGACGTCCGTCACTTCGTGCTGATCTCGACCGACAAGGCGGTCAATCCGACCAACGTGATGGGCGCGAGCAAGCGCCTCGCGGAAATGGCCTGCCAGGCGCTGCAGCAGACGAGCGGGCGCACCCAGTTCGAAACCGTGCGTTTCGGCAACGTGCTCGGCAGCGCGGGCAGTGTGATCCCGAAGTTCCAGCAGCAGATCGCGAAGGGCGGCCCGGTGACGGTCACGCATCCGGAGATCACGCGCTTCTTCATGACGATCCCGGAGGCGTCGCAACTCGTGCTGCAGGCGTCGAGCATGGGGCACGGCGGAGAGATCTTCATTCTCGACATGGGCGAGCCGGTGAAGATCGTCGATCTCGCATGCGACCTGATCCGCCTGTACGGTTTCTCGGAAGATCAGATCCAGATCGAGTTCACCGGGCTGCGGCCCGGCGAGAAGCTCTACGAGGAGCTGCTCGCGGACGACGAGGCGACGACGCGCACGCCGCACCCGAAATTGCGGATCGCGCGTGCGCGGGAAGTACCGGACAATTTCCTCGACGAGCTGCTGCCGTGGCTGATGCAGCATCGTGTCCTGCCCGATGACGAAGTGCGGCGAGACCTGCGGCGCTGGGTGCCGGAATACCAAACGGCCGTTACCCCGACGCTGCAGAGCGTGCCGTCGGTGCGCGTCGTATCGAACGGGTAACTTGGCCGGGCGGCGGTTCGAACCGCATGGCAATGACGAAAAAAACGCCCCGCGGGGCGTTTTTTTGATGAAGCCGGCAGGCCGTTCAGTGGCTGCGCCGCTCCTTCCTCACCACCATCCACCGCGGCACGCGGAACCGCACGATGCTGAGATACAGCCACACGTAGGTCAGCGCGAACAGCAAGACGAACACGAACAGGTGCACCGTGTGCCGCCAGAACAGCGTCGCGGGTATCACCGCGACGAGACACAGCAGCCACAGGTACGGCGACGTCAGCGAATTGCGGCGCGTGAGGTCGTGCGCGTGTTTCGTGCCGACGGCCCAGCGCATCAGCCGCTTGTACACGAGCATGTGCAGGTGCACGCCGTCCGGAATCCCCGGCGACATCCCACGAATGAATTTCTTCCGGTAGATCGAGAAGCAGGTTTCGAAGATCGGGTACATGAACAGCAGCACCGGGTACCAGGCCGACACTTCGCGGTTGCGCATCACGAGCATGATCGCGAGTTCCGCGAGCATGAAGCCGATGAAATAGGCGCCGCCGTCGCCGAGGAAGATCAGCCCGGCCGGGAAATTCCACAGGAAGAAGCCGAGCACGGCACCCATCATGATGATCGACGCGGACATGACGACCGGGTCGCGGACCTGGAACGCCACGTAAGCGAGCGATGCGAACATCATGAAGCTGACCATCGACGCGAGCCCGTTGAAGCCGTCGATGATGTTGACCGCGTTCGCGAGCGCCGCGACCGCGAGCACGGTGATGAACGCCGAAATGGCCGCGTAGTGGAGCAGGAAATCGAGCGGCGGCACGCTGATGCGCGTGACCGCGATACCCATCAGCCAGAACGCGAGTGCGGCTGCGCCCATCGTGCAGAGCAGCCGCGCGCGCGGCGACACGCGTTTGGTCAGGTCCTCGACGAGGCCGGACAGAAACGCCGGCAGCCCGCAGGCCGCGATGCCGAGAATACTGCCCGCGATCGTCGGATAGTGCCGGGACAGAATCAGCGCGGCCACGACGACCCCGGCGAGGATCCCGATGCCCCCCACGCGCGGCACGGGCCGCACGTGGAATTTCTGCACACCGGCCAGGTCGCTGTCGACCGAGAATTTCTCGTGAAGGTGCGCGTAGCGCACGATGAACAGCGTGACGAGCAGGGAGACGATGAAGCCGGACGCGAAGCTGAGCATGGGATCGCTCGAAAAATGGACAGCGGATTATACAAAACCGCGCGGGTTCCCCTCCTGCCATCGCCAGTGGTCGACACACATTTCCTCGATGCCGAGCGTTGCGCGCCAGCCGATGATGTCGGCCGCGGCCTGCGGGTTCGCGTAGCACTCGGCGATGTCGCCCGGGCGGCGCGCGACGAGTTCGTACGGCACCGGGCGGCCCGATGCCTTCTCGAACGCGCGCACGACTTCCAGCACGCTGTAGCCCTGGCCCGTGCCGAGGTTCACGACGAAGCTCGCGTCGCGTTTCGCGAGCGCGTCGAGCGCGGCGATGTGCCCCTTCGCGAGATCGACGACGTGGATGTAGTCGCGCACGCCCGTGCCGTCCGGCGTCGGGTAGTCGGAACCGAACACGCGCAGCCTTTCCAGCTTGCCGACCGCGACCTGCGCGACATACGGCATCAGGTTGTTCGGGATGCCGGCCGGGTCTTCGCCAATCAGCCCGCTCGCATGCGCGCCGACCGGGTTGAAGTAACGCAGCGTCGCGATCCGCCATGACGGGTCGGATACCTCGAGATCGCGCAGGATCTGCTCGGCGATCAGCTTCGACTGGCCGTACGGGTTCGTCGCGGACAGCGGGAACGATTCGTCGATCGGCGAGCGCTCGGGCACGCCGTACACGGTCGCGGACGAGCTGAACACGAACTGCTTGACGTTGCGCTCGCGCATGACCTTGAGCACGGCGAGCAGGCCGCCGATGTTGTTCTGATAGTACTCGAGCGGTTTCGCGACCGATTCGCCGACGGCCTTGAGCGCCGCGAAATGGATCGTGCCGGTGATCGGGTGCGCGTCGAACACCTTCGCGAGCGCGGCTTCGTCGCACACGTCGACCTGGTGGAACGCGGGCGTCCTGCCCGTGATCCGCTCGATGCGCCGCACGGATTCGGCCTTGCTGTTGACGAGGTTGTCGACGATCACGACATCGTAGCCGTTGTCGAGCAGCTCGACGGCCGTGTGCGAGCCGATGTAGCCCGCACCGCCGGTAACGAGGATGGTGCCTTTAGCGGTCATGCTGATGCGCTCCTTCAGAGGGTGATGCCTGTCAACGAATGAATGGTCTGCCGGTAACGTTCGACGACCTGCTGCTCGTCGAATTCCGCCGTGACCTTCTGCCGGCCGCGCACGCCCATCGCGTCGCGTCCGGCCGTTCCGAGTTCGATCATGCGGAGCAGTTGCTCCGCGAGGCTCGCGCTGTCGCGCACGCGGCACAGGAAGCCCGTTTCGCCGTCGGCGACGACGTCGCGGCAGCCCGGCACGTCGGTCGCGACGATCGGGCGGCCCATCGCCGAGGCTTCCATCAGCGTGCGCGGCACGCCTTCGCGGTATGACGGCAGCACGACGCAATCGGCGGCCGCGATGTGCGGGCGCACGTCGTGCGCTTCGCCAAGATACTCGACGATGCCTTCGCCGACCCACGCGTCGACATCCGCGCGGCCGATCGCGCTCGGATTGTCGACGCCGAGCGGCCCGAGCAGCTGGAAGCGCGCGTTCGGGAAGCGCTCGCGCACGACGCGCGCGGCCTCCACGTATTCGCGCACGCCCTTGTCCCACAGCAGGCGGCCGATCAGGATGAAGACGGGGGCGCTGCCGGCCGGCAGCGGCACCGGCGCGAACTGTTCGAGATCGACGCCTTCGCCGTGCAGCAGCCGCGCGCGATCGGGATGCGCGAGCAACTGCTCGTCGGTGAAGGTGGCGAGATCGTCGCGGTTCAGGAACCACACTTCACGCGGGAAGCGGAACGCGAACCGGTACAGGCGCTTCGCGACGCTCGCCGCGCGGCTCTTCTGGATGAAGACGTAACCGAGCCCGGTCGTCACCGCGATCGACGGCACGCGCGCGAGCCACGCGGCGACCGAGCCGTAGATGTTCGGCTTGATCGTGTAGTGAAACACGAGATCGGGCTGCAGCGCGCGGTAATGACGGAACAGTGCGGCAAGCGTGCCGAGGTCCTCGCGCGGGCTCGTGCCTTTCGACGCGACCGCGAGCGCCACGTAGCGGCAGCCCATCTGCTCGAGCAGGGGCACCGTGCGGTCGTGCGGTGCGATCACGATGACGTCGGCGCCGCGCGCGACGAGCGCGCGGATCAGCCCGTGGCGATACGTGTAGATCGCCCAGGCCGTGTTGCAGACGAGCGCGATGCGCAGCGGGGAGGTGGCGGACATGAAAAAAAGAAAAAATAAAGCGTCGAAATGGCCGAAAACGCCGGCTGCGCGTCAGGCGGACGGCCGAGCGGCGAACAGCGTCTGCTTGATCCGCTGCAACGTACGGTACGGCGTCACGAAATGCAGCAGGTTCTTGGCGAGGCCGGCCCAGTCGTACGGGTTCAGCGCGTTGAAGTGGCTCAACAGCAGCGTGAGCGTCGACACCAGCTGGCGCCGGCGCTTGGTCGCACTGATCCCGCCCTCGTTCAGTTCGTAATAGAGGCCGAGTTCCGGCAGGTTCGCGCAATCGTAGCGTTGCATTAACCGCAAAAAAAGATCGAGATCCTCGGCCGCACGGTATTTCGCACGATAGTTCCCCACTTCGCGCACGGCGTCGATGCGCAGCATGACCGACGGATGCACGAGCGGCGAGCGCAGAAAGCGCGTGCGGCGCAGCGTGCGCGGATCGGCGGGCGGCGTCAGCATGAAGCGCGGTTCGCCGGCGCGCGACACGACCTGCGTCCACATGCCGACGCAGGCCACGCGCGGGTGGGCGCCGAGATACGCGCGCTCCTTCGCGAGGCGCTGCGGCGCAGCGAGATCGCCCGCGTCGATGCGCGCCGCGAAGCGGAAGCCGCGTGCGGCGAGCGCGTCGATGCCGGCCGCGAGCGCGCGCTCGATGCCGCCGTTCTCCGGCATGCGCAGCACGTCGATCGTGAGGCCGGGCAGGTCGGGCGCGACGATCGGCGGCGTGCTGCCGTCATCGACGACCAGCACGTGCACGGGCGCGTCCTCGCGAAACGATGCGAGGGTCCGGACGACGTCGTCGTGCCCGTTGTAGGCCGGCATCAGCACGGCCACGTCGTCGAGCGGGGTCGGGCAATCAGGGGACGTCATGGTCGCAGCTTGAAACGGATGTAATAAAAATTGACGGCGGCGGCGGCCAGATAGCCGGCCGCCAGCCCGACGAGCGCGCCGTACAGGCCGAGCCGCGGGATCGCGAACAGGTTGACGAGCGCGGCGATCGCGAGCGCGAGCAGCCATTTCGACAGCAACACGAATTTTGCTTGATATTTGAGAACGATAAGATTGCCTATCGCCTCGATGCCGGCCGGCACCGACAGCCAGACCGCCCAGCGGAAGATGTCGACCGACGCCTCGTAGCCGCGGCCGAACACCTTGCCGACGATCAGCGGGGCGGCGGCGTCGAGCACGAGCGCGCCGGCCGTCATCAGGCAGGCCGTCATCGCGATCAGCCGGACGATGTTGCGGCGCAGCCGCGCGACGTCCTGCACGCGATAGACGAAGGCGGGCGCGATCGTTTGCGCGAGCATCAGCGCGAGCGTGATCCAGTTCTCGTTGAGCTGCTGCGCGGCCGAGTAGCGGCCGAGATCGGCGAACGACACGTGACGCTCGAGCATCAGGCGGTCGAGCTTCAGGAACAGGTACATGCAGATGAGGCCGAGCCAGAACACGGTGCCGGCCGTCGCAAAGTGCCTGAACAGCGGCTTGTCGAACGTCCAGCCGAGCGAGCCGCCGTTACGATGCCGGTAGTACAGCATCAGCGCGAAACCGATGGCGGCGGCCTCGAGCGCCCACAGCCATGCGAAGCGGGCCGGGCCCGCGGCCGCACGGACGAGCAGCCAGACGAGCAGCGCCTTCGCCAGCGCGGTGACCATGCTGGTGACGAGCTGCGGCTTGCTGTAGGTCATGCTCTGCAGCCACGCGTTGATGACGCCGACGAACGGCTCGCGGAACACCATCGTGACCGCCAGGCCCGCGAGCATCGCGCCGACCAGCGGATCGAAGGCGCCCGCGGCTATCGCGATCCAGGTCGCGACGAGTGCGGCGGCGGAGACGGCGATGCGCAGCGCGAATGCGCTGCCGAGTACCGCGCCGAGCTGGGCGGGCGGGCGCTGGACGATGGTCGGGACGAGGATTTCCGCGCCGCACACCCAGGTGAGCGGCGCCAGTACCAGGAGGAGCGTATTCGCATACTGCCATTTGCCGAACACATCCGGCCCGAAATAACGGGCCAGCAGGCCGCTGATCGCGATCGCGACGCCGATCTGCGTGAGCCGTTCGAGCCCCAGCCAGACGAGATTCGCGACGGCCTTCGCGACGTCCGGGTTGCCGAAGCGCTTCAGCATGCGCTGTGGCGGCGTGCGCGCAAGGGGGCCGGCAGGGCGCCCGAAGGCTGCAGGTCGGCGGCGGCGGGACGGCTAGGCATTAAAATGGGCGGCATGCGCGTCATCAAAACCCGCGATTATAAGTGGGATCGGGGTGGCTTCCGCCGTTCTGCGCCAGCGGGTGCGCTCCTCGCCGGGCGGGCATGTATCATGCGCGGCACCGGCGAGCGGCGGCCAGGCAAGCCAGACAATTTTCCATGCACGCAACTGAGAGAAGTGAATCGATGATCTCCCAATCCATCTTCAAGGCATATGACATCCGTGGCGTGGTCGGCAAGACGCTCGACACCGACACGGCGCGCGGGATCGGCCGCGCATTCGGCAGCGAAGTGCGTGCGCAGGGCGGCGATGCGGTCGTCGTCGCGCGCGACGGCCGCCTGTCCGGGCCGGAGCTCGTCGGCGCGCTTGCCGACGGCCTGCGTGCGGCGGGCGTCGACGTCGTCGACGTCGGCATGGTGCCCACGCCGGTCGGCTATTTCGCGGCGAACGTGCCGCTCGCGCTGAAGGGCGGCGAGCGCCGCGTCGATTCGTGCATCGTCGTCACGGGCAGCCACAACCCGCCCGACTACAACGGCTTCAAGATGGTGCTGCGCGGCGCCGCGATCTACGGCGAGCAGATCCAGGCGCTATACCGCCGCATCGTCGACGAGCGCTTCGAAACGGGCAGCGGCTCGTACGAACAGTTTGACGTGGCCGACCAATACATCGCGCGCATCGTCGGCGACATCAAGCCGGCCCGTCCGATGAAGCTCGTCGTCGACGCCGGCAACGGCGTGGCCGGCCCGCTCGCGACGCGCCTGTTCAAGGCGCTCGGCTGCGAGCTCGTCGAGCGCTTTACCGACATCGACGGCACGTTCCCGAACCACCACCCCGATCCCGCCCACCCGGAAAACCTGCAGGACGTGATCCAGGCGCTCAAGGACACCGACGCCGAGATCGGCTTCGCGTTCGACGGCGACGGCGACCGCCTGGGCGTCGTCACGAAGGACGGCCAGATCATCTATCCGGACCGCCAACTGATGCTGTTCGCGGAAGAAGTGCTGTCGCGCAACCCGGGCGCGCAGATCATCTACGACGTGAAGTGCACGCGCCATCTCGCGCAATGGGTGAAAGCGAAGGGCGGCGAGCCGCTGATGTGGAAGACGGGCCACTCGCTCGTGAAGGCGAAGCTGCGCGAGACGGGTGCGCCGCTCGCCGGTGAAATGAGCGGCCACGTGTTCTTCAAGGATCGCTGGTACGGCTTCGACGACGGCCTCTACACGGGCGCACGCCTGCTCGAGATCCTCGCGAAGACGGCCGACCCGAGCGCGCTGCTCAACAGCCTGCCGGACGCGATGAGCACGCCCGAGCTGCAGCTCTGGCTCGACGAAGGCGAGAACTTCCGCCTGATCGACAAGCTGCAGAAGGAGGCGAAGTTCGACGGCGCCGAGGAAGTCGTGACGATCGACGGCCTGCGTGTCGAGTACCCGGACGGCTTCGGCCTCGCGCGTTCGTCGAACACGACGCCGGTCGTCGTGATGCGTTTCGAGGCCGAGACGCAGGAAGGGCTCGAGCGCATCCAGGAAGACTTCCGCCGCGTGCTGACGGCCGCGAAGCCGGACGTCAAGCTGCCGTTCTGAGTGCCGGTGGCGGCGCGGCCGCCATTGGTGCTAAACGCCCTCAGGGCTGGGTCCGAAAAGCGGCGCACGCGCATCGCGTGAGGCCGCTTTTCGCACTGTGTGCGGCTAGACTGCAATTCCAGTCGCAGCGGGGCGGGTTTGTCCTTGTGCCGCAAGCATTCGATGTGATTTTGAGGTCCCGGTTTCTGTCTACGGCCAGGCCTGCCTGATCAGATCGAGTGCGTTGCGTTGGGCGTGGTGGCAATGTCGAAGGTCGGCGCCCGGTCCGGGGGGCGACAGATGTGGCGCACGCTGCCGCCCAGCTCAGCCATCAGCGTGGAGAAGCGGTGGACGGGCGTTGCGGTTGACCACCTTGTCTTGCGCTTGCTGTGAACGCTGCGCCGGTGGCACCGGGTTGCATGCGGCCTTGGCTGCTTGCTCGGTGTCGGCGAACGTCAGCTCACGCCGGAGCGTGTTACGAACCTTGCTTCAGATGGTGCGTGACCTGCGAGAACAGCTGCGCGTGTGCGATGAATGCAAAGCTCAACCCAGTGCAATGATCCCGGACAGCTTCGCGTTTCGTGTTGCTGCCCAGACATTGGGTAGTCGAGTGCAGCTTCGCCTGTCGGATGCACACCCAAATCATCGACTTCATTTATATAGGTTCATATCGGATCCAGAATCCAAGCGGGCCAGATAGCGCGCAAATACGGGAAAATCTGTGTATTCGACGAGCCTAAAGGCTCCCGGGCTGGCGTTCATGGCTATTCCGAATATCTGACTCATCCGTGGAATATGCCGATAAGGCGGCTAACGTAGAGACGAGTTTGCGCCCTATCATCACTGCGTTGGTTGGTGCAATCCGGAAATAGCGGAGGATGCTATACAATGTCCTGACCGAACATTCCCACCAGCTGTCAACAGAGCATTGACATATGGAAACCATTGCCGCAGGAATGAGGTTTGATTCGCCATATATAAATCAGGAGACAATCACCGAAGCGACGAGGCGCGTCGACGAGGAGGGCCGACGTCTTGGCGTCGGCGGCGGAGGTCTTCATTTCGATACGAGGCGTTTCGCGCTGACGGTCGAATACATGAAAGCGTTCGAGCTTCACCGAGGGTATTGTGTCGAAATCGGTAGCCTCGAATACTTGAGCTCCAAAGTGATATGGTCGTTCTTTCCAGGCTCAACCGTCCGCGGTACCGAAAGCGATCTGCGATATGATCCGCTTCCTTTTGCCGATAATTCAGTCGACAACGTAATCTGTACCGAAGTCATCGAGCATATTTCGGACATTTCTTATCGGCAGGCTACGACGCTGAACGGAATATTCTTTTTCCTCGATGAGGTCTACAGGGTTCTTCGAGTTGGGGGGCGTGCGCTAATCTCAACTCCGAATGCGACCAGCCTATGGGCAATTCAGCGGGCGATGATGCAACAAGCGCCATTGATGTATGACTGGCACTTCCGTGAATTCACGAAACACGAAATGCGTCAGATCGTTGAATATGCCGGATTTGAGGTCGTTGAACATAACGCCGAGTTTGTGTGGCATTTATGGGATTTCAGTCCGGTTGAAGAGTTCATGAGGAACTCAAACTACGAATTGTCCGACCGGGGGGATGATCAGTTCATGATCATCGAGAAGCCGGCCCAGCGAATCCGGAGGCCGCACAATCTCAACCTGCCGTCCGAGAAAATCTGGAAAGAGGGTGGCCTACGGCTGGTCAAGAATCAAATTCGACGGAAGTTATATAACCTCGACCTTAGGCTAAAGCTTGCAGCGAGGCGATTCGCTGGGCGTAATTAATTTACGAAACCAAATGTCCGGCGGGGAGAAAATCGGCGTAAGCATCCCGCCGCTCGCCAGTGTCTGATCGGGCCCCTTGATACGGCCACGTCTCGAGATCCTGCACGCAACCGAACGAGACGGTATGCCGAAACGGTTCTGCGGCCGATTGTGATCAGCGCACTACGAGCGAACCAGAGGCGATTCGCGATGTGAGAAAATTGGCGCAACCCGCAACATGCGATTGCGCCCCTTCCCGATTCGACCCGTCAACATGCTCGGAGCACTCCGCACTTTTCTAGCGCTGATCGTCATGGCCGCCCATCTTGGGCGATGGACTGATCTCACGGCAACCTATGCTGTGTCGACGTTCTTCGTGATCAGTGGCTATCTGATGACCGCAACGCTCCATCGCAATTATGGGTTCGGGTCATCGGGATTCTTTCGATTCTTCCTGAACCGCTTCCTGAGGCTCTATCCGATGTACTGGATTGCAGCTGGCATGTCGGTCTTGCTGATTGCCCTTGAGCCCACGCTTGCGGAGGCATATCACCGAAATTTTCTGCTGCCCGATTCGCTGCGATCGTGGGCTTGCTTGGCCATGAACTGGTACTGGCGCCCGGATTTCCCCCTGCCCGGCAAGCCGAGCGTATCGCACGTCGTGCCGCCGGCATGGGCGCTAGCCGTTGAATTTGCCATGTACGTGGTGCTCGCATTGGGTGCTGCGCGCAACATCAAAACCGGCGTGCTGTGCCTGCTTGTCGGCGTGTTGTTCCATGTTGCGATGGCTCATGACGTGAACGAGCGGATATATGCGATACCTGCGGCTGCACTTCCGTACGGCATCGGAATATGCCTCTATTTCGCAGTCAAGGCATGTCGGGCTTCCGTCACTACGTATGCCTCGGTTACCGCTACGCTCCTGTACGCAGGATTTATATGCGCGCTGCATTTCCTCCCGCTCGATGCCGCAGGAATCCCTTACTACCTGAATCTGGCGGGATTCGCGGTGGCATTCTTCTTCATCGCATCCGCGACGGAAGGGCGCTATTTCAGATGGATTGATCGAAATATCGGAGGTCTGTCTTATCCGATCTATCTCATCCACTATCAGGCTGCCTTCGCCATCCAGCTCCTTCTTTCTACGAAGGCAACTGGCTGGACGTTGTTCTGGTTCACGCTCCCCTTGGCCGTGGCTTTATCGGCGGCGCTCGAATACTTGAACAGGCAGATAGTTGACCCTTGCAGAAATGTGGTTCGCGCAAAAGGTGGCGTCGTGTCTGGCGGCGCACCGAGCATGAGCCAATCAGGCACCAGGTGAATTTAATGTGTCTGGCGGAAACTGGGCAGCGTAAGACGTCCATCGTGGATCAGCTTGCGCAGGACCATCCGCAGGTTGTGCTTGGCGCCGCACGGCACTGCGTGGATCGCGTCACCCAGCGCGCCCTTGAGCCGGCTCCGATCGAGTTTGCCGTCGATGGCAACGTCCTTGTAGTCGCCTTGTAAAGAGTTGCAGGTTTTACGCGCCAATATGCCCGTTCACTGCAACTCCCGTATCGTCTCGACCTTGCAGCCTTGCTGTATATGCCTTCAAGGATTGTTCAAGGTCGACTACTTTCTCGGTTGAGTCAGTGAAGGCGACCAAGAATTCCATCGGGAACCTCAGAAAGTACAAGCAGCCATGCTGTCCCGTCGGCGTTATCTGTTCGCCAACACCGCGCCTTCGCTCACCAGTGTCGCGGACAGCTTTGCATAGTCGATGTTTTGAACACTGCTTCGCGAATCTATGGCGAGCGCTGCGGCGGCTCCAGCCGCCTGACCGGTAATCATGAATGTCGGCTCGACGCGTATCGATGAATACGCGACGTGCGACGCGGACAGTGCAACCGGCACGAGCAAATTCCGGATCTCGCTGTACTTGGGGACGATCGATCGATACGAGATCGGGTACGGACGCGGCAGCGGCTGCCAAATGGCACCTTCGGTACCGACCTGTCCGTCTACCGCAATGCGATTGACCGTATGCTGATCGATTGGGAATGCACCAAGACCGATGGGATCCGGGATCCTGGTTTCCGTGTACAGATCGTGCTGTGTCATCACATAGCTACCGATCATCCGGCGACTTTCCCGTACATAAAGACGCCATGGGAACCCGCCGTTATCCTGGAACTCGTCCTTGCAGAATCCCCACGAGCGAACGTCATCGCGTACGTTTGGCGGAATGCGGGGATCCGTCGCGAGAAACGTCAGGAGCGCCAGCGTATAACGCTTGTGCTCCGCCTCGATTTGGCGACGACCGTTCGCATTCGCATTGGCATACTCCGCGCTTCCCTCGATCTCGTCCGTAGATAGCAGGCCGAGGCTATTGACGTCGAACTTGTTGTTAGGAATCGGAACGTTCGCGATGTAGTTGAACGTCTTGACGATTTCCGGGTGAGCCAGGGCGACGCGCCCCAGCAGTTCGAATTCCTTGGGATCGTAGTTGGCCGGTTTGACGACGGGAATCTGGTTTCCCTTATCCGCAGTGAGGCAAAGCCGATAGCCATATGCCTGCACGGCCGAGTCTGCCGTGCCCGGTGCGCCGAGATTGTTGGGCGCCACATGCGGAAGCAATCCGCTGTTCGGTTGACCTGGCACAACGTAGGGATCCACGCGCGCGCCGTCCTTGATGGAAATGGGGCCAACGCCGGCGAGGGGTTCGCCATATTGTGATTTCGCTTCGCGCCCGAGCGTATGGTCGACGCCGGCCTTCTCGAGCAAATCGCCTTCGTAGCTCGCATCGATGAACATCTTCGCCGCGTAACTATGTCCGTTGCTCGTCTGGACGACCTTGATCTCGTGATTATCGGTTTGAACGCTCGCCAGTTCGGCACCGTATTCGACGGAAACGGACGGGGCGTCGGCAAGCATCTGCAGCAGAATGCTCTCGGCGACATGCGGCTCGTGAAATATGCCGCCCATCGTCCAGGTCTTCCCGTAGCGCGTGTTTACCGCGTCGACGAAACGATGCGCGAAACCGCCCATTGCCCATAGACGATCCTGGGGATAGGCGTCTGTCACGCCGATCCCGCTCGTCGTCATCCCACCGACGTGTTTCGTCGGTTCCAGAATGACGACCCGCTTTTTCAGTTTCGCGGCTTCCAGTGCCGCGGATATACCGCCCGGCGTCGCACCGTAGACGAGGACATCCGCAGGGTCGGATCCTGGCGCGGGCACCGGCATGGCGACGGGCGGAGCGGGCGTCCCATGTGGTTCCTCGTCGGTACCGTGGCCGCACGCCGCGAGAATGAGCACCGAACCGACCAGCAGCAATCTGCTTGCAACATTATCGAATACTACGAACATGTGACCGCGAGTGTTAGAGAAACAGGGTTAGATGAATCGAGCGACGAGGAACCAGGCTCGGCGAGCGCCTTTAATATTACGACGTATTAAAAACGTTACGATGTATTACGAAAGGTTCGCGGAGTTTATCACTTGCGGATGACACAAAACTATCGACTGGAACCCTGCGGATCCTTGCCGCGCGAGGAGCGGCGAAACGGGGCAGGAGATGGTGAGGGTCAGATCAAGATGCTGGCAAACCGGGGGCGGGGGCGACGAAGGCCGGCAAGCTGAAAGATGTCGTCGACCGACACCGGAAGCCACTGACAGAAATGGAGGCCGAGCTGGCACAGGCCAAGCGTTGGCTGGTCGAGGTCAGAACGGAGCGCGCCCTCCTCAAAAGGTTCGCGACGTACTTCGCGAAGGCGTCGAGGTGAGGTGCGGATTGAACAAATGCGACGAGACTACCCCGTGCCGCCAATGTGCCGAGTGCCGGGGGTACCGATGAGCGGCCACCATGTAGGAACCTCGCCAAGGAAGCGGAGGTGCTCACGGTCCACCGGCGAATCCGGGAAAGTTTCAGGCCGGAGCGCCTGCGGCGACATCTGGAGGAACGTGGCGTGCGAATCGGCTTGCACCGGGTCAGGAGGCTGCGCAGAAAATCAGGATAGCGCTGCAAGCAGAAGCGCCGGATCAAGGCCACGACGAATTCGAAGCACGACCTGCCTGTCGCGTCGAATCCGCTGAACCAGGATGTCTCGGTGACGGTGCCCAATCAAGTCTGGTGTGGTGACGTCACCTCTTTTGTGATCGATGAGGGTTGGTTGTGTCCTGCCGGCCAGAGGTACCTGCACCGCGGTGAAATCGCCAGTTACGCGATGAGCGAACGGCTGACGAAACATCTGGTCACGCAGGCCTTGTTTCGCGCTGTCGCGATTCGCAGGCCACCAGCAGGTCTGATTCGCCACACCGAGCGCGCGTCGTAACACTGTGCGTTGGGCTATCAACTGCTCGTGAACCGGTTGACTGCCACTAATTCAGTCCGACCTCAGTTTTTCGCCTGATCGGCCCCCCGGGCGCGATAAAATCGCGTCTTTATGCCTGTCGCCGGCTGCCAGCCGGCGTTTTTTCAGCGTGCAAAAGATCCTGATCGTGCGCGTGTCGTCGCTGGGCGACGTCGTGCACAACATGCCGGTGATCGCCGATATCCGGCGCCGCCACCCCGATGCGCAGATCGACTGGCTCGTCGAGGAAAGCTTCGTCGACCTTGTGAAGCTCGTCGACGGCGTGCGCAACGTGCTGCCGTTTTCGTTGCGGCGCTGGCGCAAGAAGCCGTTCTCGGGCGCCACGTGGCGCGAGATCCGCGCGTTCCGCCAGCGCCTCGCGGCCGAGCAGTACGACCTCGTGATCGATTGCCAGGGTCTCATCAAGACGGCCTGGGTCGCGAGCTGGGCGCGCGGCCCGCTCGTCGGGCTCGGCAACCGCACCGACGGCGCCGGCTACGAGTGGCCCGTGCGTTTCTTTTACCGCAAGCGGGTGCCGATCGCGCCGCGCACGCACGTCGTCGAGCGCTCGCGGCAACTCGTCGCGGCCGCGCTGGGCGACCCGGCGCCGACGCCGGCCGATCCGGTCGACTTCGGCCTCGATACGCGCGCGGCGGCGCTCGCGGTGGCCGCGCTCGGCCTGAACCTGCCGGTGCCGTACGTGGTGTTCGTCCACGCGACGTCGCGTGCCGACAAGCAGTGGCCGGATGCCGCGTGGATCGAGCTCGGCCAGGCGCTCGTGCGGCGCGGCGCATCGCTCGTGCTGCCGTGGGGCAACGACGCGGAGCGCGCGACCAGCGAGCGGCTCGCGAAGGAATTCGGCGCGGCGGCGATCGTGCCGCCGAAGCTGTCGCTGCCGGCCGTGGTCGGCCTGATCGACGGCGCGGCCGCCACCGTCGGGGTTGACACAGGTCTGGTTCACATCGCGGCGGCGCTGAAGCGTCCGACGGTCGAACTGTACAATTTCGCGACGGCCTGGCGGACCGGCGGCTACTGGTCGCCGAACGTCGTCAATCTCGGCACGGCGGGGCAACCCCCGTCGATCGCGCAGGTGAAGTCGGCGCTCGCGGGCTTCGGTCTCCTGTAACGCCCGCGCCATACGCACGAACCCGCACGCACCCGCGCGAACCCAAGCGAACCGATCATGAGCGAATCCCAGATCATCGAAGTCCCGTCCGCCGACTGGAGCGGACACAACCTGTCGGCGCCGCGCGAGCAGCTGCTGGCCGCCGTCGAGGAAGGCAAGGTGCTGTATTTTCCGCACCTACGCTTCGCGATCGAAGGCGGCGAGGAAGCGCTGCTCGATCCGGCGCTCGCCGACCCGAAACGCAAGAACATCAGCCTCGCGCCGAACGGCGGCGCGCTCGCCGGCGTGCTCGGCGACAGCGTCACGCAGTCGGCGGTGCGCGCGCTCGTCGCGCGTTTCCAGCAGCAGGCCGGCACGCTCGTCGACGGCCTGTTTCCCGAATACCGCGGCAAGCTGCGCGTCGCGCCGACGAGCCTGCGGCTGATGCAGGTCGAGACGCGCCAGACATCCTGGCGCAAGGACGACAGCCGGCTGCACGTCGACGCGTTCCCGTCGCGGCCCAACTACGGCGAGCGCATCCTGCGCGTGTTCACGAACGTGAACCCGGCCGGCGTGCCGCGCGTGTGGCGCGTCGGCGAGCCGTTCGAGGATGTCGCGAAGCGCTTCCTGCCGCGCATCAAGCCGCAGCTGCCGGGCGCCGCGTGGCTGCTGAACCTGCTGCACGTGACGAAGTCGCCGCGCAGCGCGTACGACCACCTGATGCTGAACCTGCACGACAGCATGAAGGCCGATCTCGACTACCAGAAGACCAGCCCGCAGGAGACGATGCCGTTTCCGCCGGGTTGCGTGTGGATATGTTTCTCGGATCAGACTTCGCACGCTGTGATGTCCGGCCAGTTCATGCTCGAACAGACGTTCTTCCTGCCGGTCGACGCGATGGTTCGCCGCGAATGCGCGCCGCTCGGCATTCTCGAACGCCTGAAGGGCAGGGCGCTGGTTTGAGCGCGCCTCTTCTCCGAAGCAACACGAGGGCCGCTGCATGCTGCGGGTGATCTATCGCGCGCTGTGGTGGCTCGTCGCGCCGGCCGCGGTCATCCGGCTCTACTTGCGCTCGCGCAAGGAGCGCGGCTATCGCGAGCACATCGCCGAACGTTTCGGCCACGTGGCGGGCCGCTCGCGCGACGACCGCGCGCCGCTGATCTGGGTGCATGCGGTGTCGGTCGGCGAGACGCGCGCCGCGCAGCCGCTGATCGACGCGCTGATGCGCGCGCGTCCCGATGCGCGCATCCTGCTCACGCACATGACGCCGAGCGGCCGCGCGACCGGCGAACAGATCTTCGGCGATCGCGTGCTGCGCTGTTACCTGCCGTACGACATGCCCGGCGCGGTGCGACGCTTCCTGCGTGCGTGGCGGCCGACGCTCGGCCTCGTGATGGAAACCGAGGTGTGGCCCACGCTGATCGACGAGTGCCGCCGCGCGGACGTGCCGCTGGTGCTGACCAATGCGCGGATGTCCGCGCGTTCGTTCCGGCGCGCGGCGAAGTTCGGCGCGGCGACGCGCGACGTGTTCGGCGGCTTCTCGCGCGTGCTCGCGCAGAGCCCGGCCGATGCGGAGCGGCTGACGTCGCTCGGCGCGCGCAACGTGACGGTGCTCGGCAACCTGAAGTTCGACATGACGACGCCGCCGGAACTGGCGGCGCGCGGCCATGCGTGGCGCGACGCGATCGGCGCGCGGCCGGTGTGGGTCGCCGCGAGCACGCGCGAGAACGAGGAGGCGCTGGTGCTGCAGGCGTTCGCCGCGATGCGTACGCCCGGCGCGCTGCTGGTGCTCGTGCCGCGTCATCCGCAACGTTTCGCCGAGGTCGAGGCGCTCGTCGGGCGCAACGGGTTCAAGTGCGTGCGACGCTCCGCATGGGCGGCCGACGCGGCGGCACTCGCGGCCGGCCGTCCGGCCGCCGAGCCGCTGCCGGACGACGTGACGGTGCTGCTCGGCGATTCGATGGGCGAGCTCGGCGCGTATTACGCGGCCGCCGACATCGCGTTCATCGGCGGCAGCCTGCTGCCGCTCGGCGGACAGAACCTGATCGAAGCGTGCGCGGTCGGCGTGCCGGTACTGATCGGGAAGCACGTATTCAACTTCACGCAGGCGACCGCCGACGCGGTCGCGGCCGGCGCGGCACTGCAGGTCGAGGATCCGCTCGATCTCGCGCACGTGCTCGACGCGCTGTTTGCCGACAACGCGCGGCGCATCGCGATGGGTGCGGCCGGCGCGGCGTTCGCTGCCCGTCACCGCGGCGCGACCGCGCGCACGGTCGACGTGCTCGCGGCACTGCTGCCGCCCGCCGAAGCCGGCGCGCATGCGCTGCCGGGCGTGCAGGACGCTGCCGACGAAGCATAGACGGCGGGCGGCGCGATGCCGCCCCGGCACGCGTGGCGGCGTCGCAGGGCGCCGCCACGCCGCTCACACCGTCAGCAAACCCTTCTTCTCGATGAACGCGATCACGTCCGCGACGCCTTCGAGCGCCTTCAGGTTCGTCATCACGTAGGGCCGCTCGCCGCGCATCTTCTTCGTGTCGGACGCCATCACGTCGAGGTTCGCGCCGACCAGCGGCGCGAGGTCCGTCTTGTTGATCACGAGCAGGTCGGACTTCGTGATGCCGGGGCCGCCCTTGCGCGGAATCTTCTCGCCGCCCGCGACGTCGATCACGTAGATCGTCAGGTCCGACAGCTCGGGGCTGAAGGTCGCCGCGAGATTGTCGCCGCCCGATTCGATGAACACGATGTCGGCGTCGGGAAAGCGCGACAGCATCCGGTCGACGGCCTCGAGGTTGATCGACGCATCCTCGCGGATCGCCGTGTGCGGGCAGCCGCCCGTCTCGACGCCCATGATGCGCTCCTCGGGCAGCGCGCCGGCAACCGTCAGCAGCCGCTGGTCTTCCTTCGTATAGATGTCGTTGGTGATCGCGACGAGGTCGTAGCGCTCGCGCATCGCCTTGCACAGCATTTCGAGCAGCGTGGTCTTGCCGGAGCCGACGGGGCCGCCGATGCCGACGCGCAGCGGCGGCAGTTTCTTCGTGCGGCGGGCGGGGGACGGAGCGGGTGCGTTCATGGCGTGTGTCGTGTTCAGGAGCGGAACAACCGCGAATACTGGGTTTCGTGCCGTGCGGACAGGATGCCGAGCTGCGGCGCGAACGTGTTGACGGCGTCGGGCGGCGTCGCGAGCGCGCGGCGTACGGCCGCGTCGATCGCGCCGCGCAGCGCGACGATGATGCGTTGCCCGGCGAGCTGGCCGAGCGGCACGGCCTTCAGCGCGGCGGACGTCTGGTTCTCGACCCAGCCGAATGCGTACGCGGCGAGCACGGCGTCGGCGCTCGCGTCGTGCGCGGCGGCCGCGTAGGCGAACGCTGTCGGCAGCGCGATCGGCGACATCGCCGCGAGCGTCGCGCGGCGCGCGGCATCGCCCCATTCGAGCGACGCGCACAGTTGCGCGAGCGACCAGCCCATCTGTTCGGTCTCGCGGCGCAGTTCCGCCGATTCGCGGCTCGCGACGAACCATGCATTTTCGGCGACGAGCGCGTGCGTGTCGTGCGCGTGCCAGCGTGCGAGCTGGTGCGCGAGGAACGGCAGCTCGCCGTGCGCGAGCACGTCGGTCAGGCCGCTGGCGATCCAGTCGCGCGCGGAATCGGCGTCGTGGATCAGGTTCGCGTCGAGCGCGGCTTCGAGGCCCTGCGAATAGCTGTACGCGCCGATCGGCAGCGCCGGCGACGCGAGATGCAGCAGCGCGACGAGTTCAGTGGTGGTCATGGCCGTGGCCGTGCGTGCATCCGGGACCATGCTGATGATCGTGATCGTGATCGTGATCGTGATCGTGATCGTGATCGTGATCGTGATCGTGCGAGTGCGAGTGCGAGTGGCCGTGATGCTCGCCGAACACCTGCTGCGCGAGCGCGTAATCCTCGGCGAACGTCGCATCGTGCCCGTGCTTGTGTCCGCCGCCGTACGCGCCGGCTTCCGGCTGGAACGGCGCTTGCGTTTCCTCGACCTGCGTGCCGAGCCGGCGCAGCATGTCCGCGAGCACCGGGTCGGCCTCGAGCTTCAGGTAGCCGTCGCCGATCTCGACCGGCGTATGACGGTTGCCGAGGTGGTACGCGGCACGCATCAGCGTGAGCGGATCGGCGGCGCGCACGCGCAGCACGGTTTCGGCGGCCGCGGCGATGCGCACGAGCGCGCCGTCGTCGGCGACGAGCACGTCGCCGTCGCGCAGGATCGTGCCGCGCGGCAGCAGCACGGCGACATCTTCGCCGGTGTCGAGCGTCGCCGCGAGGCGGCTCTTGCAGCGGGCGTCATAGGCGAGCGTGAGCGTCGGCGCGCGCGCGACGAGCGACGCGGCGAGTTTCACGTTCGGGGCGATACGTTTGTCGAGGGTGCGCATGAAACAGGAACCGGAAACCGGCAATCAGAACAGGAAATAACGCTGCGCCATCGGCAGCACCGTGGCCGGCTCGCAGGTGAGCAGCTGGCCGTCGGCGATCACGTCGTAGGTTTCGGGATCGACGCTGATCGACGGGCGCCATGCGTTGTGGATCATGTCGGCCTTCGTCACGTTGCGGCAGTTGCGCACGGGCACGATCCGCTTCGCGAGGCCGTAGCGTTCCGCGATACCGGCATCGGCCGCCATCTGCGACACGAAGGTCAGCGACGTGCGCGCGAGCGCACCGCCGCGCGTCGCGAACATCTCGCGATAGTGGACCGGCTGCGGCGTCGGGATCGACGCGTTCGGGTCGCCCATCTGCGCCATGGCGATCATCCCGCCCTTCAGGATCATCGTCGGCTTGATCCCGAAGAACGCCGGCTCCCACAGCACGAGGTCGGCCCACTTGCCGGGTTCGATCGAACCGACTTCGTGCGCGATGCCGTGCGTGAGCGCCGGGTTGATCGTGTACTTCGCGACGTAGCGCTTCGCGCGGAAGTTGTCGTTGCGTGCGCCGTCTTCCGGCAGCGCGCCGCGCTGCACCTTCATCTTGTGCGCGGTCTGCCAGGTGCGGATGATCACTTCGCCGACGCGGCCCATCGCCTGCGAGTCGGACGACAGCATCGACAGCGCGCCGAGATCGTGCAGGATGTCCTCGGCCGCGATCGTCTCGCGGCGGATCCGCGATTCGGCGAACGCGAGATCCTCGGCGATCGACGGATCGAGGTGATGGCACACCATCAGCATGTCGAGATGCTCGTCGAGCGTGTTGATCGTGTACGGGCGCGTCGGGTTGGTCGACGACGGCAGCACGTTCGACTCGCCGCACACCTTCAGGATGTCGGGCGCATGGCCGCCGCCCGCGCCTTCGGTGTGGTACGTGTGGATCGTACGGCCCTTGAACGCGGCGACCGTCGATTCGACGAAGCCGCCTTCGTTCAGCGTGTCGGTGTGGATCGCGACCTGCGTGTCGGTGTCGTCGGCCACCGACAGGCAGTTGTCGATTGCGGCGGGTGTCGTGCCCCAGTCCTCGTGCAGCTTCAGCCCGATCGCGCCGGCCGCGATCTGCTCGACGAGCGGCTGCGGCAGGCTCGCGTTGCCCTTGCCGAGGAAGCCGAGGTTGATCGGCCAGCCGTCGGCGGCCTGCAGCATCCGCTCCATGTGCCACGGGCCCGGCGTGCAGGTCGTCGCGTTGGTGCCGGTGGCGGGGCCGGTGCCGCCGCCGAGCATCGTCGTCACGCCCGACGCGAGCGCCTCGTCGATCTGCTGCGGGCTGATGAAGTGGATGTGCGTGTCGATGCCGCCGGCCGTCACGATCAGCCCTTCGCCGGCGATCACCTCGGTGGCCGCGCCGATCGCGATCGTCACGCCCGGCTGGATGTCGGGATTGCCGGCCTTGCCGATCGCGGCGATGCGGCCGTGCTTGATCGCGATGTCGGCCTTCACGATGCCCCAGTGATCGAGGATCACCGCGTTCGTGATGATCGTGTCGGGCACGTCGGCGGCCACGCGCTGCGACTGGCCCATCCCGTCGCGGATCACCTTCCCGCCGCCGAATTTCACTTCCTCGCCGTAGGTCGTGTAATCGCGTTCGATCTCGATCAGCAGTTCGGTATCGGCCAGCCGGACGCGGTCGCCCGTCGTCGGCCCGAACATTTCCGCGTACGCGCGGCGGCTCAAGCGTAATGTCATGTGCTGTTCCTGAAGAGCGGGGCGCGGCTTACAGCGGCCCCATCACCTTGCCCTGAAAACCGTAGACGGCACGATCGCCCGCGAGTGCGACCAGCTCGACGGTGCGCGTCTGGCCCGGCTCGAAGCGCACGGCGGTGCCGGCCGCGATGTTCAGGCGGAAGCCGCGCGCGGCCGCGCGATCGAACGACAGCGCGTCGTTGACTTCGAAGAAGTGGTAGTGCGAGCCGACCTGCACCGGGCGGTCGCCGGTGTTCGCGACGACGAGCGCGAGCGTCGCGCGGCCTGCGTTCAGTTCGTGTTCGCCGTCGTCGGTGAGGATTTCGCCGGGGATCATGCGGGGCCTCACGGAATCGGGTGATGGACGGTCACGAGCTTCGTGCCGTCGGGGAAGGTCGCCTCGACCTGGATGTCGGGAATCATCTCCGGCACGCCGTCCATCACGTCGTCGCGCGTGAGCAGCGTCGTGCCGTAATGCATCACCTCGGCGACCGTCCTGCCGTCGCGCGCGGCTTCCATCAGCGCGGCGGTGATGAAGGCGACTGCCTCCGGATAGTTGAGCTTCAGGCCGCGTGCGCGACGGCGCTCGGCCAGCAGCGCCGCCGTGAAGATCAGCAGCTTGTCCTTCTCTCGGGGAGTCAGTTTCATGAAGGCAAACGTTCAGTAAAACGTAATTTTTATCGGTGCGTGGGCGACGGGGCGGACGCGCGGGTCATCGTAGCACCGCGCCGTTTTGCGTGCGTCGTGTATCGGTTATGTAAGCAGCAAGGCGCGTGCCATGTGCATGGAACGCGGCGCGATGCGCGCTTCTGGTGCGCGATGCATGGGCAACGTGCAGCGCCGGCCGCGGCGCTGCATCGAAACGGTGCGTGGCGCGACCGTGCTCAGGTTTGCCAGAGGCGCAGCGGCCGTGCGTCGACGCCGTGCACGATCGGCCGCAGATGCAGCCAGCAGTCGGTGAAGTGGCGTTGCAGCGCTTCCATCGACGTCGACAGCGCGCGCACCAGCACGACGCCGGGCGTCACGCAGGTCGCGCTCGCGCGCAGCGTGGCATCGAACGGCATCCGCGCCGCGAGCGATTCGGCGAGCGCGGCGTCGCATGCGGCACCGGCGGCCCACAACGTGCCGTATACCGGAAAGCCGGCGAGGCCCTGCAGCGCACCGCGCAGCGGATCGTGCGCGTCGAGCAGCGCGCGTTCGGTCCACAGCGGCCGACCGTCGGCATCGACGAGCGCCGCGCTCGACACGATGCGGCCGGCCGACCAGGTTTCGCCGGCTGCTTGCCGGCCGAGCTGCGTCGCGTCCCAGCCGATCGCGCTTGCGCCCGTGCCGAGCGTCACCGTGAAAGCGAGCGACGCATGCGCCGCGTCGAAGAACAGGTTGTTCTGCGGCAGCCAGTCGAGTTTCGCGTGGTCGCCGACCGTGACGCCGATGCGCTGCGTCGCGTCGAGGCCGTTCGACTTGTACCACTTGGTCGCGCCGGGCGTCGTCAGCACCGCGTGCGTGCCGCTGCCGAGCGCGATGTCGATGTCGAGCCGGTCGCCGCCCGCGACGCCGCCCGGCGGGTGGACGATCACCGCATGGCAGATCGCGTCGCCTTCCGGATACAGCGGCCGCTGCACGCGCAACGGGCCGTCGTGCAGCCGGTGGGCGAGCGTCGTGCGTACGCCGTGCCGCTCGAAGCCGAGTTCGAGGCGGCCGCGCCACGACTTGGCGACGGCGGGGCGGGACAGCGGGGCATGCGAATCGGGGGCGGACATCGGCGGCGAACGGGAAACGAGGAAGCGGGTGCGAAGAACGTGGATGCTACCGGAACAATAATGCAGATGCGGCTTTCATTGAAAGCGCCGGGTTGGGTCGAATCCCCAATCTTCTGCGTGACAAGCATGGCCGTACATGTCCGATGGCGCGCCATGCCGTGGAGCGTCAGAGCAGTGCGACGGGCCCACGCGACGCGAGAATGGTGGCACGCTGCTGGCGCGTTTACGCCTGGCTCGGTGGCATGGTGTCGGTCTCCGTGTCGGCTGACGCGTGTTCGCTGTCCAGCGCGGCGAATTTCTCGCGGAGCGCCGACTCCTGCTGTGCGAACACCTCCGGCTTTTTCTTTTTGAGATTCTCGAGGTTGATGAGCTTCCATCTCAGGGCCGGCAACTCGCGCAGATGCGCGTATGGCATCAAGGACCAGTCCGGCTCGGCCCGGACCAGCGATATCAGGAATCGACGATGATTCTCCGTGAGCGATGCGGGTAGTTCCCGATGGAGCCGTTCTTGAGTTGTTTCGAGCACCGCCAGGTCGACGGGTTCGACCGTCATGCCGACGAAATCGGAGTCATAGGCCTCTGCCATCGAGTGCTTCGGTCCAAACAACACTTCGTGAATCGGCCTGTTATGCCCGGACAGATAGCCCACGAACGCATCCACGATATCCGGGCGCAACCCGTGGTGCGCATACATATGCATCACGTCGAAAAGATCGCGCGGATGCTGGCGGTCCAATGCGGCCACCAGCTTGCTGCCATAGAGCTCCGCGTCGTGAAGCGTCGGGACTTCGACGCTGGTGCTGAAGGTGTCCTCGGCTTGCTTCGTGAGGAGGCGCCGCACGGGGTCGAGTAATGTGCCCCGGAATATGTAGTTGACCTCGACCTTGACGGCGGTCGCGCCGGAAATGACGACGAGCTTCACGTCGTCGCCCTTCGCTTTCCCGGACGACGAGGCGGCCGAGAACTCCGTCGCATGTCCCTCGGCCTCGATTTGCTTCCGGGTTCGATCCAGCTCCTGGTCGATCGCATCGAGCGCTTCTTCGCGGTTCAGGCCTCGATCGGTGAACACGACATCGATATCGACCGACAGACGTGGCATGTCATGGAGAAAGAGGTTGAGTGCGGTACCGCCCTTCATCGCGAAGCGCGGCGTGTCGAAGACGATCGGTGCAATCGAGAGCATCAGCCGGACGGTGTCTACGTAGGTCTGGTTCATCACGGTTTGAGTGTGAGTCGCTTGCCGTTTTTCATCTTGTTCGACCATCGCGTGCCTTCGCCGAGACGGTTGACGTGCTTCTGGAGTTCTCGTGCCCACGGAAAATCCGCACCTTGTCCAAGGTCCCGCACCAGTCGTACTACCTTCACGCTCGTACAGTGATGTAGAAGTACGTCCAGCGTTTTGACGCGCAGGTTGCGCAATCCGATCACCAGGTTGGATGCTTCCTCTAATGATTGTCCCTTTCCGATGTCGCTTGCAAGCTCCAGTATGGCTCGCTCCGGCACGGAAACAAGCACGTCGGGTCCCCCGGCGGGAAGCTGCGTCAGCCCGAACGAATAGGGCAACGATTCGTCGAACAACGCAGTGGTCTGGTACGTGTAGTGCATGTGCTCCGCGACCCATGAGGGGATGCGATAGGGTCTCGGGCCCCAGAGAATGACTTTCTCTTTGAATGCGATGTTGTGGCGAACGCCTTGCCAGGCGAGGGCTGTTTTGCCGCCGACGTGGATGCCGGGGACGCGTCGGCCAAGATGCGCGATGATGCCGTCCCGAGAGGGCGTGTCGCCGGTCAGCAGGTAGGTACCTTTCGAAAGGCGTTGCAGCCAGCCGGACTTGACCATATGTGACGCCAAAGCCGCGCTCACGCCCATGTTTCGAAGCATTTCAGAATCGATGGGGTAACCGCGCAGGGTCTCCTGCATCAACCGCTGGACTGTTTTATTGCTCATCGTGGCGTGATCAGAGCGTTGTCTGATTGCAGTATATACAGAGTATGTTTGATTATCTGCAATTTTATAACGCTATCGCGCCAGATTCACCGGATCCCGTCATGCCTCAAGCCACGCCTCGGGAAGGAGATGATCCGGCTGACACGTTGACTGCATGCGAGAAATGCACTGCTTATTTGATAATCCGAAAATATTCAACGCTCGAATAATAAGGGTCTGAATAAAAAGACCTGATTGCCGGCAGCAGGATGGCCAGCCGGTGTCCATCACACCGCGATCAACTCGCGCACGCCATTCGTCTCCATGTCCCGCGCATCACCCCCAGCGACGATCTCGCCGCGGCTCATCACCCAGTAGCGGTCGGCGATCGACTGGGCGAAGTCGTAATACTGCTCGACGAGCAGCACGGTCATCTTCGCTTCGTCGACGAGCTGGCGCAGCGTGCGGCCGATATCCTGGATGATCGACGGCTGGATGCCTTCGGTCGGCTCGTCGAGGATCAGCAGCTGCGGTTCGCTCATCAGCGCGCGGCCGATCGCGAGCTGCTGCTGCTGGCCGCCCGACAGGTCGCCGCCGCGCCGCGTGCGCATGTCCTTCAGCACCGGGAACAGGTCGTAGATGCGGTCGGGCACCTTCGACGGTGCTTTCCGGCTCGCCGCGCCGACGAGCAGGTTCTCCTCGACGGTGAGCCGCGGAAAGATGTCGCGGCCCTGCGGCACGTACGCGAGCCCGGCCGCGACGCGCGCATACGGCGGCATCGCGCCGAGCGCGGTGCCGCGCCACGACACGCTGCCGCTTTTCGCGGCGACGACGCCCATCAGGCAGCGCAGCAGCGTGCTCTTGCCGACGCCGTTGCGGCCGAGCAGGACGGTGAGCTTGCCGTCGTCGGCGGCGAGGCTCACGTTGCGCAGGATATGGCTGCCGCCGTAGTACTGGTTCAGTGCTTCGATCTTCAGCATTGCATCAACGTCCGAGATAAGACTCGATCACCGCGTCGTCGCGCTTGACCTGGTCGAGGGTGCCTTGCGCGAGGACCGCGCCTTCGGCCATCACCGTCACGCGGCCCGTGTCGCCGGCGAGCGCCGCGACGAATTCCATGTCGTGCTCGACGACCATCATCGAGCAGGTGCCGCGCAGCGTGTTCAGCAGCTCGGCGAGCTCCATCGTCTCGTGGTCGGTCATCCCGGCCGCCGGTTCGTCGAGCAGCAACAGCGCAGGGCGCTGCATCAGCAGCATGCCGATCTCGAGCCGCTGCTTCTGCCCGTGCGACAGCTCGCCCGCCGCGCGATACGCGTCGCTTTCGAGGCCGATCAGCGCGAGCGTCTCCTCGATCTTCGCCTGCGCGGTGCGGTCGAGCCGCGCGCGCAGCGACGCGAGCCAGCCCTTGTCGGTCTGCATCGCGAGTTCGAGGTTTTCCCACACCGGATGCTGCTCGAACACGGTCGGCTTCTGGAACTTGCGGCCGATGCCCGCGCGCGCGATTTCCGGCTCGTTCATTCGCGCGAGGTCGATGGTCTGGCCGAGAAACACCTTGCCCGCATCGGGGCGCGTCTTGCCGGTGATCACGTCCATCATCGTCGTCTTGCCCGCACCGTTCGGGCCGATCACGCAGCGCAGCTCGCCCGCGTCGATCGCGAGCGACAGCTTCTTCAGCGCGCGGAAGCCGTCGAAGCTCACCTCGATATCCTCGAGGTAGAGGATCGTGCCGTGCGACGTGTCGATGCCCGGCGGCACCACGCGCCCCATCGATGCGGTGCCGCTGACGGCGAGCAGCTCGTCCTCGGGCGGCGGCGTGAACTGGTAGAGGGCCGTTCCGTTCATGCGCGTTTCCCCTTCGCGAGCACGGTTTCGACGAGGCCCATGATCCCGCGCGGCAGCAGCAGCGGCACGAGCACGAAGATCAGGCCGAGGAAGAACAGCCAGTATTCGGCGAAGTAGGCGGTAAACAGGCTCTTCGCGCCGTTCACCGCGAACGCGCCGACGATCGGCCCGATCAGCGTGCCGCGGCCGCCCACCGCGACCCAGATCGCCATCTCGATCGAGTTGCCGGGCGACATCTCGCCGGGATTGATGATGCCGACCTGCGGCACGTACAGCGCGCCCGCGATGCCGCACAGAACGGCCGACACGGTCCACACGAACAGCTTGTACGCGAGCGGGCTGTAGCCGAGGAACATCAGCCGCGTCTCGCCGTCGCGCACCGCGGTGACCACGCGCCCGAGCTTGCTGGTGACGATCGCGCGCGCGGCGATGAACGCGAGCACGAGCGTCGCGAACGTCAGCAGCAACAGCACCGTGCGCGTACCGGGCGACGTGATCGCGAAGCCCGCGATGCGCTTGAAGTCGGTGAAGCCGTTGTTGCCGCCGAAGCCCGTCTCGTTGCGAAAGAACAGCAGCATCGCGGCGAACGTCAGCGCCTGCGTGATGATCGACAGGTACACGCCTTTCACGCGCGAGCGGAACGTGAAGAAGCCGAACACCCAGGCGAGCACGGCCGGCACGAGCACGACGAGCGCGAGCGCCCAGGCCAGATGCTGCGTGCCGCTCCAGTACCAGGGCAGCTGGTGCCAGTCGAGGAACACCATGAAGTCGGGCAGGTCGCTGCCGTACTTGCCGTCGCGGCCGATCTCGCGCATCAGGTACATGCCGATCGCATAACCGCCGAGCGCGAAGAAGAGGCCGTGGCCGAGGCTCAGGATGCCGCAGTAGCCCCACACGAGATCGAGCGCGAGCGCGGCGATCGCGTAGCACATCAGCTTGCCGGCGAGCGTCATCGCATACGCGGACAGATGGAACGCGCTCGACTCGGGCGCGACCAGCGCGGCGAGCGGCACGCCGATGCCGATCGCGATGCACAGCGCGATCAGCGCGAGCCACGCGCGGCGCGACAGCAGCGCGGGGCGGGGCGGCAGGCCGAGCGCGAAACCGTTCTCCGCACGGGCGGCGGCAGCGGGCTTCGGCGCGTCGGCGAGCGGCTTCGACAACGAATCGGTGATTGAAGTCATGTCACGCCTCCGCGCTGCGGCCCTTCGGGGCGAACATGCCCTGAGGACGCTTCTGGATGAACAGCACGATCATCACGAGCACCGCGATCTTCGCGAGCACGGCGCCCCAGAACGGCTCGATCGCCTTGCTGACGAGACCGAGCCCGAAGCCGCCGAGCACGGTGCCGGCGATCTGCCCGACGCCGCCGAGCACGACGGCCATGAACGAATCGATGATGTAGTTCTGGCCGAGATCCGGGCCGACATTGCCGATTTGCGACAGCGCGCAGCCGCCGAGGCCCGCGATGCCGGCGCCGAACGCGAAAGCGTACGCGTCGACGCGTGCGGTCTTCACGCCGACGCACGCAGCCATCCGGCGGTTCTGCGTGACGGCGCGCACGAACAGGCCAAGGCGCGTCTTCGTCAGCACGGCCCACGCGACGAACACCACCGCGAGCGCGAACGCGAGGATCACGAGGCGGTTGTACGGCAGGATCAGGTTCTGCATCACCGTCACGCCGCCGCTCATCCACGACGGGTTCACGACCTGCACGTTCTGCGCGCCGAACAGCATCCGCGTCGCCTGGATCAGGATCAGGCTCACGCCGAAGGTGGCGAGCAGGGTCTCGAGCGGGCGGCCGTACAGGTGCCGCAGCACGAGCCGTTCGAGCACGATGCCGACCAACGCGGCCGTCACGAACGACACCGGCACGGCGACGAGCGGATACCAGTCGAACGCGCCGGGTGCGTAGCGCTGGATCAGCGTCTGCACGACATAGGTTGCGTACGCACCGATCATCAGGAATTCGCCGTGCGCCATGTTGATCACGCCGATCAGCCCGTACGTGATCGCGAGGCCGAGCGCGGCGAGCAGCAGCACGCTGCCGAGCGACAGCCCCGCGAACAGCGTGCCCGCGATCTCGCCGCGGCGCTGCAGCGAGTGCAATGCGTCGAGCCCTTGCTGGGCGGCGTCGCGCACACGCGCGTCGGGCTCCGCGTAGCTGCCGTCGGCATTCTTCGCGACGAGCGGGCGCAACTGCTCGATCATGTCGAGATCGCGGCGCGCGGCCACCACCTGCACGGCTTCGAGGCGCTTCGCCGGATCGGCGTCGTGCAGCGCGGCGATCGCCCACAATGCATCGAGGCGGCGCTTCAGCGTGGGATCCGTTTCCTTTGCGCGCGCTCGGTCGATCATCGGCTTGAGTGCCGGGTCGGGCGACTTCAGCAGCGCATCGATCGCGTCGCGGCGCGCGGCGACGTCGGGCGACGCGAGCGCGAGCCCCGACAGCGCGCCCGCGATTTTCGTGCGCAGCAGGTTGTTCAGCATCACGGGCTGCGCGTCGCCGGCCGGCGTCGCGGCCTGCGAGAGCGCGTCGTGTGCGGTGTCGCCGGACTGGATCAGCAGGCGGCCGTCGCCGGTCGCGAGCGCGTCGCCGTTCGACAGCGCGTTGAGCAACGCGACGGCGCGCGGATCGGGATCGGCGGCGAGCCGTTCGACCGCGGCCGTCTTCGCGTCGAAGTCGTCGCCGGCGAGCGCGGCGGTATCGGCAGCCGTCAGCGCGAATGCGGCGCGCGGCAGCCCGCCCGCGAGGGCGGCGCACGCGACGATCGCGACGGCGGCTCGGCGAAAGCGTGTAGGCATCGGGAAATCCTGTCGGACGTGGAAGGCGGATGCGGGCGGCGATGCGCGGGCGCTTGCGGTGCGTCGGCAAGCGCGCCCGGTACGGCGGCGCCTGCAAGCGGGCGGAGCATCGCGCCGGTGCGCGACGCCCCGCGTCGCGTCAGGCGAGCGCCGTGCGCTGCCGGCGCAGGAACGCCGGGATCGACGTGACGATGTCCGGCTTGCCCTGGTTACCCGCGATGTACGGGCTCCACGGTTGCGCGCGCACGGCCGTCTTCGTCTTCCACACGACGTTGAACTGCCCGTCGCCGCGGATCTCACCGATCATCACCGGCTTGTGCAGGTGATGGTTGCCGTCCATCGCGAGCGTGAAGCCCGACGGCGCGGCGACCGTCTGGCCGATCATCGCGACGCGCACCTTGTCGACGTCGGTGCTCTTCGCCTTCTCGACGGCCTGCTTCCACATGTGGATGCCCACATAGGTCGCCTCCATCGGGTCGTTGGTCACGCGCTTCGCGCCGCCCGGCAGGTTGTTCGCCTTCACCCAGGCGGCGAACTGGTCCTTGAACTTCGTGTTGGTCGGGTTCTTCACCGACATGAAGTAATTCCACGCGGCGAGGTGGCCGACGAGCGGCTTCGTGTCGATCCCGCGCAGTTCCTCCTCGCCGACCGAGAACGCGACGACGGGCACGTCGGTCGCCTTGATCCCCTGGTTGCCGAGCTCCTTGTAGAACGGCACGTTCGAGTCGCCGTTGATCGTCGAGATCACGGTCGTCTTGCCGCCCTGCGAGAAGTTCTTGATGTTCGCGACGATGGTCTGGTAATCGCTGTGGCCGAACGGCGTGTAGACCTCCTGAATGTCGGCGTCCTTCACGCCCTTCGATTTCAGGAACGCGCGCAGGATCTTGTTGGTCGTGCGCGGATAAACGTAGTCGGTGCCGAGCAGGAAGAAGCGCTTCGCGCTGCCGCCTTCCGCGCTCATCAGGTACTCGACGGCCGGGATCGCCTGCTGGTTCGGCGCCGCGCCCGTATAGAACACGTTGCGCGACATTTCCTCGCCTTCGTACTGCACCGGGTAGTAGAGCAGCCCGTTCAGCTCCTCGAACACCGGCAGCACCGACTTGCGCGACACCGACGTCCAGCAGCCGAACACGCACGCGACCTTGTCCTGCGTGAGCAGCTGGCGCGCCTTCTCGGCGAACAGCGGCCAGTTCGACGCGGGATCGACCACCACGGGCTCGAGCTTGCGGCCCATCACGCCGCCGCTCTTGTTGATGTCGGCGATCGTCATCAGCGCGGTGTCCTTCAGCGACGTCTCCGAGATCGCCATCGTGCCCGACAGCGAGTGCAGGATGCCGACCTTGATCGGGCCGGTGCCCGCATCGGCCGCGTGCGCGAACGGGCTCTTGCCCGCGAGCGCAAGCGCGCCGGCCATCGAACCGAACTTCAACAGACTGCGACGTTTCATCGGGTTCCCCTTGACGTGTTGGATATGCGTGCGCCTTGACGGCGTCGGCCAACGGATAACGCAAGGCATGTGCCAGTCGTGCGGATGCACGCCCGGCGTGCCTGCGCGGGGCAGGGCGGGGCGTCGCGGCGGGGCACATGACGCGTCGTGCAGCATGCGCGGTCCGTCGCGGTGCAGGGGCGCGGGCGGAAATGGTGCACGGTCGGGGTTCCCCGTTCCGGTGCCTGCGTGCGGTGCGGGAACGGTCGTGCACCATGACTTCACGCCAAGCGGGGCGGGGCGGCGCGGTGCCGTCGCAGGTCGGATGACGCCGAGACGAACCGGAGCGGGAAAGAAAAACGGGCGCGCCATGCGCGCCCGTTCGGCGGGTCGGTATGACCGGCGGCGATGTGCCGGCCGGTGCGGCGGCGCGCGATGCGCCACCGGCGGGATCAGTAGCGCGGTACGGACGGATCGACGTCGCGCGACCACGCGTCGATCCCGCCTTGCAGGTTGTACAGCTTCGTGAAGCCGCGCGACTCGAGGAACATCGCGACCTGCGCGCTGCGCATCCCGTGATGGCACACGCAGACGATTTCCGCTTCGTCGTCGAGTTCTTCGCTGCGCGCGGGAATCTGCTGCATCGGGATCGACACGCTGCCGGCGATGTGCGCGGTCGCGATTTCCCACGGTTCGCGCACGTCGAGCACGACCGGCGCGGGGCGCGCCTTGTCGCCGAGCCATTCCGCGAGCATCGCGGCGGTCAGGATCTGCATGGAGGCTCCGCTGCTCAGAACTTGAAGCGCGACGGCTCGATCGCGTTGACGAGGTGATCGATGTAGGTTTCGAACACGTCGGCGACGCGGTACTGCTTGTCGTCGATGCGCGTGATGATCTGCGCCTTCATCACCGGACGGCCGCCGACGAATGCCGACAGGCGGCCGCCGACCTTCAGTTGCTCGAGCATTTCCTGCGGCACGACGGGCAGGCCGCCCGCGACGCAGATCACGTCGTACGGCGCCTTGCCGGCCCAGCCGCGCGAACCGTCGCCGAGGACGACTTCCGCGTTGGTCACGCCGTCGTTGCGCAGGTTGTCTTCCGCGAACTTCGCGATGGCCGGATCGATCTCGACGGCCGTCACGTGCCGGGCGCGATGCGCGAACAGCGCGGCCAGGTAGCCCGAACCGGCGCCGATCAAGAGCACGTTCTCGTGCTTCTTGACGGCCAGCTCCTGCAGCACGCGCGCTTCGACGCGCGGGAACAGCATCTTGCTGGTGCCGCCCGGCAGCGGCAGTTCGAGGTCGGCGAACGCGAGATCGCGGTATTCGGCCGGAACGTAGTTTTCACGCTTGACGATCGACAGCAGGCCCAGGACGTCGAGATCCAGCACGTCCCACGGCCGGATCTGTTGTTCGATCATGTTGAAACGCGCGTTTTCGATATTCATGGTGTGGTCACGCAGCCTGGTCGGCCATCAGCGGGGATAGAGAAACTTCGTGATTGTACCAAACGGGGCGGCTGCAAAGCCTTCAGGCGGCCTGCAACAGACCTTTACCCCTTGCTCTTCCTGATCTGCGCCTCGAATGCGAGGTCGAGCTTGCTCGCCTTGCGCGGTTTTTTGGGGCCGAATTCGTCGACGAACTTGACGAACTCGTCGAGCGGCAGCGGCTCGCAGCGCTTCTCGGCGGTGCCGCCCGAGCGGTCGACGAGATAGAACAGGCCGCCCGCCATCGCGACGGCCGCGAAATGCGGGTTGCCGGAGCGGGTCTTCAGGCGTTCGACCGCGTGGGTCGCTTTGGTGGTGCGCATCGTGCGGATTCTGGCGGGGCGTAAGCCCCACACTGTATCAAACCGGCCGTCCGCATGCGCCCGGCCGACCCTAGACCGTGCGTGAATACCGCTGCTGCTGCGTCTGGCCGAGATACGCGTCGAACGCCATCGCGATGTTGCGCACGACCATCCGGCCGGCCGGATGGATCGTCAGGCGGTCGCCCGCTATCGTCAGCAGCCCGTCGCGCTCGAACGGGCGCAGCGCGTCGAGCTCGCGCGCGAAATGATCGGCGAAGCGGATGCCGTGTGCGGCCTCGACATGCGAGAACGGCAGTTCGAGGTTGCACATCAGCTGCGTGATCACGTCGCGGCGCAGCCGGTCGTCGGGCGTGAGCCGCACGCCGCGCGCGATCGGCAGCCGGCCCGCGTCGAGCGCGGCGCCGTAGGCGGGCAGGTCCTTCGCGTTCTGCGCGTAGACGTCGCCGACCTTGCCGATCGACGACACGCCGAAACCGACGAGGTCGGTATCCGCGCGCGTGCTGTAGCCCTGGAAATTGCGTTGCAGCGTGCCGTTGCGCTGCGCGCGCACGAGCTCGTCGGACGGCCGCGCGAAGTGATCCATCCCGATGTACACGTAGCCGGCCGACGTCAGCATGTCGATCGCGAGGCCGAGCAGCGCGATGCGCGTTTCCGGCGGCGGCAGCGTCGCATCGTCGATCTGCCGCTGCATCTTGAACAGGTGCGGCATGTGCGCGTAGCCGAACACCGACAGCCGGTCGGGCGCGAGTTCGATGATCGTTTCCAGCGTGCGCGCGAAGACGGCAACGGTCTGGTGCGGCAGCCCGTAGATCAGGTCGAC
Organism: Burkholderia sp. 572; assembly: GCF_040545135.1. NCBI lineage: Bacteria > Pseudomonadati > Pseudomonadota > Betaproteobacteria > Burkholderiales > Burkholderiaceae > Burkholderia > Burkholderia sp. 572. The sequence continues at coordinate 145,701 of NZ_JBEPLH010000005.1, read as the reverse complement.
GCTCACCGAATGAAACCCCGTCGTGCGCGCGGCGGAGAGCAGGTCGGCCGTCATCGCGCGCGGCTGGACGCGGTTGATCGCCTGTTGCACCGCCGGGTCGAAATCCTGCACGCCGAGGCTCAGCCGGTTGAAGCCGATATTGCGCAGGTGGACGAGCGTGGCGGGCGTGACCGTGCGCGGATCGATCTCGATCGAGAATTCGGCGTCGGCATCCGGTGCGAGCGCGAAGTGCTCGCGCGTGGCCACCATCAGCTCGGCCGTTTCGTCGTCGGACAGGAAGGTGGGCGTGCCGCCGCCCCAGTGCAGCTGCGTGACCGGGCGCGCGGGATCGAACAGCGCGGCCTGCAGCGCCATCTCGCGCTTGAGCTGCTCGAGATACGGGCGCGCGCGGCGGCGGTTGTTGGTCGCGATCTTGTTGCAGCCGCAGTAGAAGCACGCGGTATTGCAGAACGGGATGTGGAAGTACAGCGACAGCTCGCTCGACGAGGCGCCGGGGTCGCTCGCCGCGCGCAGGTAGTCGGCCGGGTCGAAATCGTCGCGGAACTGCAGCGCGGTGGGGTACGACGTATAGCGCGGCCCGTTCGCGCCGTATTTCGCGAGCAAATCGGGACGGAACATTGAGTCGGCAGAACCGGAACGCATGGTGGTCTCGCGCTTTTTAGATGCTTTCGAGTATATAAACGCGCGATTGGGCTGCATTGTGTAATAACGTCGCAGCCGGCGATGGCACAATGCGGGGTGGGGCTGCCGGCACCGCGTCCGGTTGCCGCACCGTTTTTTTGTTGTTCGTTCGAGAGAGCCGAGTGTCCGTCGAAATGCCTGTCCGCCCGGCGCCTGCCGATGTCCCGCCGCCGCATGCGTGCCGCGAGGGCTGCGGCGCGTGCTGCATCGCGCCGTCGATTTCCAGCCCGATTCCGGGCATGCCCGACGGCAAGCCGGCCGGTGTGCGCTGCGTGCAGCTCGGCGACGACCTGCGCTGCCGGATCTTCGGCCGCCCCGAGCGGCCCGCGTGCTGTTCCGGGCTGCAGCCGGCCGCGGACATGTGCGGCGCGTCGCGCGACGACGCGCTCGCGTGGCTCACGCGTCTCGAGGCCGCGACGCGGCCGTCGCAACCAGGAGAGTGTTCAGCATGACCGCACCTTGCGCGCCGGGCCGGCGCCGTTTCCTCGCCGCAACCGTCGGCGCCGTCGGCGTGACGCTGTCGCTCGCCGCGTGCGCGTCGACCTTCCCGTTCATCCCCGATCACTACACCTTCTCGCGCGGCGACGTGCAGAAGGCCGTCGCCCGCAAGTTCCCGTACCAGAAGACGGTCGCGCAGGTCGTCGACGTGTCGCTCGCGAACCCGGCCGTCAACCTGCTGCCCGACCAGAACCGCGTCGCCGTGCAGCTCGACGCGCATTTCGCGAGCCCGTTCCTGCGCGCGCCCGTCAGCGGCAAGTTCACCGTGTCGGGCCAGCTTGCTTACGACGCACCGAGCCGTTCGGTGGTGCTGAAGTCGCCGGCCGTCGACAGCCTCGCGCTCGACGGCGACGCGCAGATGTACGCGCAACAGGTCGGCGCGGCCGCGGGCCTGCTCGCGACGCAGTTGCTGACCAACTATCCGATCTACACGTTCAAGCCCGAACAGCTGCAATTTGCCGGGGTGAACTACGAACCCGGTACAATTACGATTCTTACAAACGGCATACGCGTGGCGATCGTCGAAAAGTGACGACGAACCGCGCCCGGCCGGAGGGGGGCCGCGCGTGGAAGAGTGGCCCATTCATTCGACCATTTCGGAGTTGGGCCACGGATGGACTGGATCCTGATCTGCAAGGCTTTGATCCTCGGCGTCGTCGAGGGGCTGACGGAATTCCTGCCGGTGTCGAGCACCGGTCACCTGATCGTCGCGGGCAGCTTCCTGAATTTCAACGATTCGCACGCGAAGACCTTCGACGTCGTGATCCAGTTCGGGGCGATTCTCGCGGTCTGCTGGGAATACCGGCAACGGATCGCGTCCATCATATCCGGGCTGCCCAGCCGGCCCGATGCGCGGCGCTTCACGCTGAACGTCGTGATCGCGACGATTCCCGCGATCGCACTCGGCCTCCTGCTCGAGAAGAAGATCAAGGCCGTGCTGTTCTCGCCGGTACCCGTCGCGTTCGCGCTCGTCGTGGGCGGGGCGATCATCCTGTGGGCCGAGGCGCGGCAGCGTGAACGCAGCGAGCCGCCGCGCGTGGTGTCGGTCGACGCGCTGACCCCGCTCGATGCGCTCAAGGTCGGCATCGCGCAGTGCTTCGCGCTGATTCCCGGCATGTCGCGCTCGGGCTCGACGATCATCGGCGGGATGCTGTTCGGTCTCGACCGGCGCGTCGCCACCGAATTCTCGTTTTTCCTCGCGATTCCGATCATCTTCGGCGCGACGCTCTATGAAACCGTCAAGGACTGGCAGGCGTTCACCGTCGATTCGCTCGGCCTGTTCGCGCTTGGCCTCGTCGCCGCGTTCGTCAGCGCGTTCGTGTGCGTGCGCTGGCTGCTGCGCTACGTCGCGACGCACGATTTCACGGTGTTCGCGTGGTACCGGATCGCGTTCGGGCTGTTCGTGCTGCTGGTCGGGTACAGCGGCTGGCTGAACTGGGCGTGACGCGGACACGGAGGCGGGCGCGCTTCCAATGAGAAAAGCCCGATCGGCAGATAACCGATCGGGCTTTTTTTATCCGGATTCGGGCGGCATGCGCCGCCGCAGCGGGAAGGCTCAGCCTGCGCGCTTGCGGAATACCAGGTCCCACACGCCGTGGCCGAGGCGCAGCCCGCGCCGTTCGAACTTCGTGACCGGGCGGTAGTCGGGGCGCGGCGCGTAGTCGGCGGCGGTGTTTTCGAGCGTCGGTTCCGCGCCGAGCACTTCCAGCATCTGTTCAGCGTAGTTCTGCCAGTCGGTCGCGCAGTGAATGTACGCGCCGGGCTTCAGGCGCGACGCGAGATGCGCGACGAGCGGCGGCTGGATCAGCCGGCGCTTGTGATGGCGCGCCTTGTGCCACGGGTCGGGGAAGAAGATGTGCACGCCGTCGAGACTTTCCGGCGCAAGCATGTGCTCGAGTACCTCGACCGCGTCGTGCTGGATGATGCGGATGTTCGGCAGGTCCTGCTCGCCGATCAGCTTCAGCAGCGCGCCGACGCCCGGCTCGTGCACTTCGACGCCGAGGAAATCGTCGCCGGGGCGGTTCGCGGCGATTTCCGCGGTCGACGCGCCCATCCCGAAGCCGATCTCGAGGATGCGCGGCGCGCTGCGGCCGAACACCGCATTCCAGTCGGGCAGCTCCGGCGCATACGGCACCACGAAGCGCGGGCCGAGTTCGTCGAGCGCACGGCGCTGGCCGGTCGACACGCGGCCGGCGCGCGTCACGAAGCTGCGGATGCGGCGGTGGTGCAGCGGATTGACGGCGTCGGCGCCTTCGGCGGCTTCGTCGGGAATGGCGTCGTCGTGCGGCGGCAGGCCGGCTTCGTTCGGATCGTCGTGCATCATCGGTACAGAGAAAGGCTCGGTTGCGGGCGAGGGCCCGTTGCGCGCAGCAGTGCGCCGGGTGAACCGGCACATGGTACAAAAAAGCCGCCTTCGACGAGGCGGCTTTTGCGCAGGCTGCGATGCAGCCGAAAAGTGGAGCGGGCGATGGGAATCGAACCCACGTCATCAGCTTGGGAAGCTGAGGTAATGGCCATTATACGACGCCCGCAGAACGCGCAATTCTACAGGGGTTCGGGTGGGGATGGCAAGCGGGTGGTTTGGCGCAGGGCAACTGACAGGGCTCGATGCCGGACCGGCGGCGTCGCGCGCAGTGGCGGATGAGCCCGCGCTATTCACGGGATCTACCGTCCAGGCTGAAGGCACATCCCTTCGGCGCGCTGTAGCATCGGAGCCGAATTTCAACGGCCCAATGGATGTGCCGCATAGCCGATGGCGGCAAACAATCGACGGACGAACAGGTTCAATGATGTTGAATATTTTGACCATGACCCCCGAGCAGGAACAGGATGCGCGGGCAAAGGCTTTTTATCTGCTCAAGAAATGGACGAGTGTCACGTTCCTGGAATACGCCGTTGGACGATATCGGGACTTTCTCGGCGCGTACGCAAAACAACTGGACACACCGAGCCCAAATCAGGTCGAGCTTGAGGAAGCCTACACGCATGATTTCTCGGGGGCACTGGTGCGCATGGATCTGGGCATCGATGCACTGCGCCGAGGTCTCGACAAACGAGCCGCATACGACGCGTTGGTTAGAGGAAGCCAGCACGGTGGCGACCTGTTGTTTGGACGGAGTGCGCTTGAAATCGGTCGTAAATACGATCCGTTTTTTCATTCGCTGGGACTGAAGGACACCAGTTTTTCGGACCCGGTGTATGCCACCGGGTTCGTGGAGGGGGTATGGATCGAGAGATTGATTTGCTACGCGCTCAAGTGCACGGTCGGATTCGGTTATACCGGGATGCTTGCATACGGAGCACGTGCGGATGGCGGGACCCGCGTATTTGAGCACTGGACCTATGAATCCATGTTCGAAAACGCGCCGCTTCCTGCTTGGCGATATTGGCCACCCGGTCGCACCTATCCTGCATCGCTTCCTCCCTGTCCGCCGAAGAACGAATCCGCAAGCGGCGACGTTTGCAGCGACCACGAGATTCCTGTCGAGGGGATCTGGGAGCCGTGGTTTCCGTCCGGCAAGGTGGGCTGTCCGAGTTACTTCCTCAAAGGCAGTGTTGCCCACAAGTACCTGTTGGAAGGGTCCAACGACGAACATGCGGTGCGCTGGCGGCTGCTGTGGGAAGACGAGCGTTACCGGGATGGCAGCATTCCGGCGGAGGAGGAAACTTACTTCCCCAAGCCTGTCGCCTGACCGACGCTATGGGGCCTGCCAGGAGAGCCTTGTCCGCGCACCGGTTACTGACAAAGCCCGACCGCATCGTCAGGCAGCACCGCAGCGCCAACGCCGAACGAAACGCGCCGGCCGTGCGTGTGCCCGCGGGCCGGTGTCGAAAATAGACGAGTCGGTGTCGGAAGCATGCAAGTCCCGACCACGCTTTCGCACTAACGTGACAAGCCTCTTACACGAACGTTAGTCTGGAGCTGACATGTCCGATTTCATCACCGTTTTGCGCGAAACCTGCCCGACGCCGGTCCTTGACGCGACCAAGTGGAAGCGTATCGGCGGCGATCCGCACACCGTGAACCTCAACGCGTACCTCTCCAAGGACGGCAGCAAGATCATGGGTACCTGGATCTGCACGCCGGGCAAGTTCGAGGTGAACTACGAAAAATGGGAGTACTGCCACTTCCTCGATGGCTACTGCATCATCACACCGGAAGGCGAGGAGTCGGTGCACCTGAAAGCCGGCGACGTGTTCGTGATCGAACCCGGCATGAAGGGGACCTGGGAAGTGGTGGAGACGGTGCGCAAGTACTTCGTCTTTGCCTGAGCGGGCCGGTAGATTCGACCACGCGTACCGTCGTCGTCCGGATACCTTCGAGGTTCGCGCCCTCCGGGCGACTGCACGTTTTCGCGCGACAGCGTAGCCGATGCGGTGTGCGCGGTGGGCCGGGGCATTCGTATCGAGGGGCGCGGTCAAAGCGCCAGCCCCGGCGACGCGGTCGACCGCGTGCTCGTTCAAGCCGGCACACACCGGCGCATTCCGTCCAGGCGGTGCGCCGGCCGATTCGAAAAGGCGATCGCCGCGCCGGCCTGCGCGTCATCGCCCAAACCCCTATGATGCAGCGATCCGCCCACCGTTCCGGTCGCATCGCGTACCTCGTTCGCTTGCGCCGGTCGCCACCCCCGGAATCCCGACCATGCGTATCACCGACATCCGCGAACGCACGATTTCCGTCTCCCGCTATGCCGACCCGGCCATTCCATCCGGCGGCCTGACGACGAGTGTCGTCGCGCTGACCACCGACGTCGTGCGTGACGGCCGCCCCGTGACGGGCTACGGCTACGCATCGGTCGGCCGCTTCGCGCAGGGCGGCCTGATCCGCGAACGGTTCGCGCCGCGCCTGCTGGCCGCCGCCGACGCGCTCGCCGACGAAGCCGGCACGAACCTCGACCCGTTCCGCGCGTGGCGCGCGATGATGGCCGGCGAAAAGCCCGGCGGACACGGCGAACGCTGCGTGGCGATCGGCGCGCTCGACATGGCGATCTGGGACGCCGCCGCGAAAATCGCCGACCTGCCGCTCAATCGCTTTCTGGCCGACCGGCTTGGACGCACGGCGGCACCGCGCGTGCGTGTGTACGCGGGCGGCGGCTATCGTTATCCGCACGACGATCTCGCGCGCCTGTCGGACGAGATGCGCCGCGTTGCCGATCTCGGCTACACGCACGCGAAGATCAAGATCGGTGGCGCGGACGTCGCTCAGGACAGCAGGCGCATCGAAGCGGCCGCCACGCAGTTGGCGGACAGTTCGCATCTCGCGGTCGACGCGATGAACACGTACGACGCGACGACCGTCGATATTGCGGCCGCGATGCTCGAGCCGTTCGGCCTCTGGTGGTTCGAGGACATCTGCGATCCGCTCGACCTGCCGCTCCAGGCAGGCGTCGCCACGCGCTACGCTCCGCCGATCGCGGCCGGCGAAGCGCTGTTCTCGCTCGCGGAAGCGAAGCTGCTCGACCGCTACGGCGGCCTGCGTCCCGACCGCGACGTACTCGTGTTCGACCCGGTGCATTGCTACGGGCTGCCGGGATACCTGCAGATCGTCGAGCACTTCGCATCGCGCGGCTGGCGGCGCGACGCGTTCTGGCCACATGGCGGCCACCTGTTCTCGCTGCATGTCGTCGCAGCGCTCGGGCTCGGCGGTGCGGAAGTCAATCCGTTCGCGTTCGATCCGTTCAGCGGGCTCGCCGATGGCGAAACCGTCGACGCAGGTTTTGCGCGCACGCCGCAGGCGTCGGGCATCGGTTTCGAGCTGCATGCCGGCGCGCATCGCGCGTTTCGCGCGGTATCGGGCCGTTGACACCCGAAGCGCTAAAGCGCGTCGATCGCGAAACGCGCAGCGAAACCGAGCATCATCGTCGCGACGAACAAATCGAGCACGCGCCACGCCAGCGTACGGGCAAACCACGCGCGACACGCGCGTGCGCCATAGGCGAGCGTCAGGAACCACGCGAGCGAAGCCGCCATCGCACCGAACGCGAACGGCGCGCGTTCGGCGGGCGCGTGACTCACGATCACGGTGCCGAGCAGCAGCACGGTATCGATCCACGCATACGGATTGAGCAGCGACACCGCGGCCGTCGCGAGCAGCGTGCGCGACAGCGCGGGGGCGTGGCGCGCGTGTGAGTCGTCGACGTGCTCCGGCTGCCGCCGCCGGATCGCCGAGCGCAGCGCGAGCAGGCCATAACCGGCGAGATAGGCGATACCGGCCCACAGCGCGGCCGATACCACACCGGGATGCCGCGACAGCAGTGCCGACAACCCCTGCGCGCCGAGCACGATCAGCAGCGCGTCGCTGCCTGCGCAGACGAGGGCGATGGAGAGGAGGTGGGGGCTCGAGATCGAGCGCTTGATGACGAAGGCGTCCTTGGGGCCGACCGACGTGAACAGGCCGGCGCCAAGCAGCAGGCCTTCGATGAAGGCGGAGGTGTCGAGCACGAGCGGGCCGACAACCTCTTAAGCTGAACCGGTGATGGTTACGATGAACGAAACGTTAAGGGGCGCGCGGGGGCGCTGTCAATGCCTCGGGTGCCCATGCGTCGACGACCGGCCCGCCACCGGTCAGTGCGTCGCCGCCTCGCCGAGGTTGAGCGCGACGAGCGCACAAACGGTCAGTGCGATGCCGGCGAGCTTCAGCGACGACACCGATTCGTCGAAGCAGACGATGCCGATCACGGCCGTGGCCGCGGTGCTGGCGGCGGCCCAGCTCGCGTACGCGAGCCCCATTTCGAGCCGCTTCGTCGCGAGCGCCATCAGCCAGACGGCGCAGGCATAACAGACGACGGTGAGCGCGGACGGGAGCGGGCGGGAAAAGCCGGCCGAGTATTTGAGGCCGACGGAGCCGAGCACTTCGGCGAGGACACTGACGCCCAGCAGAAGCCAGGCAGACTGGAGCGGGGACACGAACGGCCTCCTTCCCCCGACGCTTATACCGAGCGGCGAGGAGAAGTGGAGGTGTCAGCGGTACCCAGGATGAAAGGAGCTTAGTCCACACGGCGCGGCAGGGCAACGCATGCCGCCTGCCCGTCACGCCTGCCCGGCCGCCCACTCCGGCCGCTGCCCGAGTGTGTCGAACAGCCGGACGATCTCGGCTTTCACCTTCTGCACCGCGTTGCTGACGAGCGCCGTATCGTGCCAGCACAGCGACAGGTCGCGCGCGAACAGCCGGTGCGCGACCGTCGACAGCTTGAGCTTGCGCTCCTCGATCTCGACGTGCGCGGCCGTCCACGGCAGGATCGTCACGCCGAGCTGCGCCATCACGGCCGCGAACAGCAGCCCGGTCGAACTCGCCTCGAAGCCGATCTCGTACGACAGCCCGGCCTCGCGCATCGCCCATTCGACACGGTTGCGGATCGTGTTCGGCGCGCTCGGCAGGACGAGCGGCATCCGCGCGATCGCGTCGAGCGGCACGGGATCGTCCGGCACCGGGAATTCGGGCCACGTGATCAGGTACAGCGTTTCCGTCAGCAGCCGGTGGATCGCGATGCCGCGCGTCTCGACCGCGTCGACGACGATCGCGAGATCGAGCCGCGCGCGTTCGAGCAGCGTGTCGAGATCGGCGCTCGGCGCCTCGATCAGTTCCAGCATGATGCCCGGGTAGCGGTCGCGCACCGCGCGGGCGAGCGGAATGGCCAGCACGCGCGCGGTGCTCGACGGCATCCCGACCGTCACGCGGCCCTGCGGTGTGTCGGCATCGCGGCGCAGCAGCTCGCGCGTGCCGTCGGCCTGGCGCAGCAGTTCGAGCGCATGCCGGTACAGCGTGCGGCCGGCGGCGGTCGGCGCGACGCCGCGCACGCTGCGTTCGAGCAGTTGCATCCCGAGATCCTGTTCGAGATTGCGCATCTGCTGGCTCACCGCCGGCTGCGCGACATGCAGCGCCTCGCTCGCATGCGTGACGTTGCCGCATTCGACGACCTTCACGAAATAGCGCAACTGCCTCAAGTCCATCGCCGCCGCCTCCCGATTCAAGCCATAAGCCAATCCGATCGAGCAAGATGAATATCATATTTTTCCCCGATCGATGGGGTTTCTATACTCGTCTCACACAAGAGCCAGCCTGCCGGCCATCCCGGACCGGACGCGGCAAAAGTGCCGGCCCCGCCGGCAAGGAGACGAAGATGTTCAAGGCGATCGACGCGCCGGCGGCCGGCGCGAAGCCGCGGCGCACGCCGCTCACGCGCGAGCAGGTCAAGGGCTTCTGGGCCGTGTATGCGGGCTGGGTGCTCGACGGCGTGGATTCGGTGATCTACGCGCTCGTGCTGATTCCCGCGCTGACCGAACTGCTGCCGGCGTCCGGCATCGCGGCGACGCCCGCGAATCTCGGGATGTACGGCTCGATCCTGTTCGCGCTGTTCCTGATCGGCTGGGGGCTGTCGTTCATCTGGGGGCCGCTCGCCGACCGCTTCGGCCGCGTGCGCACGCTCGCCGCGAGCATCCTGATCTATTCGGTGTTCACCGGCGCGGCCGCGTTCGTGCACGACGTGTGGGCACTGGCCGCGTGCCGTTTGATCGCCGGGATCGGCGTCGGCGGCGAATGGGCGCTCGCGGGCACCTACGTGGCCGAGAGCTGGCCGGAAGATCGCCGCAAGATGGGCGCCGGCTACCTGCAGACGGGCTACTACTTCGGCTTCTTCATCGCGGCGTGCCTGAACTACACGATCGGCGCGACCTACGGGTGGCGCGCGATGTTCCTGTGCGGGCTCGCGCCCGCGCTGCTCGCGGTGTTCACCGTGATGCGCGTGAAGGAGCCCGGCCAGTGGCGCCGGCACGACGCACGCGACGGCGACGTGGCCGACGCGCGGCGCGCGCATCCGCTGCGCGAGATCTTCGCGCCGGCCTTCCTGCGCCGCACGCTGACGAGCGCGAGCCTGGTCGGCGTCGCGATCGTCGGGCTGTGGGCCGGCTCCGTGTACGAGGCGAGCGCGGTCACGACGCTGGCGGCGCGTGCTGGCATCGATCACATCGGCGCGCTGCGGCTCGCGTCGATCGGCGCGGCGATCCTGTCGTGCGCGACGATCGCCGGCTGCCTGGTTGCGCCGTGGCTCTCCGAACGGTTTGGCCGGCGCACGGCGCTCGGTGTGTATTTCGCGGGCATGGCCGGTTCGATCGTGTTCGCGTTCGGCTGGGCGTTCTACCAGCCGAACGGGCTCGCGGCATTCATGGTGTCGCTCGCGTTCCTCGGTTTCTTCGGCGGCAATTTCGCGATCTTCTCGTTGTGGCTGCCCGAGCAGTACCCGACACGCGTGCGTGCCACCGCGTTCGCGTTCAACGCATCGGTCGGCCGCTTCATCGGCGCAGGCGTGAACTTCCTGCTCGGCGCCGCGATTCACGGTTACGGATCGCTCGGCGTGCCGGTCGCATGGACCGCGGCCGCGTTCGGGCTCGGCATCCTGATCCTGCCGTTCGCGGTCGAAACGCGCCATCAGACGCTGCCCGAATGAGCGGTGCGCCGCGATCGTTCGGAAACAAGCCACACCCAGTCGTCAATATCAGGAGTCCGGAATGCAGGCATTACAAGGAATCAGGGTCGTCGATCTGAGCCGCGCGCTGTCGGGGCCGTTCTGCTCGATGGTGCTCGCCGATCTCGGCGCCGACGTGATCAAGGTCGAGTCGGGGCCGCACGGCGACATGAGCCGCGCGTGGGGGCCGTTCGATCGCGGCGTGAGCACGTACTACCTGTCCTGCAACCGCAACAAGCGCGGCATCTGCGTGGATTTCCGGCAGCCGGCCGGCCTCGACGTCGTGCGCCGGCTGATCGCGCAGGCCGACGTCGTGATCGAGAATTTCAAGGCCGGCACGATGGACGCGATGGGGCTCGGTTACGCCGCGCTGAGCGCGCGCGATCCGCGGCTCGTGATGGGCAGCGTCACCGCGTTCGGCCCGCGCGGCCCGTTGCGCGACTGGCCGGGCTTCGACCAGATCGCGCAGGGCTACGCGGGGCTGATGAGCCTCACCGGTTTTCCCGACGGCGAGCCGACCCGCACGGGCACCGCGATCGGCGATCTCAGCTCGGGGATGTGGGTCGCGACCGGCGTGATGGCGGCGCTGTTCGAGCGCGAGCGCACGGGGCGCGGGCAGCATGTCGGCACGTCGCTGCTCGAAAGCCTCGTGTCGCTGCTGAGCGTGCACGGGCAACGCTACCTGAGCCTCGGCGACGTGCCGCGCCGCACCGGCAATGCGCATGCGGTGATCGCGCCGTACGGCGTGTTCGAGACGGCCGACGGGCCGCTCAACCTTGCGCCGATCACCACCGACATGTGGCTGCGGCTGTGCCAGTTGCTGGATCTGCCCGAACTGCCGGACGATCCGCGCTTCGCGACCAACGATGCGCGTGTCGCGCACCGTGACGAACTGAAAGCGCTGCTTGAAGGCCGGTTGCGCACGCGCGGCAAGCGCGAATGGACCCAACGCTTCGTCGATGCCGGGCTGCCGGCGGGGCCGATCAATACGCTCGACGAAGTGTTCGACGATCCGCAGCTCGCGCATTGCGGGCTGGTCGAACCGGTCGTGCATCCGACGCTCGGCACGCTGCGCCAGGTCGTCACGCCGCTCGGCGGGATGGGGGACGCGGTGCCGGCGCCGCGCACGCGCCATGCGCCGCCGCTGCTCGGCGAGCATACGGTCGACGTGCTGCGCGAAGCGGGCTACGACGACGACGCGATCGACACGCTGCTGGCCGGGCGCGCGATCTTCCAGGCGGAAGCGGTGGCGGAGGCCGTGCAATGAGCGACACGACGAAACACGATGGCGCGTCGCGCGTGACGGTCGACATGGTCGGCGAACGGATCGCGCGCGTGCGGTTCGCGAATCCGGCGCGCCGGCATGCGCTCGACGCGCCGTTGCTCGATGCGCTCGTCGCGCGCCTCGATGCGCTGGCCGAACACCGACCTCCGCCCGTCGTGATCCTGTCGAACGACGGCAGCGGCGACGTGTGGAGCGCGGGGCACGATCTGCGCGAGCTGGCCGACGATCGCGATCCGCTCGCGTACGGCAAGCCGCTCGAACGGGCGCTGCGGCGCGTGCGGACTTATCCGGGTGCGGTGATCGCGGCGGTGTCGGGGTCGGCGTGGGGCGGGGCGGTCGATCTCGTGATGAGCTGCGACCTGGTGGTCGCGGCGCGCGATGCGCGTTTTGCGATGACGCCCGCGAACATCGGCCTGCCGTATTCGACGAGCGGCCTGCTGCGCTTCCACGACAACCTGCCGATCCACGTGCTGAAGGAGATGTTCTTCTGCGCGCAGCCGCTCGATGCGGAACGCGCCGCGCATCACGGGCTCGTGAACCGGCTGGCGGAAGCGGGCGGTGTCGACGAGGCGGCGCTCGACGTCGCGCGCACGATCGCCGCCAAGGCGCCGCTCGCGGTGCACGCGGTGAAGGAGCAGTTGCGCGTGCTGCAGGACGCGCGGCCGTTGCCGGCCGACGCGTTCGAACGGATCGCCGAGTTGCGCCGGCACGCGTGCGAAGGCGAGGACTTCGACGAAGGGCTGCGCGCGTTTGCGGAGCGGCGCGCGCCGGTGTTTCGCGGCGGGTAGGACCGGCGCAGGCCCGCCATTGGCGTGAACAGGCTCCCTGCGTTCACGTGCCCGAGCGGTTCCGCGGTGCGAGGCGGCGTGTGCTATGCGCCGCCGATCGCGTGCGCGCCGACGAGCAGCAGCGCGCCGATGGCGATCAACAACAGCGCATGGACGCGCGTATACATCACGCACAGCGTCGACGCGACCGCGATCGCGCGCGCGGCCCAGCCGCCGTCGAGCGCCTGCAGCAGCACCCACACCGACGCGAGGATCATGCCGGCCGCGACCGGGCGCAGGCCGGCCTCGAGCGCGATCTGCCAGCGCGCGCCCTGGTGCCGCCGCCACAGATGCGCGACGCCGTAGATCAGGAACGCCGTCGGGCCGAACAGCGCGAGCGTCGCGATCACCGCGCCCCAGAAACCGGCCACCTGCCAGCCGATCAGCGTCGCCAGCAGCGAGCCGGGGCCCGGCGCCATTCGCGCGATCGCGAAATCGTTCACGAATTGCGTGGCGGTCATCCAGTGATGCACGTCGACCACCTGCCGCTGGATGTCGGCGATGATCGCCTGCCCGCCGCCGATCGTCGCGATCGACAGCGGCGCGAACACGCCGAACAGCGCGGCGTAGCGTTGCGATGCGGTCATCGTGTGTCGCGCCCGGTCGGTGTGGCGGCCGCGCGGCGGTATTCGAGCGCGACGCTCAGCGTGCCGCCGACCAGCACGGTCCACACCAGCGGCCAGTGCAGCACCGCAACCGACACGAAGGTGAGCGCCGTCACCGCGAACGGCAGCGCGCGGCGCGGCAGCCGACGCACGGCCGTGATCGCCATCGAGATCGACAGCCCGATCGCCGCGGCCGCCGCGCCGGCGAGCGCGACGTGCGTGAGCGGGAAGCGCGTGAGGGTCGAGAACGCGATGCCGAACAACACGATCAGCACGGCCGGCGGCGCGATGATGCCGGTGAAGCCGGCCACGGCGCCGCGCCATCCGGCGAGCCGGTAGCCGATCCAGATCGCGAGGTTCTTCACGTTGACGCCCGGCAGCGCCTGCGACAGCGCGAGGCCGTTGAGGAACGCCTCCTCGTCGAGCCAGCGGCGCTCGTACACGAAGTCGCGCATCATCCGGCCGCTGAGCCCGCCGCCGAAGCTGGTCAGGCCGATCTGCGAGAACGCAATGAAAAGCGCGAGGACGCCGGGCGGCGGCGCATTGCCTGCGGGCGGCGCCGACGAGGAGGTGGCGGAGGGCGGTGGCATCGGGCGTGCGGTGCGTGGCGATTGGGCGGGCGCCCATGTTAGCAAGCGGACGCTGTCAGCACGCTGACATCGGCGAGGGGTTGGCGTGATGAAAGCACGCAGGTGATACGACGGACATATCCGGCCCATCCGGCACGGCCACAACCGACGCTACGCGCGCACGACCGTCACGCCCGCTGCTTCGATCGGCTTCGTCAACGCGGCGTCGGTTTCCTTTTCGACCACCACGGTGTGCGCCAGCGTGAGCTCGCCGATCACGAACTGCGACGCCGCGCGCAGCTTCGACTGCGACGCGAGCACGACGGTCTCGGCCGCGCGTTCGGCCAGTGCGCGCTTGATCGCCGCTTCCTCGAAATCGCCGGTGCTGAGCCCCGCAACCGGATGCACGCCCGTCACGCCCATGAAATAAAGATCCGCGTGGATGCGCGCAATGCCTTCCATGGCCGCCGCGCCGACGGCGACGATCGAATGCTTGTAGAGCCGCCCGCCGATCAGGATCACCTCGATCGACGGATGCGCGGCGAGCGCCACCGCGACACTCGGGCTGTGCGTGACGATCGTCGCGCGCAGGTCGGCCGGCAACTGGCTGACGAGCAGCGCCGAGGTGGTGCCGCCATCGACGATCGCCACCTGCCCGGGCGCGATCATCTCCGCGGCGCGGCGCGCGATGCGCCGCTTTTCCGCCGTCTCGAGCGTTTCGCGCTGCGCGAACGGCGCAACGGCCGGCGACGCCGGCAGCGCACCGCCATGCACGCGCTGCAGCAGGCCCTCGGCCGCGAGCTCGCGCAGGTCGCGGCGGACGGTGTCTTCGGATACGCCGAATTGCGCGCTCAGCTCGACCGCCAGCACCTGGCCGTCGCGCGCGAGTGCGTCGAGGATCGCTTTCTTGCGTTGTGTCGTCAGCATCGGGTTTTGCACGAATTTTCTTGAAATTGCACGAATCTGCACGTTACCATGGGCGCCGTCTTTTGTCGAACCGGAGGCTGCGATGGCTGCAACGCGGGACCGTGTCCGCATCGTCGATACGACGGTGCTGTCCGATGACTGGTATGTGCTGAAGAAGGTGACGTTCGATTTCCTGCGCCGCGACGGAACGTGGCAGCGCCTGAGCCGCGAGACCTACGATCGCGGCAATGGCGCGACCATCCTGCTGCGCAATGCCGATACCGGCGACGTGCTGCTGACGCGGCAGTTCCGGATGCCGGCGTTCGTCGGCGGACACGACGGCATGCTGCTCGAGGCCGCCGCCGGCCTGCTCGACGACGCGACGCCCGAAGCGCGCATCCGCGCGGAGGCCGAGGAGGAGACCGGTTACCGCGTGCGCGGCGTGCGCAAGGTGTTCGAGGCGTTCATGAGCCCGGGCTCGGTGACGGAGAGGCTGCATTTCTTCGTCGGTGAATACGATGCGTCGCTGCGCACCGGCGACGGCGGCGGCGTCGCGGAGGAGGGCGAGGATCTCGAGGTCGTCGAGATGCCGCTGCAGGCGGCGCTGGATGCGGTCGAGCGCGGCGAGATCGTCGATGCGAAGACGATCATGCTGCTCCAGTACGTCGCGCTGCGGGAAACCGCCGGCGCGCGCACGGCATGACGCCGCTGCTCGTGCTGGTCGCCGGCCCTTACCGCAGCGGCACGGACGGCGACCCCGCGCGCATCGCCGCGAACCTGCACCGGCTGGAGGAGGCGGCGCTCGCCGTGTATCGCCGCGGGCATGTGCCGATGATCGGCGAGTGGGTGTCGCTGCCGCTTGCCGTCGCGGCCGGGTCGCGACAGGTCGGCGATGCAGTCAGCGAGGCGTTCCTGTATCCGGCCGCGCACCGGCTGCTGCGCCGCTGCGATGCGGTATGGCGGATCGACGGCGCGTCGCGCGGCGCCGACGCGGATGTCGCCCTCGCGCGGCAGCTCGGCAAGGCCGTCTACTTCTCGGTCGACGACATTCCGGTCGTGCAGGACGATCCGGATCGCTGAACAGGCGGGGAGGCGCCCGGCCATGGCGATGCAGGCGGCTCCGCGCGTCGCTCGCCCGCACCGCCCGCGGCCGGGCGAGCGTCGCGTCATGCCGTTGCATCGTGCATGTCATGCATGCCGCGCCGCGCGCGAACCGGCGTATGATCGCGACGCCACCCGCGCACCGTCCGACGCCACCGACGCCCCGTCATGCCGCTCTCCGATTCCGCCGATTTCACTGCCGCGACTGCCGCCGCGCAACTGCCCGCCGATCTCGTCGCTTCCGCCGTTGCCGCGCTCGCGCGCGCCGACGCATTGCTCGTGACGGCCGGCGCCGGTATCGGCGTCGATTCCGGGCTGCCCGATTTTCGCGGCACGGACGGGTTCTGGCGCGCGTATCCGGCGCTGCGCCACGAGCGCTTCGAATTCCACGAGATCGCATCGCCGCACGCGTTCCGCGCGCGTGCGCCGCTCGCATGGGGCTTCTACGGGCACCGCCTCGCGCTCTACCGTGCGACGGTGCCGCATGCGGGCTTCGCGATCCTGCGCCGCTGGATCGACGCGATGCCGAACGGCGGCTTCGTCCTGACGAGCAACGTCGACGGCCAGTTCCAGAAAGCCGGCTTCGATCCGGCGCGGATCGTCGAGATCCACGGTTCGATCCACGCCATGCAGTGCCTGCGCCCCTGCTCGGACGACACGTGGGATGCGGCGCCGTTCGTGCCGGACGTCGACGAAACCACCTGCCGCCTCGTCGGCGAAATGCCGCGCTGCCCGCGCTGCGGCGGCCTTGCGCGGCCGAACATCCTGATGTTCGGCGACACCGGCTGGCTCGGTGCGCGCTACGACGCGCAGGAACGCGCGCTGGAAGACTGGATCGCGCGGGCCGGGCGTGTCGCCGTGGTCGAGATCGGCGCGGGCACCGCGATCCCGACCGTGCGCCTGCTGAGCGAACGGCTCGGCGCCGACGTGATCCGCATCAACGCGCGCGAAGCGCATGCGCGCCGGGCGGACGTGATCGGCCTGAAGGGCGGCGCGCTGGCGACGCTGGGCGCGCTCGACGCCGCCTGGCAACGCGCGTGACCGTGTGTGAACGGGCGGGTACCCGCCACGCGAACGGGCGGGCATCCCGGCGGCGGCCGTTGCAGGCGCGACGCGAATCCGCATACAGTTCAGCCAGTGCCGCCCGCGTGCGGCCCGGACATCATCCCGGGCGACCGGGGCCGGCGGCTGAATCCAGCCGCTTCATCGAACGGGAGCGCCCTTGTTCTATTCGATCGTCGCGATCTTCGTCGGCGCCGGACTCGGCGCATTGCTGCGCTGGTTCCTGAGCCTCGCGCTCAACGAATTCTTTCCCGCCGTGCCGCTGGGCACGCTCGCCGCGAACCTGATCGGCGGCTACGTGATCGGCATTGCCGCCGTCGTGTTCACGACCCGCGTCGGGTTGCCGCCCGAGTGGCGGCTGTTCGTGATCACGGGCTTTCTCGGCGGCCTCACGACGTTCTCGACCTATTCGGTCGAAGTGATGACGCATGCGTTGCAGGGCGAATTCGGATGGGCGTTTGCGGTGGCTGCCCTACACTTGACTGGATCGTTCGCGCTGACGGCGCTCGGCATGTGGACCGCGCGCGCATGGCTCGCGGCGGCCTGAGCGTGCCGCCATCGGAGGGAGCGATGGACAGGGTCTTCTTGCGCTTCTACGTGCACGAGCAGCACCGGCTGCACTGGAAGCCGCTGTGGGAATGGCTGCTGGAGGAGGCGAACCGGATGGGCGTCGCCGGCGGTTCCGCGTTTCGCGCGATGGCCGGCTTCGGCCAGCATCGCGTGCTGCACGAGGACCGCTTCTTCGAACTTCAGGGGTCGCTCGCGATCGAGGTCGAATTCATCGTCACCGAGGACGAGGCGCAGCGCTTGCTCGCGAGGCTGTCGCAGGAAAAGGTGCGCGTGTGCTACGCGATGATGCCGGCGCAATTCGGCGTGATCGACACGCTCGGCGCACCGCCGGCGCAGGGGCCGGCGGTGTAGGGTGCGACGGCGTCAGATGCCGAACATCGTCAGCGACACGGCGGCGCGCGTGACGATCATCAGCAGCACCTGCACGATCACGAACAGCAGGATCGGCGACAGGTCGATGCCGCCGAGATTCGGGATCACGCGGCGCAGCGGGTTCAGGAACGGCGCGGTGAGCTGGTAGAGGATCGGCATGGCCGGCGAGCGCGGGTTGAGCCACGACAGCAGCGCCATCAGGATCGTCATCCAGATCACGAGATTGAGCGCCCACTTCACGACGGTGAGCAGCGCGACCACGACGAGCGTCGCGATCACCGCGGCCGGGTCGAAGCCGGCCATCACGACCATCAGCACGACATAGACGAGCGCGGTGAGGAGGGCGGCGACGACGCTGGCCCAGTCGATGCCGCGCACGCCCGCGATCACGCGGCGCAGCGGCAGCACGAGCCAGTTGGTCGCCTGCAGCACGGCCTGCGTGACGGGGTTGTACGGCGGCACGCGGACGGCCTGCATCCAGACGCGCAGGATCAGCGCGGCGCCGAACAGCGTGAAGATGGTATTGAGCAGAAAACGGGCGATCTCGCCGAACATCGTTGGCATCCTTTTTATACGGTCAGTAGCGTGCGGCCGCCAACGCCGGATGGCGGCGCATCGGCCGACACCTTATCACGCCTCGTCTCGCGACGGGGAGGGGTGCGCGGCCGTGCGCGCGAGCGACGTTTCGACGGCTTCGGCGAGTGCCGGCAGCGACGCCGGCGGCGCCGCGCGCTGCGCCGCGAGCGCGACCGCGCGGCGCGTCAGCAACGCGTACAGCGTCGCGTGATCGCCGCCGAGCGTTTCAAGCAGTGCCAACTGGCGTTCGACGATGCCCGTATCGCCGCGCGACACGGGGCCCGAGAGCGCGTTCGCGAGCCCCTTGTCGCGTGCGGTCTCGATCGTACCGGCCAGCATCGGCAGCAGCGCGCGCAACGCGGCTTCCTCGTCGAAACCGAGGCCGCGCCACAGCTCGACCGCTTCCGCGAGCCCGCACAGCGCGAAGCTCGCCGCGTAGTGCGCGGCCGCGTGATAAAGCATCCGGCCGCCGGCCGGAATCGACAGCGGATGGCAGCCGAGTGCGGCGGCAAGTCGCATCAGCGTCGCATGCAGCGCGCCGTCGGCTTCGATCGTGACCGAGCAGCCGTCGATGCGGGCGAGGTCGGCGTCGGTGCCGCCGAACAGGTAGAGCGGATGGAAGCCGCCGGTGGCCGTGCCCTGCTGCTTCGCCGGATCGAGCAGCGCGACGGCCGACGCGCCGCTGCAGTGAACGACGGCCTGCCGCGCGGCGCGCGATGCGTCGAAGCGCAGCGCCGCGGCGGCGGACGCGAGATGGTCGTCGGGTACCGTCAGGAAGATCAGGTCGGCGGCATCGGCGACCTGCTGCGGCGTGTCGACCGCCTGGCAGCCGTCGATGCGCGCGGCGAGGGCCGCGGCCGACGCGGGCGTGCGGCTCGCGATCGCGACGACCGGAAAGCCGGCCTGCGCGAAGCGCTGCGCGACACAGCGTGCGAGACGGCCGGCGCCGATGAAGCCGAGGCGGGGTGTGTCGGGGACGGACATGGCAGCGAACGTAAGCGAAAACGAAGCAACCGCCAGTATCGCAGGAATGACGGCGGGTCCGCGAAAGGGCAACTTCCGTGCGGACACGTGCGTGGCCGGCCGCTACGCGGCGCGAGCGACGCATTTATCGACGCGTGTATCGGCGCCCGGCACCACGGTCGATTCACGATCGTGGAATCCGACCCCGAAACATATCGCACCCGCGTCCGGCTTGAAACGTCGGCATCTTGTCTCAAATTTGTAATCGTTCATTACGATCGCGCGCCCGCCGCACGCGCCGTATCCGGTAAGACTGACCGGCCATGATGTTGCGACCCGACTCGTCGGACGGAACCGCGCGGCCCGCAAGGGTCGCCGAAGGTGCTGCGAGCCGCGCCGCACGGCGGTTCCGGCCGCGTGCGATTGCAATTTGCAACAAATGCCCGATACGTGAGGAGCGCGTTTTCGCTACATTGCTTCCATGCGACGTGCATGCCCGCCGTTGCCGACAGGGGCGCATAAAATACCGCTCCAGCAGGAGAATCGAAGTGAAAAAGCTCATTCCGTTCATCGCCGCCGCCGCGCTGGGCCTGGGTGCCGCAAGCGCTGCGCAGGCTCACGTGTCGATCGGGGTCGGCATCGGTATCCCGGTCGCACCCGCGTATCCCGTCTATGCACCGCCGCCGCCCGTGTACTACGCGCCGCCGCCTCCGCCCGTCTATTACGCGCCGGCGCCGGCTTACTACGCGCCGCCGCCCGCCGTGGTCGTCGGCGGCTATGGTGGCTACTACGGTCGCCCGTACTGGCGCCATGGTTACGGCGGCTGGGGCCATCACGGCTGGCGTCGCTGATTCGTCCCGCGCGGCCTGACCGCGCGTGGCAAAACGGCGCAGCGTCCCGAGCGGGGCGCTGCGCCGTTTTTCTTTTCGGGCCGCCGCCCGGCCTCGGTGCGCGGCCCGTGCAGGCCGGCTGCGATTACACCGCGTTCACGATCAGGTCGCGGTAGCCGCCGACGATCACGCTATACGAGAAATACGCGAACAGCAGCGCCGACGCGATGTGGCACGCGCGCATCAGCCCCGCGCCCGCGCGCTTGCGGCCCTGGCTCGCGAGCGTGCACATGAAGAGCGTCCATGCGAGGCCGCCGAGGAAAAAGCCCGACAGGAACACCGATGCGGTGGCCGGCGTGGTCGCGCCGGCTTTCGCGATCAGCGCGCCGCCGACCGCCGCGAACCACAGGATCGCGCTCGGCGACGACATCGCGAGCAGCATGCCGCGCAGGAAGCTGCGCCGCGCGCTCGCGCGCGGCTGCGGCGTCTCCTCGGCATCGTCGCCCGCCGCCTTGGCCGGCGCCAGCGCTTCCCGCGCCATCTTCCACGTGAGGAACAGCAGCACCGCGCCGCCGCCGATCCACACGATCCAGCGCACCGGCTCGAACTGCAGCAGCACGGCCATCCCGGCGAGCGCGAGCGCCGCATAGACGAGATCGCCGACGCACGATCCGATGCCGAGCCAGAAGCCCGGCCGGAAGCCGTGTGACAGCGTCAGCGACAGCATCGCGACGTTCACGAGGCCGATGTCGAGACAGAGCGACAGCGACAGAAAGAAGCCGTCGGACAGCATGGAGGCGGGCGGAAAGGTCATCTTCGTTGTTCTTGTTGCAATGGCAATCCACGGGCCGGCGGGCGCCGGCCGCGTGGCGTCAGAGTCCGATCTCCTGCCAGAGCCGGTCGACGCGCGTCTTCACGGCGGCATCCATCTCGATCGGGCGGCCCCATTCGCGGCTGGTCTCGCCCGGCCACTTGTTGGTCGCGTCGAGCCCCATCTTCGAACCGAGGCCGGCCACCGGCGATGCGAAGTCGAGATAGTCGATCGGCGTGCTGTCGACCATCACGGTGTCGCGCACGGGGTCGACGCGCGTCGTGATCGCCCAGATCACCTCCTTCCAGTCGCGGATGTTCACGTCCTCGTCGACGACCACGATGAACTTCGTGTACATGAACTGCCGCAGGAAGCTCCACACGCCGAACATCACGCGCTTCGCGTGGCCCGCGTAGCTCTTCTTCATCTGGACGATGGCCATCCGGTAGCTGCAGCCTTCGGGCGGCAGGTAGAAGTCGGTGATCTCCGTGAACTGCTTCTGCAGCAGCGGCACGAACACCTCGTTGAGCGCGACGCCGAGCACCGCGGGCTCGTCGGGCGGCTTGCCCGTGTAGGTCGAGTGGTAGATCGCGTCGCGGCGCATCGTGATGCGCTCGACGGTGAACACGGGGAACCACTCCTGCTCGTTGTAATAGCCGGTGTGGTCGCCGTACGGCCCTTCGAGCGCGTGCTCGTACGCGGCCGACGCGTTGCCGGCCGGGCGCGGCGGTGCCCCGGCCGGAGCGGGGGCGGGGGTGCCTTCCTGCGGATAAATGAAGCCTTCGAGCACGATCTCCGCGCGCGCGGGCACCTGCAGCGTGTCGACGCCGGGCGTCAGGCACTTCGCGAGCTCCGTGCGGCTGCCGCGCAGCAGGCCGGCGAACTGGTACTCGGACAGCGAATCGGGCACGGGCGTCACCGCGCCGAGCGTCGTGGCCGGATCGGCGCCGAGCACGACCGCGACCGGATACGGCTTGCCGGGGTTGCGCAGCGCGAATTCGCGGAAGTCGAGCGCGCCGCCGCGATGCGCGAGCCAGCGCATGATCAGCTTGTTGCGGCCGATCAGCTGCTGCCGGTAGATCCCGAGGTTCTGCCGCGACTTGTTCGGCCCGCGCGTGACCGTCAGGCCCCACGTGACGAGCGGCCCCGCGTCGCCGGGCCAGCAGGTCTGGATCGGCAGCCTGTTCAGGTCGACGTCGGCGCCTTCCCAGACGATCTCCTGGCAGGGCGGCGACGACACCGACTTCGGCGCCATGTCCCACACGGCCTTCGCGAGCGACAGCAGCTTGCCGGCATCCTTCAGGCTCTTCGGCGGATCGGGTTCCTTCAGCGCGGAGAGCAGGCGCCCGAGATCGCGCAGCGAATCGAGCGCGGCGTCGTCGCCCGCGTCGACGCCCATCCCGAGCGCGACGCGGCGCGGCGTGCCGAACAGGTTGCCGAGCACCGGGAAATCGTAGCCGGTCGGTGCGTTGAACAGCAGCGCAGGGCCGCCGGCGCGCAGCACGCGGTCGCACAGCTCGGTCATTTCCAGCACGGGCGACACGGGCTGCGTGACGCGCCGCAGTTCGCCGAGCGCCTCGAGGCGCTGGATGAAATCGCGTAAGTCTTTGTATTTCATGAAGATGGTCCGGGCCACCCGGGTGGCGGGCAGCGATGGGCGGGCGCAGCGGCCGGCTGCGGCCCCGAATCGACCGACGATTTTACCCGCGCCGCCGCATGCCCGCCCGGCGGAGAAAAAAGTCGACCGCGCGCAAACCCCCCACGGCACGGGGCTCGCGATCTGAAGAGTGTCCGTAAATTACTTTTTGTTATAATTTCAAGGTTTTATAGTGTTGACGATCTATAAAACCCTGCTAGAATCCGCTCACATTGGCTGCAGGGTAAAAGGCTTCGAGCCGCCAATCACCGATCTTTGACGCAGCGCGTCACCGTCCGCCGATACCTGCACGGCGTATCCGACGGCCTTAGTCGTAGTCTCAGCCAGCGCCACCAGACGCTGGTTTTTTGCGTGGGTGCCACCGCGTATGCCCGCCTCGCCCAGTGTGCGAAGGTGCCGGCCCTCTTACACCGTGGCCTCGAACGGTACTTATACCGTTTCCCCGATGTCTGCACGTCCCAACCAAGGCGTGCGGCGTCGTGATTCCGCGGCGCGTTACCTGTCTCGCCATCGAGCTGAGCGAGCCGCACGAGTCATGTTCATGGGAGAT
This sequence comes from Burkholderia sp. 572, assembly GCF_040545135.1. Lineage (NCBI taxonomy): Bacteria > Pseudomonadati > Pseudomonadota > Betaproteobacteria > Burkholderiales > Burkholderiaceae > Burkholderia > Burkholderia sp. 572. The sequence continues at coordinate 122,377 of NZ_JBEPLH010000005.1, read as the reverse complement.
GATCTGAATGAACGCTTGGTTATCGTGGCGTCCTAGTGAGCAGCATGCGCAATTCGTGCGCAGCATGCTGCGTCGCGGGACGCGTGTCAGTCACCATCTATTCAGCGTTGTCGGCTGTCTCGCGGTCGCGGTTGCACTCGCACTGTGGCTGCTGCCAACCGTGCGCGGCACGCTTGCCGCGAAGCTGATGCCGGTCGTATCCGCGGCCGTGCAAGCCGGCCCGGCCCGTCTGCTGACCGGCCATCCGCTGCCGAACTTCGCGCCCGCCGGCGCGCAGCCGCAGCAGGAAGACAGCCCTGAAACGGACGCGCTTGCGGTCGGCCTCGACGTCGCACCGGAAGCCAACGCGCAGGGCGATGCATCCGATCCGGCCCGCAACGGCCCGTCGCCCGTCGCGCTGGCGAAGCTGATCCCGACCCAGCGCGTGGCGGCCGATGCGCGTGACGACCGTGCGCTTGCGTCGAATCGCGAGCAGGCGCTGGTCGCGACCTACCTGTCGCGCCGTTACCGCGTCGCGCAGGAGCCGCTCGGCCAGCTCGTCAAGGCTGCGTTCCAGACCGGCCGTGACGTCGGCCTCGATCCGCTGCTGCTGCTGTCCGTGATGGCGATCGAATCGGGCTTCAACCCGTATGCCGAAAGCGGCGTCGGCGCGAAGGGCCTGATGCAGGTCATGTCGAAGGTCCATTCCGACAAGTTCGAGTATTTCGGCGGCACCGATACCGCACTGCAGCCGCTCGCGAACCTCCAGGTCGGTGCGCTCGTGCTGAAGGACTGCATTGCACGTGGCGGTTCGCTCGCGAACGGCCTGCGCCTGTACAACGGCTCGACGAACCCGGACGACACCGCATACGGCGCGAAGGTGATGGCCGAGCGCGGTCGCCTGCGCGACGTGTCGCACGGCCGCAGCGTGCCGGTCAACGCGCCGCAGGCGCCGGCGAAGCCGATCGTCACGGCCGCCGCCGTGACGGCGGCAGCGGGCGGCGCGAAGCGCGTGCATGCGACGCTCGAAACCACGACGTCGGCGAAGTCGGCGGCATCGAAGGAAGCCGCGCCGCAGGACGACGCGAGCGTCGATACCGCGAAGTCGCACGGCGACCGTTCGGAGCTCGGCGCGTAACGCCCGGCGCTACGCACTGCTCGGTTCCGCCGGCAGGACATGAAAAAGGCACCCGATCAGGGTGCCTTTTGCTTTTTGCGGCGCGAGAAGCCGCCGGCGTGCCGGCCGAGGCTCAGTCGTGGCTCAGTGCTGCCCGAACAACGTCGCGAGCCGTTCGACCGCTTCCTCGAGTCGCGAGTAGGCCGTCGCATAGGACAGGCGGATATAGTCGCGCGGCGCATGGACACCGAAGTCCATGCCGGGCACCAGCACGACGCCCGCATCGTGCAGCATCGCCGTCGTGAGCGCGGCGCTGTCGCCGGCCGCCGGGTGGGCGACGCCGCCGCAGTGCGCATACACATAGAACGCGCCGTCCGGCATCACGGGCACCGTGAAGCCGAGCCGTTCGAGCGCCGGTGCGATGAAATCGCGGCGGCGCTTGAATTCGAGCCGGCGCGCTTCGTAGATGTCGAGTGCGGCGGGCTCGAAGCAGGCGAGCGCCGCGTGCTGCGCGAGTGCGGACGGGCAGATGAACAGGTTCTGCGCCAGCTTCTCGAACGTGCCGACCAGCGCGGGCGGCACGACCAGCCAGCCGAGCCGCCAGCCCGTCATGCTGAAATACTTGGAGAAGCTGTTCACGGTGACGACGTCGTCGCCGAATGAAAGCGCCGACACGGGCGCCGCGTCGTAGCTGAGCCCCTGGTAGATCTCGTCGACGATCGTGAAACCGCCGCGTGCGCGCACGGCTTCGACGATCCGTTTCAGCTCGTCCGGTTCGAGCGACGTGCCGGTCGGGTTCGACGGCGATGCGAGCAGCACACCGCGAGTGCGGTCGCCCCAGCGCGTGCGGACGTCGTCCTCGGTGAGCTGGAAGCGCGCGTCCGGGCCGCTCGGCACGAGCACCGCGCGGCCTTCGGCCGCCGCGACGAAGTGCCGGTTGCACGGATACGACGGGTCGGGCATCAGCACCTCGTCGTCACGCCCGACGAGCGCGAGGCACGCGAGCAGCAGCGCAGCCGACGCGCCGGCCGTCACGACGATCCGCTCCGGGCTGATCGTGAGGCCGTAGGCACGCGCGTAGTGCGCGGCGATCGCCTCGCGCAGCGGTGCAATGCCGAGCGCGCTCGTATATTGCGTGACGCCGCGGCGCAGCGCGGCCGCAGCCGCTTCGACGACCGGCTCTGGCGCGGTGAAATCCGGCTCGCCGATGCCCATGTGGATAACATCGCGCCCGGAGGACTCGAGACGCTGTGCCTCCTTCATCAGTTCCATCACGTAGAAGGGCTGGATCGCGTCGACGCGTGCGGCGAGCTTGACGAGCGAATCGGTGGCGGTATTCATCGGGCGGGCAGGGGGAGGGGGCGTGACGAAAGAAAAAACGGGCGCATGCGCGCCCGTTCCGGACCAAACGGTATCAGCCGTTGCGGCGCGCCTGCGTTTCGGCGGGGCGCAGCTTCGCGGCGAGCTTGTCGAGCACGCCGTTCACGTACTTGTAGCCGTCGGAGCCGCCGAACGTCTTCGCGAGTTCGACGGCTTCGTTGATGATCACGCGGTACGGCGTTTCGACGTGGTGCGTGAGCTCGAACGTCGCGATGAGCAGCACCGCGCGTTCGACCGGCGACAACTGGTCGATCGGGCGGTCGAGCGACGGCGTCAGCGCTTCGACGAGCGTGGTGTGCTCGCGGATCACGCCGTGCAGGATCGCGTCGAGCAGCTCCTTGTCAGCCTTGTCGTAACCGAGCGCGCCGCGCAGTTGCGCGTCGATCTCGCCGGAGGACGCGTTCGACAGCAGCCACTGGTACAGCCCCTGCGTCGCCAGCTCGCGCGATTGTCGGCGGGCGCTCTTCTTCATGCGCGCTCCTCTTCGTCGTCTTCGTCTTCTTCTTCGTCCTCGTCGTCATCGCCGAGCTGGTCGAGCGCCATCGTCAGGTTGGCCATCTCGACGGCGACGCGTGCGGCGTCACGACCCTTTTCGGTCATGCGCGCGACGGCCTGCTCGTCGTTTTCGGTCGTCAGGACCGCGTTGGCGATCGGCAGGTTGAAGTCGAGGCCGATGCGGGTGATGCCCGCGCCGCTCTCGTTCGACACGAGTTCGAAGTGATAGGTCTCGCCGCGAATCACCGCGCCGAGCGCGATCAGCGCGTCGAACTGGCCGCTTTCCGCGAGCTTTTGCAGCGCGAGCGGGATTTCCAGCGCGCCGGGCACCGACACGAGCAGCACGTCTTCACCGGTGACGCCGAGGCGTTCCAGTTCCTCGACGCACGCGTCGGCGAGGCCGTTGCACACCGGCTCGTTGAAGCGCGATTGCACGATGCCGATCCGCAGGCCGTCGCCTTCGAGATTCGGTTGGTATTGTCCGATTTCCATGATCTTGTCCGTGGTGTGGATGAACGGTTATAGGGCGAAAGCGCCGTGGCGGGTTACGCGTTGGACGCCGGGCAGGACTTGGCTTCGCCGCCGGGCATCGGAATGAAGCCCGTGACTTCCAGGCCGTAGCCGGACATGCTGCCCAGCTTGCGCGGATTCGACAGCACCTGCATCTTGCCGACGCCGACATCGCGCAGGATCTGCGCGCCGATGCCGAACGTCTTGAAATCGACCGGCCGGCGCTTCAGCACAGCGGCCTTTTCTTCCTCGTCGAACGCCTTGAAGACGTCGATCAGGTGTTCCTTCGTGTCGCCGCAGTTGAGCAGCACGATCACGCCGAGGTCGCGCTCCGCGATCTCGCGCATCGCGGCGTCGAGCGTCCACGAGTGCGTCGACACGCCCGTTTCGAGCAGGTCGAGCACCGACAGCGGCTCGTGCACGCGCACCGGCGTATCGACGTTGGGCGCGGGCGCACCGCGCACCAGCGCGATGTGCGGCGAGCCGCTCGGCTGGTCGCGGTACAGCACCGCGCGGAACGTGCCGTGCGCGGTCTGCATCGTACGCTCGGCGATCCGCTCGATGATCGATTCGGTGCGGCTGCGGTACTGGATCAGGTCGGCGATCGTGCCGATCTTCAGGTTGTGTTCCTGCGCGAATTCGATCAGGTCGGGCAGGCGCGCCATCGTGCCGTCGTCCTTGATGATCTCGCAGATCACCGCGGCCGGCGTGAGGCCGGCGAGCGCGGTGAAGTCGCAACCGGCCTCGGTGTGGCCCGCGCGCACGAGCACGCCGCCCGGCTGCGCCATGATCGGGAACACGTGGCCCGGCTGCACGATGTGCTCGGGGCGCACGTCGTGCGCGACCGCCGTGGCGATCGTGTGCGCACGGTCGGCGGCCGAGATGCCGGTCGTCACGCCTTCGGCCGCTTCGATGCTGACCGTGAACGCGGTGCCGTACTGCGTGCCGTTGCGGTAGGTCATCAGCGGCAGGTGCAGCTGCTTGCAGCGTTCCTGCGTCAGCGTCAGGCAAACCAGGCCGCGGCCGTACTTGGCCATGAAGTTGATCGCTTCCGGTGTGACGAATTCGGCGGCGATCACGAGGTCGCCCTCGTTTTCGCGGTCTTCTTCGTCGACCAGGATCACCATCCGGCCGGCTTTCAGCTCGGCGATGATGTCGAGCGTGGAGGCGAGCGTCATAAGGGGGCGAGAAAGAGGAAAGTGCGTATTTTACGCCAGCCGGGCGGCGTTTCGGCTGGCAGGGGCCGCGCGCCGCCGGCAAGCGCTCCGGAAAGCGCCGCGGCCGGCCTGCGCGGCAGGCCTGGCCGGGCCTTGCCCGGCCGCGCGTCAGGCGTGCTGGTCGCGCCCGCCCAGGTAGTCGAGCTTGCCGAGCTCGACGCCGCTGTGGCGCAGGATGTCGTACGCGGTCGTCACGTGGAAGAAGAAATTGGGCAGCACGAAATTCAGCAGGTACGACTGGCCGGTGAACTCGATCGGGCCGACGCGCATCTTCAGCACGATCTGGCGCGTCTCGCTGCCGTCGATCTGCGCGGCGTCGAAGCTTTTCAGGTAGTCGATCGTCTTCTGGATGCGTGCGTGCAGTTCGTCGAAGGTCTGCTCGACGTCCGGATAGCTCGGGATCTCGGCGCCGGCGAGGCGGGCGGCGCAGCCCTTGGCCGTGTCGGTCGCAATATAGACCTGGCGGACGAGCGGCAGCATGTCCGGGTACAGGCGGGCGCCGACGAACACCGACGGATCGATCTGCTTTTCGGCCGCATGCGCCTGCGCCTTGCCGAGAATGTGCTGAAGATTGGTCAGGCCGCGGATCAGCACGGGCAGTGAAGCCTGGTACATCGAGATGGACATGGGGGCGACTCCTTGAGGAAGAGGGCGGCCGCTACGCGGCGCGTCGTGCATTGCGGTATCGAGACCGCTGTCGACGCATCTTAGCGCGACCGCATGACCCGTGCGCGTCGTTGGCCGTTCGGTCGATGGAGCCGGCGGGCGGGCCGGTGCGCGCGCAGCGCCTTCTCGAGGTTCACTTCGCCGGGGTGGGCGAGGCCGACCGTACGGTTCAGGCTTTCGCGCGACACGTCGACGTCGAACGCGGTGTCGCTCCTGTCGATCACCGTCATGCACGCGCCCTGGATCGCAATGCTGTCGCCCAGCGCGACATCGGCGAGGTCGAGGCCGCCGGCCAGCTCGGTCAGGCGCACGCCGGCGTCGGCCGACGCGTCGAGCGGCCGGATCGATTCGATACGGCCGCGACAATTCCGGTGAACATCGCGACGATCCCGTTCAGTGCGCGGCGTCCGTCGGCGTGAAGCGCGCGAGGATCCGCAGATCGTCGCCGACCCGCTCGACCCCGTGGAACGACAGCCGCGTGCGTGCGTCGAGGCTCGCCGGCGCGGCGAGGTCGAACATGCCGGCCGCATCGGCGCCCAGCAGGCTCGGTGCGAGATAGACGAGCAACTCGTCGACGCACTGTTCGCGCAGCAGCGAGCCGTTCAGCTTGTGGCCGGCCTCGACGTGCAGCTCGTTGACGCCGCGTGCGCCGAGCGCCGCCAGCATCGCGGGCAGGTCGACCTTGCCGTGCGCATTCGCGAGCGGCACGATTTCCGCGCCGCGCGCCTTCAGCACCTTCGCCCGCACTTCGCCCGCGGCGTCGAGCCGGCCGCAGAAGATCAGCAGCGGAGCGCCTTCGAGCAGCCGCGCGTCGAGCGGCAGGTCGAGGCGGCTGTCGACCAGGATGCGCTGCGGCTGGCGCGGCGTGTCGATCCCGCGCACGGTCAGCAGCGGGTTGTCCTCGCGCACGGTGCCGATGCCGGTCAGGATCGCGCAGGCGCGCGCGCGCCACGCATGCCCGTCGAGGCGCGCGGCCTCGCCGGTGATCCACTGGCTTTCGCCGGACGGCAGCGCGGTGCGGCCGTCGAGCGACGCGGCGGTCTTCATCCGCACCCACGGGCGGCCGCGTGTCATCCGCGACACGAAGCCGATGTTCAGTTCGCCGGCTTCATGCGCGAGCAGCCCGCAGCGTACGTCGATGCCGGCGTCGCGCAGCATCCCGAGGCCGCGCCCCGATACCTGCGGGTTCGGGTCTTCCATCGCGGCGACGACCTTCGCGACGCGCGCGTCGATCAGCGCGTTCGCGCACGGCGGCGTGCGGCCGAAATGGCTGCACGGTTCGAGCGTGACGTAGACGGTCGAGCCCGCGACGTCGTAGCCGCGCGCGCGCGCGTCCTTCAGCGCCTGGACTTCCGCGTGATCCTGGCCGGCCGGCTGCGTGAAGCCTTCGCCGATCACGTCGCCGTCCTTGACGATCACGCAGCCGACACGCGGGTTCGGTGCCGTCGTGTACATGCCGCGCGCGGCGAGCGCGAGCGCACGCTGCATGTGGGCGAAATCGATATCCGAGAACATGCGCGCGGCCCCGGGTCAGGCAGCGAGTGCCGCGAAGGCGCGGCGCGCGGCCGCGAGCGTCGCGTCGATCACCGCGTCGTCGTGCGTGCTCGACACGAAGCCGGCCTCGTACGCGGACGGCGCGAAATACACGCCTTCGTCGAGCATCAGGTGGAAGAAGCGGTTGAAGCGCTCGGTGTCGCTCTTCGTGACTTCGGCGAAGCTGGTCGGCACGCGTTCGGCGAAGTAGAGGCCGAACATCGCGCCGATCGAATCGGCCGCGAACGGCACGCCGGCCGCACGCGCTTCGGCCGCGAGGCCGTCGGCGAGGCGCTTCGTCTGCGCGGTGAGCGCGTCGTAGAAGCCCGGCGCCTGGATCAGCTGCAGCGTCTTCAGTCCCGCGGCGACCGCGATCGGGTTGCCCGACAGCGTGCCGGCCTGGTAGACGCCGCCGAGCGGCGCGAGGTGGGCCATGATGTCGCGGCGGCCGCCGAACGCGGCAGCCGGCATCCCGCCGCCGATCACCTTGCCGAGGCAGGTGAGGTCGGCCGTGATCCCGTAGTACGCCTGCGCGCCGCCGAGCGCGACGCGGAACCCGCACATCACCTCGTCGAAGATCAGCACGGCGCCGTGCTTCGTGCACAGTGCGCGCAGCGCGTTGAGGAATTCCGGCGTGCCGCGCACGAGGTTCATGTTGCCCGCGACCGGCTCGACGATCACGGCGGCGATCTCGTCGCCGAACGCGCCGAACGCTTCCTCGAGCGCGGCGACGTTGTTGTATTCGAGGACGGTCGTGTGCTTCGCGATGTCGGCGGGCACGCCGGCCGACGTCGGGTTGCCGAACGTCAGCAGGCCCGAGCCGGCCTTCACGAGCAGGCTGTCCGCGTGGCCGTGGTAGCAGCCCTCGAACTTGACGATCCGGCTGCGGCCCGTGAAGCCGCGCGCGAGGCGCAGCGCGCTCATCGTGGCCTCGGTGCCGCTCGACACCATCCGCACCTGCTCGATCGACGGCACGAGCTTGCAGATTTCCTCGGCGATCTCGATCTCGGCTTCGGTCGGCGCGCCGAACGAGAAGCCGTCGGCGAGCACGTTCTGCACGGCCGACAGCACTTCAGGATGGACGTGGCCGACGATCATCGGGCCCCACGAGCCGATGTAGTCGATGTACTGCTTGCCGTCGGCATCCCAGAAATACGGGCCTTGCGCGCGCGCGACGAAGCGCGGCGTGCCGCCGACCGAACGGAATGCGCGCACCGGCGAGTTGACGCCGCCGGGAATGGTCTTCTGGGCGCGTTCGAAGAGGATCTGATTGTTGGACATGAGCGAAACCTGCGAGAGAAGGGCGCGGGGGCCTGTGCACGGGCCGCGGCGCCTGGGCGGAACGATCGTCCGATTGTACCGGAGACGCGCGCGGCGGGCCCGCGGCGCGGTCCGCGGCCTTTCGGCGCGTGCGGGGTTGCACGGGCCGGGGCCGGAAAGGAGGGGCAGATGCGGCACGGCGGCCGCTTCGGTTATCGCGGCGGTTTGCGCTTGCCGGTCAGCTCGGCCCAGCGTTTCTCGAGCGGGCCTTCGACCATCGGCTTGATCACGGTGCCGGAGCTTTGCGCGTCCCAGGTCTGTACCGAGTACGGATGCACGCGCAGCGCATCGCGCGGGATCACGACGTCCTGGTGCGCATCGACCAGCCAGTCGTATACGAAGTCGATGCACAGCCGGTAGCCACGCTTCGTCGCTGGATCGGGTACCTCGTACGGCGCGCGCGTCACGTAGCCGGAGCCGAACACGCCCTTGGGTTCCTTCGCGACACGGTGCAGGAACACGCGGTCGCCCGGCAGGACGCCGCGCGCGAAGCCGCAGCCCCACACGTCATGCACGGCCTCGCCGGCCTTCACGCGCGCGGCGACGTCGGGCAGTTCGGGCCACGGCCATTTCTTGGGGCTCCAGATCAACAGGAAAGCGGTCATCGGTTCGGTCGTGTGTCGAATTGAATGGATCAGACAATAGGCAGCGAGGCGCTGCAAGCTTAATCGAATCCTTGCTCGCGATCCCGCGCGGCGGGCGCCGTGCCGGTGTTTTTTCCGCCGGTCGCGCGCCGGGCCGGCGGCACTAAAAAAAGTTGCGCGTACAATCATGGGCCCGAGCGCGCCGTTCGCGGCGCGGTCTCCCGTCTTCACCACCACGCGCGCCCCGATGCGCGCGGCGCTTCATTCCGGATACCCATGTCTCACGTCGTCCGGCGCCGGCCCGATGCCCGGCTGATCCTGTTGCTCGGCGCGCTCGCCGCCTGCGGGCCGATCGCTACCGACATGTACCTGCCGAGCCTGCCGTCGATCGCCGACGGCTTCTCCGTCAGCCCCGGCGCCGCGCAGCGCACGCTGACGAGCTTCATGGCCGGCTTCTCGATCGGCATGCTGCTGTACGGCCCGCTGTCCGACACGTGGGGCCGCCGTCCCGTGCTGCTCGGCGGCATCGCGCTATTTACGCTCGCGAGCATCGGCTGCTTCGTGTCGAACTCGATCGACATGCTGATCCTCGTGCGCTTCCTGCAGGCGCTCGGCGCCGGCGCGGCGTCGGTGCTGTCGCGTGCGATCGCGCGCGACGCGCACGAGCCGACCGACGCGGCGAAGGTGCTGTCGATGGTCGCGATCGTCACCGCGGTCGGGCCGCTGCTCGCGCCGCTGATCGGCGGGCAGATCCTGCGTTTCTCGGGCTGGCGCGGCGTGTTCGTCGTGCTGGCCGTGTTCGGCGCGGTGTGCGCGGCGACCGCGTACCTGCGCGTGCCCGAAACCTGGCCGAAGGAGCGGCGCAAGAGCGCGGCCGTGCTCGCGTCGTTCGCGTCGTACGGGCGCATCCTGTCCGACCCCGTCGCATGGGGGCACATGCTGTGCGGCGGGATGGCGTTCGCGTCGATGTTCTCGTACATCACCGCGACACCGTTCGTCTACATCGAGTATTTCCACGTGTCGCCGCAGCACTACGGGCTGCTGTTCGGCCTGAACGTGGTCGGCATCATGATCGGCAACTTCACGAACACGCGGCTGGTCGGCCGCGTCGGTTCGCTGCGCATCATCGCGGCCGCGTCGCTGGTGAGCTGCATCGCGTCGCTCGCGGTCGCGCTCGTCGCGCTGACGGGGTGGGGCGGGCTGTGGTCGATCGTCGTGTGCCTGTTCTTCGTCGTCGGCGTGGTCGGGATCCTGTCCGCGAACTGCACGACCGACCTCATGCATCGTTATCCGCACAATGCGGGCGCGTCGGCGGCCGTGTTCGGCGCGATGCAGCTGGCGCTCGGCGCGATCGCGAGCGTGGCGATCGGCGCGCTCGCGGACGGCACGCCGTTCGCGATGGGGGTGACGATCGGTGTTACGGGCGTGCTGTGTTTCGCCGGGCGCTGTCTCGTGCTGCGCTGGCACGGGCGGCCGGTGAAAGCGGGGGCGTGATCCTCCAGCCGGGCGGCACCATGAAAAACGCCACCGCGCGCGATGCGCCGGTGGCGTTTTTCGTTGGGGGCAGGAAGCGGCTTGCGCCGCGCCGTGCGTCAATCCCGCGCGACGTCCTTCGCCGCCGGCGACGCGCCGTGGCTCAGCCAGTCGAGCACGTCGGCCGTTTCGTCGTCGCTCGCGCGTGCCTTTGCCTGGGCGACGGCCTCGGGCAGTTCGCCGTTCGTCGACGCCCGGCGGATCGCGACGCCGACCGCGAGGATGTCGATCATCAGCAGATGCAGGATCCGCGAGATCATCGACAGCTGCGATTCGCGCATCTCGATGTGGTCGGTCTCGAGCGCGACGGTCGCGCGCTTCGCGAGCGGCGTGTTGCTCGACGTGATCGCGATCACCTTCGCGCCCGCCTGCATCGCGACGTCGAGCACGCGCAGCAGCTCGGGCGCGCGTCCCGACTTCGACACCGCGACGATCACGTCGCCCTTGCCGAGCAGCGCGGCCGATGCGGCCTGCATGTACAGGTCGCCGTACGCGATCGTCGGGATCCCGAAGCGGAAGAACTTGTAGTGCGCGTCCTGCGCGACGATGTTCGAGTTGCCGAGCCCGTAGAACTCGATGCGCCGCGCGCCGTTCAGGATCTCGATCGCGTTCTCGACGTGCTCGAAGTTCAGGTGCTCGCGCAGCTGCAGGATCGCCGACACCGTGTTGTCGAGCACTTTCGCGCCGAAGTCGGTGGCCGTGTCGCCGAGATGCACCTGGCTGTGGCTCATCGGGATCGTGCCGGTGAGGCCGGTGGCGAGCTTCAGCTTGAAGTCCGACAACCCCTGGCAGCCGAGCGAGCGGCAGAAGCGGATCACCGTCGGCTGGCTCACGTCGGCCTTGCGCGCGATGTCGACGATCGGGTCGTTGATGATCGAGCGCGGATGGTTCAGCGCGAGATCGGCGACGCGGCGCTCGGCCGGCGTCAGCGCGTCGCGCATCTGGCGGATCCGTTCGAACACGGCCGACGACGCACCGCCCGAGCGGTTCGACAACTGCTCCGCGAGGATCGCGGATACGCCGAGGAACGCAGGGTATTCGGCGGTGATCAGGTAGGTCGGGATGTTCTCGAGATAGTGCGTGAAGCGGCCCTTCGCCTCGAAGCGCGCGCGGAACGACGAGCGCGTGAACAGCTCGCCGAGCTTCAGCGCGACGCCGCCGCCGATGTACACGCCACCGAGCGCACCGAGCGTCAGCGCGACGCTGCCCGCGAACGCGCCGAGAATCCCGCAGAAGCATTCGACCGTCTCGAGCGCGAGCGCGTCGCCCGCATGCGCGCGCTCGACGATCTCGACCGTGTCGACGGTCGCGGCGACGCGCTTCTTGTCGCGCGCGGCGAGCGCGCGATAGATGATCTCCATGCCGGGGCCCGCACACACGCGTTCGAACGACACGTGCGGAAACTTCTTGCGCGCGTACTGCAGCACCAGATCCTCGCGCTCGTCCTGCGGCGCGAACGACGCGTGGCCGCCCTCGCTGCCGAGCGCGATCCAGCGGTCGTCGGCCGGAATCAGCCCCGACACGCCGAGCCCGGTGCCGGGCCCGAGCAGCCCGATCACGCTGTTCTGGCGGCGCGTGCCGCCGCCGATCTGCACGCGCTGCGCGTCGGTCAGGCCCGGCAGCGCCATGGCCAGCGCGGTGAAATCGTTGACGACGAGCAGCGTGTCGAAGCCGAGCGCGCGGCGCGTCGCCTCGATCGAGAAGCTCCAGTCGTGGTTGGTCATCGTGACCTGGTCGCCGTCGACCGGATTGGCGATCGCGATCGCCGCGTGGTTCACGCGGCTGATCTTCACGTCCTTCAGGTATTTGCGGATCGCGTCGGTGAGCGTCGGATAGTCGGCGCCGGGATACACGCGGATCTGCGTGATGTCGCCCGGCCCGGTTTCCAGCGCGAAACGCGCGTTGGTGCCGCCGACGTCCGCGAGCAGGCGCGGGCCGTCGGCATGCTGGCCCGCGACAACGGCCTTACTTTGCGCACCAGTAGACATCGAGCTGGGTCCCCTTGTCGTTGGCCAGTTGGGAAATCGCGTTCTTCTGCAGCGATGCGGCCGCGGCGTCGAGCACCGCGCGCTTGCGTTCGCCCGCGATCAGCAGGAACAGCCGGTCGACGCGCTTGAGCGCATCGAGCGAGAAGCTCACGCGCGCATGCGGCGCGGCGCCGGGATGCACGGCGACGAACCGCTCGGGCGTCGTGATCGCGTGATCCCATTCGGGCGCATCGGCGAAGATCGACGCGGTATGGCCGTCCTCGCCCATGCCGAGCACCGCGACGGTCGGCACGCGGTAGTCGGCGTTCGCGTTCAGCGCGGCGACGTGCGCGTCGAGCGCGCTGCGCGTGTCGACGAGCGGCAGGAAGCGGGCAGGGGCCGCCGCGTGCTGCAGCAGCGTGTCGCGCACCAGGCGCGCGTTGCTGGCCGCGTCGTCCTCCGGCACCCAGCGGTCGTCGACCAGCGTCACGTCGACGCCGGCCCAGTCGAGCGCCGCGTGCGACAGCGTGTGCAGGAACGGGCGCGGGCTCGTGCCGCCGGACACCGCGAGCGTCGGGCGCGCGGGGCCGGCGAGCGCGGCGCGCAGCGCATCGCCGACGGCGCGCGCGAGCGCTTCGCTTTGCGCTTCCTGGGTGTCGAAAGCGTGGATCTCGATCACATCTCCTCCGGACTGCTTTGTCTGTTCAAATCGTACGAATCGTGGGGCACGTCGCCGCGTACGAAGGCGTGCGCGGTGACGTTTACATCAGTTCTCTTCTTCGAGCCAGCAGGTGTCGTGCTGCGCGAGCATCGCGCTCGCCGCGGCCGGCCCCCACGTGCCCGCCGCGTACGGCTTCGGCGGCTTCAACGTGCGGGCCCATTCGTTCAGGATCGGTTCGACCCAGCGCCATGCGGCTTCCTGTTCGTCGCGGCGCACGAAGAGGGCGAGACGGCCGTTGATCACGTCGAGCAGCAGGCGCTGGTACGCCTCCATTTGCCCTTCCTTGAAGAACTGGTCGAACGCGAGGTCGAGGTGCACGCTCGCGAGGTTCATCCCTTCGCCCGGCTGCTTGGCGAGGCAGTACAGGCGGATCGTCTCGTTCGGCTGCAGCCGGATCACGAGGCGGTTCGAACCGGGACGCAACGCGGTGGGCCCAAGCGCCGAGTGCGGCACCGGGCGGAAATTGACGACGATCTCCGCGACGCGGTCGGCCAGACGCTTGCCGGTGCGCAGGAAGAACGGCACGCCGGCCCAGCGCCAGTTCTCGATCTCGACCTTCAGCGCGACGAAGGTTTCGGTCTGGCTGTCGGGCTTCACGCCCGGCTCGGTCGCGTAGGCGGGCACCTGCGCGCCCTTGATCACGCCCGCATGATACTGGCCGCGCACGGCCACCTTGCCGATGTCGCGCGGATCGACCGGCTTCAGCGCGCGCAGCACGCGCAGCTTCTCGTCGCGCACCGAATCCGAATCCATCGAATGCGGCGGCTCCATCGCGACGATCGACAGCAGCTGCAGCAGGTGGTTCTGCACCATGTCGCGCAGCGCGCCCGTATTGTCGTAGAAATCGCCGCGTGCCTCGACGCCGAGCTCCTCGGCGATCGTGATCTGGATGCTCTCGACCCATTCGCGGCGCCACAGCGGCTCGAACAGCGCATTGCCGAAGCGCAGCGCGAGCAGGTTCTGCACGGGTTCCTTGCCGAGGTAGTGGTCGATCCGGTAGATCTGGCCTTCCGTGAAGATCTCGCCGACCGCGTCGTTGATCGCATTCGACGACTTCAGGTCGTAGCCGAGCGGCTTCTCGAGCACGATGCGCGAGCCTTCGTTCAGGCCGACCGACGCGAGCGCCTTGCAGATCGGCACGAACAGCGACGGGCCCGTCGCGAGATAGAACACGCGGATGCCGGGCAGCGATGCGATCGCGTCGCGCAGCACGACGTAGTCTTCCGCGCGACCGAGGTCGAGCTTCACGTACTCGATGCGATCGAGGAAGGACTTCCATGCGGTTTCGTCGAGCGCCTTGCCGGCGGCTTTCTCCGCGTGCGGCTTCACGTGCGTGTCGACCCACTCGAGATAACCCGCGCGGTCCGATTCGTGACGCGCCACGGCGACGATCCGGCCGCTCTCCGCCAGCATGTTCGCACGGTGCGCTTCGAACAGCGCGGGCAGGATCTTGCGCATCGACAGATCGCCGGTGCCGCCGAAAAGTACGAAGGTAAAGCTGGAATCGGTATGCATGTGTCTCCGCCGTGTTGGGGGTGCTGGGAAGCGATCCGTAGTGCGATAAAAATATTTTTGACACTGAATTGTAGTTTAACTACAATCCGCCGCAAGGGGTAGCACCTGGGTGAAGAAAAAAAGAAGTGCGGTCGATGAACTGCGCGAGCTTCGCCTTCGGGAACGCCTTGTGCCGAATGTTATCGGACATTGACGGCGCGCATCGTCGGCGCGCCGTCGGCCCCGGGCTCGCGCCGCAGCATCGCGGCGGGCCAGAAACACAAAGAGGAGACACGCCGTTGAATCTCGATTCACGCTTTCTGTAAGAGCCCGGCCGGTCATCGGCCCCGTACGCTGCATGCGTCCCGCGGCTCGATTTCCCCGTCGTTTATCAAGAAGCCGGTTCCCGGTCAGGGAACCTCACGAGTTGATTCAGTCTGGAGGAGATAAGTAATGAAAGTTCGCTCGATCATGGGCGCGCTCTGCGCGGCAGGTCTGATGGCTGGCGCCGTGGCGGCGCAGGCAGCCGAGAACGTAACGGTGCTGCACTGGTGGACCTCGGGCGGCGAGTCGAAGGCCGTCGGCGTGCTGAAGGACGACCTGCAGAAGCAGGGCTACGTGTGGAAGGACTTCGCGGTCGCGGGCGGCGCGGGCGCAGCGGCGATGACCGCGCTGAAGACCAAGGTGATCAGCGGCGACGCACCGTCGGCCGCGCAGATCAAGGGTCCGCTGATCCAGGACTGGGCCGACCAGGGCGTGCTCGTCAACATCGATTCCGCTGCCGGCGACTGGAAGCAGAACCTGCCGCCGGAAATCGACAAGATCATCAAGTACAAGGGCCACACCGTCGCGGCGCCGTTCTCGGTGCACCGCGTGAACTGGCTGTACATCAACAAGGCCGCGCTCGACAAGGTCGGCGCGAAGGTGCCGACCACCTGGCCTGAATTCTTCGCGGTGGCCGACAAGCTGAAGGCCGCGGGTATCCAGCCGGTCGCGATGGGCGGCCAGCCGTGGCAGGACCTGACGCTGTGGGAAGACGTCGTGCTGTCGCAGGGCCCGGCGTTCTACAAGAAGGCGCTGGTCGACCTCGACCAGGCGACGCTGACGTCGCCGCAGATGCTGTCCGTGTTCGACACGGTGCGCAAGATCCAGGGTTACTTCGATACCGGCCGTAACGGCCGCGACTGGAACCTCGCGACCGCGATGGTCATCAACGGCAAGGCCGGCATGCAGTTCATGGGCGATTGGGCGAAGGGCGAGTTCGAGAACGCCGGCAAGAAGGCGGGCAAGGACTACATCTGCGCGGCGGTGCCGGGCACGGCGAATGCGTATACGTTCAACGTCGACTCGTTCGTGTTCTTCCAGCAGAAGGGCGAGAAGGCCGCGACGCCGGGCCAGCTCGCGCTCGCGAAGACGATCATGACGCCGGACTTCCAGGAGCAGTTCAGCCTGCTGAAGGGTTCGGTGCCCGTGCGCCTCGGCGTGAAGATGGACAAGTTCGACGACTGCGCGAAGAAGTCGTACGCCGACGAGCAGACCGCGATCAAGTCGGGCGGCTTCGTGCCGTCGCTCGCACACGGGATGGCGCAGAGCGATGCGACCGCCGGCGCGATCACGGACGTCGTGACGAAGTTCATGAACTCGCAGCAGGATTCGAAGAGCGCGGTCGCCGCGCTCGCGAAGGCCGCGAAGGTCAAGTAACGCGCGACAGGCGCCCGGCCGGACACGCTATCTCGGCCGGGCGTTTTTGCATGTGCAGCAAACGGGCTCGCCCGCGGGCCCGTGCCGTACCGGCGCCGGCCCGGCCTGCGCCGCCCTCGTTCCAGGAGTCGAATCAAGTGGCTGCCCCTCTTAGCGGAAACGGATCCGGCGCTGCCGCCGCACGGCGTACGTCGCCGATGTCGGCCTTCGCCGATCGCTGGATCCCGAAGCTCGTGCTTGCGCCGAGCGTCGCGATCGCCGTGGTGTTCATCTACGGCTTCATCCTGATTACCGGCTATCTGTCGCTGACCAATTCGCGGCTGTTGCCGAACTACGAATTCGACGGCTTCGGCCGTTACACGGACCTGTTCCAGAACGACGTGTGGTGGACGTCCGCCGCGAACCTCGCGTGGTTCGGGATTCCGTTCATCGCGATCTGCGTCGCGCTCGGGCTGTTCCTCGCGATCCTGCTCGACCAGCGGATCCGCAACGAAGGCGCGCTGCGCGCGATCTTCCTGTACCCGATGGCGCTGTCGTTCATCGTCACGGGTACCGCGTGGCAGTGGATCCTGAACCCGGGCCTCGGCCTCGAGAAGGTGATGCACGACTGGGGCTGGACGAGCTTCTCGTTCGGCTGGCTCGACGATCCGGACAAGGCGATCTTCTGCGTGGTCATCGCGGCCGTGTGGCAGTCGACCGGCTTCGTGATGGCGCTGTTCCTCGCGGGGCTGCGCGGCGTCGACAGCGAGATCTTCAAGGCCGCGCAGGTGGACGGCGCGACGCTGCCGACCATCTACCGCAAGATCGTGATCCCGAGCATGCGCCCGGTGTTCTTCTCGGTGCTGCTGATCCTCTGCCACATCACGATCAAGACCTTCGACCTCGTCGTCGCGCTGACGGCGGGCGGGCCGGGCACGTCGTCGTCGCTGCCGGCCATGTTCATGTACACGTTTTCGTTCAACCGCGGCCAGCTCGGGCTCGGCGCGGCATCCTCGGTGATGATGCTCGCGACCGTGGTCGCGGTGCTGGTGCCGCTGATGTATATGGAATCGAGGAGCACCCGCAATGCAGCCTAAGATGACGATCAGCCGGGCAGTGATCTACGCGGCACTGATCCTGTTCGCGCTGTATTTCCTGTTCCCGATCTACGTGATGCTGTCGACGTCGTTCAAGGATCTCGACCAGCTGCGTACCGGCAACCTGCTGACGCCGCCCACCAGCTGGACCGTCGACCCGTGGGTGAAGGCGTGGAGCGGCGCCTGTACCGGCGTGCGCTGCGACGGGATGAAGCCGTTCTTCCTGAACTCGCTGCAGATGGTGATTCCGGCCGTGCTGATCTCGTCGCTGATCGGCGCGTTCAACGGCTACGTGCTCACGCACTGGCGCTTTCGCGGCGCCGACGCGCTGTTCACGATGATGCTGGTCGGCTGCTTCATCCCGTTCCAGGTGATCCTGCTGCCGATGGCGCGCCTGCAGGGGATGCTCGGCCTTGCCAACACGATTCCGGGCCTCGTGTTCGTGCACGTCGTGTACGGGATCGCGTTCACGACGATGTTCTTCCGCAACTTCTACGTGAGCGTGCCGGCCGAGCTGGTGAAGGCCGCGCGCATCGACGGCGCCGGCTTCTTCACGATCTTCACGAAGATCCTGCTGCCGGTGTCGCTGCCGATCTTCATGGTGTGCCTGATCTGGCAGTTCACGCAGATCTGGAACGACTTCCTGTTCGGGATCGTGTTCTCCGGCGTCGATTCGATGCCGATCACGGTTGCGCTGAACAACCTCGTCAACACGTCGACGGGCGTGAAGGAGTACAACGTCGACATGGCCGGCGCGATCATCGCCGCGCTGCCGACGCTGCTCGTCTACATCGTCGCCGGCCGCTATTTCGTGCGCGGGCTGACGGCGGGCGCGGTGAAGGGGTAAGCGCGGCTTCATCCGATACGACGAACCGGCCGCGCCTCGCGCGCGGCGCATCGAAACGAACCCGACGCGGCGCCGGAGTGCGCCGCGCGAGACGAGACAGAGGATTCACAGCATGGCAAGCCTTTCCATCCGTGACGTGTACAAGACCTACCCGAACGGGGTGCCGGTCCTGAAGGGTGTCGACATCGAGATCGAGGACGGACAGTTCCTGATCCTGGTCGGCGGCTCGGGCTGCGGGAAATCGACGCTGCTCAACATGATCGCCGGGCTCGAGACGGTCACGAGCGGCGAGATCTGCATCGACGGCAAGGTCGTCAACGACCTGTCGCCGAAGGATCGCGACATCGCGATGGTGTTCCAGTCTTACGCGCTGTACCCGTCGATGACGGTGCGCGAGAACATCTCGTTCGGCCTGAACATCCGCAAGGTGCCGAAGAGCGAACAGCAGCAGATCGTCGACCGCGTGTCGCAGATGCTGCAGATCCAGCACCTGCTCGACCGCAAGCCGGGCCAGCTGTCCGGCGGCCAGCGCCAGCGTGTCGCGATGGGCCGCGCGCTCGCCCGCGATCCGTCGCTGTTCCTGTTCGACGAGCCGCTGTCGAACCTCGACGCGAAGCTGCGCATCGAGATGCGCGCGGAAATCAAGCTGCTGCACCAGCGCCTCGGCACGACGATCGTCTACGTGACGCACGACCAGATCGAAGCGATGACGCTCGGCGACCGGATCGCGGTGATGAAGGACGGCGTGGTCCAGCAGTTCGGCGCGCCGCAGGAGATCTACGATTCGCCGTCGAACCTGTTCGTCGCGGGCTTCATCGGCGCGCCGCCGATGAACTTCATCAACGGCAAGCTGGTCGAGCAGGGCAGCGGGATCGCGCTCGAGATCGACACGGGCCTCGCGCGCAGCGCGCTGAACCTGCCGTTCGACGCGAAGCGGATGAACGGCCACGTCGGCCGCGAGGTGATCCTCGGGCTGCGTCCGGAGCGCATCACCGATGCGCGCAACGCACACCACGGCGAGGCGTCGAAGCTGCAGCCGATCGACGTGCGCGTCGACGTGACCGAGCCGACCGGGCCGGACACGCACGTGTTCGCACAGGTGAACGGCAAGCGGATCGTGAGCCGCGTGCATCCGGCCGCGAACCCGCAGCCGGGGCAGACGCAGTCGCTGCTGTTCGACGTGTCGAAGGCCGTGCTGTTCGATCCGGCGTCGGAAGAGCGGATCGCGTGAGGCAGCGTTCGCGCTGAACGAAGAAGGGGCCGTCTCGACGTGAGCGGCCCCTTTTGTTTCTGGCGATGCGTCCGGCGTTGCGGCGGCGCTCAGTGCGGCAGCCGCACGTCGAACTTGAAGGTCGCGAGCCGCGCGACGAGGATGAAGCCGGTCGCGAGCAGCACGCTGTACACGGAATCGAACTGCAGCCACACGAGCAGCAGGTAGAACCAGCAGCCGACGAACGCACAGGTCGCGTACGGCCGCGAATCGCGCAGGATCAGCGGGATGTCGTTGCACAGCACGTCGCGGATGATCCCGCCGACCACGCCGGTAATCACGCCCATCATCACCGCGATGAAGCGCGGCATCTCGGCATCGAGCGCGATCGCCGTGCCCGAGATGCTGAAGATCCCGAGCCCGATCGCATCGGCGACGAGCAGCAGCCGCTCGGCCG
Source organism: Burkholderia sp. 572 (assembly GCF_040545135.1). Classification (NCBI taxonomy): domain Bacteria; kingdom Pseudomonadati; phylum Pseudomonadota; class Betaproteobacteria; order Burkholderiales; family Burkholderiaceae; genus Burkholderia; species Burkholderia sp. 572. The sequence continues at coordinate 102,570 of NZ_JBEPLH010000005.1, read as the reverse complement.
ACAGCCGCGACAGCATGCGCAGCACGAACGGCGCGAACAGCGCGAGCACGAAGATCGCGATCACGTAGTCGTCGTGCACGACCCAGTAGAACGGGCGGCGCTCGAGCAGGATGTCGCGCAGCGTGCCGCCGCCGAACGCGGTGGCGAGCGCCACGACGAACGTGCCGACCGAATCGAGACGGTTCTTGCGCGCCTCGATGAAGCCCGAGATCGCAAAGGCCAGCGTGGCGATCGCCTCCAGTACCGCGATCGCGAGCGTCAGCCTAGGATGCGGCACGCGGCCCCCGGTCGGCGGGTGCCGCGAACGGCTGCAGCAGGACCAGCACCGCGCCCGCGCCGCCGTCGTGGCCGCGCGCCTCGCAGAACGCGATCACTTCTTCCTTCTGCACGAGCCACGCGCGCACCTTGCCCTTCAGCACGGGTTCCTTGCCGATCGAGCCGAGCCCCTTGCCGTGGATCACGCGCAGGCAGCGCAGCCCTTTCTTGCCGGCTTCGCGGATGAACTCGGCGAGCGCGTCGCGCGCCTCGTCGCGCCGCATCCCGTGCAGGTCGATCTGCGCCTGCACGATCCACGCGCCGCTCCTCAGCTTGCGCACGACGTCGCGGCTGATGCCGGGGCGGTGGTAATACAGCGAGTCGTCGCTGTCGAGCAGCGTCTCGGGATCGAATTCGTCGGACAGCGTCGCGTTCAGCACGGCTTCCTCGTCGCGCTGCGTCTGCTTCGGCACCGGGTCGGGCGGCGTGCGGCCGGCTGCCGCGCGCGGCGGGGCATTGAGCGGCTGGATCGCGCCGATCTCGTTGCGGAACAGGTTCGCGTCGGCTTCCGCCTTGCGCTCGGCCTTGGCCGTTTCGACGCGTTGGCGTTCGCGGCGATCGGCTTCGCCTTGCAGCGACTTGCGCAATGCGCCGAGGCCCGCGAGCCCCTGGCCGCGCAATGCGGCGGGATCGGGCGCGGGCGCCGGCGCGACGGGCGCGGGGTTCGCGGGACGGGCGGCGATCTGCCGCTTCGCGGGATCGCTCGGATGGGGCTGGTTCTTCGCCATGATTCGGTACACAGGGCAGGCGCGTTCGGGCGCGCGGGCAAAAAAAAGCCGCTGCACGGCGGCAGCGGCTTTCCGGTCGAGCCCGCTTCGCGGCAGCGGACGCCATTGTAGCGCCCGGCGCGAGCGGTCTCGCGGCTTACTTCTTGTCGTGCAGGCTTTCGAGGTAGCGCTGCGCGTCGAGCGCGGCCATGCAGCCCGTGCCCGCGCTGGTGATTGCCTGGCGGTACACGTTGTCCTGCACGTCGCCGGCGGCGAACACGCCCGGCACGCTCGTCGACGTCGCGTTGCCGTGCAGGCCGCTCTTCGTCAGGATGTAGCCGTCCTTCATCTCGAGCTGGCCCTGGAACAGGTCGGTGTTCGGCTTGTGGCCGATCGCGACGAACACGCCCTGCACGCTGAGGTCTTCCGTCGCACCGGTCTTCACGTTCTTGATGCGCAGGCCCGTGACGCCCGAATCCTCGCCCGTCACTTCGTCGAGCACGTGATCCCACTTGATCACGACGGCGCCTTCCTTTTCCTTTTCCAGCAGGCGGTCGATCAGGATCGGCTCCGCGCGGAACTTGTCGCGGCGGTGGATCACCGTGACCTTCTTCGCGATGCCCGTCAGGTAGAGCGCTTCCTCGACGGCCGTGTTGCCGCCGCCGATCACCGCGACTTCCTGGCCGCGATAGAAAAAGCCGTCGCAGGTCGCGCAGGCCGACACGCCCTTGCCCATGAAATGTTCTTCGGACGGCAGGCCGAGATACTGCGCGGACGCGCCGGTCGCGATGATCAGCGAGTCGCACGTGTATTCGCCCGAGTCGCCGATCAGGCGGATCGGCTGCTCGTGCAGCTTCGCGGTGTGGATGTGGTCGAACACGATTTCGGTGTTGAAGCGCTCGGCGTGCTCGAGGAAGCGCGCCATCAGCTCCGGACCCTGCACGCCTTTCGCGTCTGCCGGCCAGTTTTCGACGTCGGTCGTGGTCATCAGCTGGCCGCCCTGCGCGATGCCGGTGATCAGCACCGGGGACAGGTTGGCACGTGCCGCGTAGACGGCAGCCGTGTAGCCGGCGGGGCCGGAACCGAGAATCAGGACTTTGGCGTGTTTGGGCGTGGACATGTGCGAATCCGTAAAAGTCGGCTGCGGCGGGCGGGGTAGGGCTCGCCGTACGATCCGGGTTGACCGGGATGCCGTCATAGATGGGTATCAGACGCGCATTATAAAGGCCCCGTTGCTGCGTTGCCGAACGAGAGTTTCAATCGCGGCGATAGTGTCTCGCGGCGCAACGGTCGCGCACGCGGGGCGGGCGGGGCGAGGCACCCGCCCGGGGCGGCGCGGCTGCGGGCGGCCGGCCGGACCGCGCACCGGAGTGAAAGGGCGGAAAGGGCCGCCGCGGAGAGCATGCGCCGCGCCGGCCGTACCCCGGCCCTGTTATGTAACCGTCATTTACACTTGGCGGCCCGGTGCAGCGCTTACAATATGCGGGATCGAACGACAGGCGGGCGCGCAGCCCGTCCTCTTTATACGGATTCATGGCAAAAGCTCCTTATTCCGCCCAGGCACAGGCGTTGCCGCACCGGATGTCGAAGCTCCTCACGGAGATCCGCTGGATTCTCCAGGTCGCGCTCTGCGCATTTCTGGTGATGGCTCTGCTGAGCTACAGCCGGCGCGATCCGAGCTGGACGCACGCCGCCCAGGTGGACCACATCTCGAACTGGGCCGGCCGCGTCGGCGCCTGGACGGCCGACATCATCCTGCTGCTGTTCGGCCTGTCGGCCTACTGGCTGATCGTGCCGCTCGCGCGGCGCATCGCCGTCAACTACCGCCGCATCACGCGTCACGAGGCGGTCGTGGACGAACCCGAGCGGCCGATCGGCTGGCTCACCGAAATCTTCGCGTTCGTGCTCGTCGTGCTGGCGTGCGACGGCATCGAGGCGCTGCGCATGTGGTCGCTGAAGGTGCAGTTGCCGCGCGCGCCGGGCGGCGTGATCGGCGAGGCCGTGGCGGGCGCGATGTCGCACGCGTTCGGCTTCACCGGCGGCACGCTGCTGCTGCTGATCCTGCTCGCGATCGGCCTGTCGCTGTATTTCCGCTTCTCGTGGCTGTCGGTCGCCGAGCGCGTCGGCGGTGCGATCCTGTCCGCCGTCAATGTCGCGAAGCTGCGCCGCGAGGCCGAGCGCGACCGCAAGCTCGGCGAGGCCGCGGCCGTGCGCCGCGAAGGCAAGGTCGAAGAGGAGCGCGTGCGCATCGAGGATCACGAGCCCGTGACGATCGTGCCGCCGGTCGTCACGCCGGCGAAGTCCGAGCGCGTCGAGCGCGAGCGCCAGGTGCCGCTCTTCACCGACCTGCCGGGCGATTCGACGCTGCCGCCGGTGTCGCTGCTCGACCCCGCGCCGAAGGCGCAGGAGGCGATTTCGGCCGATACCCTCGAATTCACGTCGCGCCTGATCGAGAAGAAGCTGAAGGATTTCGGCGTCGAGGCGAGCGTCGTGGCCGCGTATCCGGGCCCGGTCGTCACGCGCTACGAGATCGAGCCGGCCACCGGCGTGAAGGGCAGCCAGATCGTCAACCTCGCGAAGGATCTCGCGCGCTCGCTGTCGCTCGTGTCGATCCGCGTCGTCGAGACGATTCCCGGCAAGAACTACATGGCGCTCGAGCTGCCGAACCAGCGCCGCCAGACGGTGCACCTGTCCGAGATCATCGGTTCCGAGGTGTACGCGGCCGCATCGTCGGCGCTCACGCTCAGCCTCGGCAAGGACATCGGCGGCAAGCCGGTGTGCGCGGATCTCGCGAAGATGCCGCACCTGCTGGTCGCCGGTACGACCGGCTCGGGCAAGTCGGTCGGGATCAACGCGATGATCCTGTCGCTGCTGTATAAAGCGACCGCCGAGCAGGTGCGCCTGATCCTGATCGATCCGAAGATGCTCGAAATGAGCGTCTACGAAGGCATTCCGCACCTGCTGTGCCCGGTCGTCACCGACATGCGCCAGGCCGGCCACGCGCTGAACTGGACGGTCGCGGAGATGGAGCGCCGCTACAAGCTGATGAGCAAGCTCGGCGTGCGCAACCTCGCGGGCTACAACAACAAGATCGACGAGGCCGCGAAGCGCGAGGAGAAGCTGCCGAATCCGTTCAGCCTGACGCCGGAAGATCCCGAGCCGCTCGGCCGCCTGCCGAACATCGTCGTGGTGATCGACGAGCTGGCCGACCTGATGATGGTCGTCGGCAAGAAGGTCGAGGAACTGATTGCACGGATCGCGCAGAAGGCGCGCGCGGCCGGCATCCACCTGATCCTCGCGACGCAGCGTCCGTCGGTCGACGTGATCACGGGCCTCATCAAGGCGAACGTGCCGACCCGGATCGCATTCCAGGTGTCGTCGAAGATCGACTCGCGCACGATTCTCGACCAGATGGGCGCCGAATCGCTGCTCGGGATGGGCGACATGCTGTACCTGCCGCCGGGCAGCGGGCTGCCGGTGCGCGTGCACGGCGCGTTCGTCGCCGACGACGAAGTGCACCGCGTCGTCGAGAAGCTCAAGGAGCAGGGCGAGCCGAACTACGTCGAGGGCCTGCTCGAAGGCGGCACCGCCGACGGCGACGAGGGCTCGGCCGGCGCGGGAACCGGCGAAGGCGGCGGCGAGTCTGATCCGCTGTACGACCAGGCGGTCGAGATCGTCATCAAGAACCGCCGCGCGTCGATCTCGCTCGTGCAGCGGCACCTGCGGATCGGCTATAACCGCGCGGCGCGGCTGCTCGAGCAGATGGAGCAGTCGGGGCTCGTGTCGGCGATGTCGTCGAGCGGCAACCGCGAAATTCTTGTGCCGGCGCGCGACGCGGAATGAGTCCGCGGCGTTCGCGGCGCCGGCCACCCAGGGAGAAAACCGCAATATGCAGCAACATTCGTTCGCAATGTCCCTCCGTTCGACGCGGCGCTGGCTCGGCGCGGCGCTCGCCGGCGCATCGCTGATGCTCGCGGCGACGCACGCGTTCGCGGGCGGCACCGAGCAACTGAAGGCGTTCGTGTCGCAGGTGCGTTCGGCGAAGGGCGACTTCACGCAGCAGATCGTCAAGGCGCCGGCGAAGGGCGCGAGCGCCGCGCAGGCCGTGCCGAAGCCCACCGACAATTCGAGCGGCACGTTCGTGTTCGCGCGCCCGGGCAAGTTCATCTGGACGTACCAGAAGCCGTACCAGCAGGTGCTGCAGGCCGACGGCGAGAAGCTCTACGTGTATGACCGCGACCTGAACCAGGTGACCGAGCGCAAGCTGAACGGCGCGCTGGGCGCGAGCCCGGCCGCGATCCTGTTCGGCAGCAACGATCTCGACAAGAACTACACGCTGCGCGATGCCGGCGAGAAGGGTGGCATCGAGTGGCTCGAGATGCTGCCGAAGGCGCAGGACACGCAGTTCCAGCGGATCGGCATCGGCTTTCGCAACGGCACGCTCGCCGCGATGGAGCTGCACGACGTGTTCGGCAACGTCACGCTGCTGACGTTTACGAACATCCAGACGAATCCGCCGCTGAAGGGCGATACGTTCAAGTTCGTCGTGCCGAAGGGCGCCGACGTGATTACCGGCTGACCGGCGCCGCACGCCGTTTGTTCGCAACGGGCCTGCCGGCGACGGCAGGCCCGTGTTGTTTTCGGGCGCGGGCACCGGGCGCGGGCGGCAGGCACGGCGGTGCCGTCGCGCGGCTGTCATAATGTCGGGTCCGGCGGCCGGTTCGGCCGCGACTGTTTGATGTGGAGCGAGGGTTCATGTCCGATCTGTTTCAAGTCGAGCCGCGCCGGCCGCTCGCCGAGGCGCTGCGGCCGAAGACGCTCGCCGAGGTGATCGGCCAGACGCATTTGCTGGGCGAAGGCAAGCCGCTGCGGCTCGCGTTCGAATCGGGCAAGCCGCATTCGATGATCCTGTGGGGGCCGCCCGGCGTCGGCAAGACGACGCTCGCGCGGCTCACCGCGCTCGCGTTCGACTGCGAATTCATCGCGCTGTCCGCGGTGCTCGGCGGCGTGAAGGACATCCGCGAGTCGATGGAGCAGGCGAAGGACACGCTGAACCGCACCGGCCGCCACACGATCCTGTTCGTCGACGAGATCCACCGCTTCAACAAGGGGCAGCAGGACGCGTTGCTGCCGTTCGTCGAGTCGGGGCTCGTGACCTTCATTGGCGCCACGACCGAGAACCCGAGCTTCGAGGTCAATTCGGCGTTGCTGTCGCGTGCGCAGGTGTACGTGCTGAAGTCGCTGGACGACGACGAGATGCGCCAGTTGCTGAAGCGCGCACAGGAAATCGCGCTCGACGGCCTCGCGTTCGACGACAAGGCGATCGATACGCTGGTCGGTTATGCGGACGGCGACGCGCGGCGCTTCCTGAACCTGCTCGAGCAGGCGCAGACGGCGGCCACGTCGGCGGGCGTCGCGACGATCGACGCCGATTTCGTCAGCAGCGCGATGACGCTGAACGCGCGGCGCTTCGACAAGGGCGGCGACAACTTCTACGACCAGATCTCGGCGCTGCACAAGTCGGTGCGCGGTTCGAGCCCGGACGGTGCGCTGTACTGGTTCTGCCGGATGATCGATGGCGGCGCGGATCCGAAGTACCTCGCGCGGCGGATCGTGCGGATGGCGTGGGAAGACATCGGCCTGGCCGATCCGCGCGCGCTGCAGGTGGCGAACGACGCGGCCGAAACCTACGAGCGGCTCGGCTCGCCGGAAGGCGAGCTCGCGCTCGGGCAGGCGGTGATCTATCTCGCGTGCGCGGCGAAGAGCAACGCGGGCTACAACGCGTTCAACCAGGCGATGGCGTTCGTGAAGCAGGACAAGTCGCGCGAGGTGCCCGTGCACCTGCGCAACGCGCCGACCAAGCTGATGAAGGAACTCGGCTACGGTCACGCCTATCGCTACGCGCACGACGAGCCGAATGCGTATGCGGCCGGCGAGACGTACCTGCCGGACGGGATGCGCGAACCGCGCTGGTACAAGCCGGTGCCGCGCGGGCTCGAATCGAAGATCGCCGACAAGCTTGCGTGGCTGCGCGAACTCGATCGCGAAGCTGGCAAGAAGGACTGACGGCGCGGCCCGGAGCGGCCGGCATGCTCGTGGCTCGCGTCAGCGCTTGCGTGCCGGCTGCTTCTTCCAGTAGTCGAACGGCTCCTGATGGCATTCGATGTCGAGTTCGGCGATGCGCGTGTGCAGGCTCGACTGCGCGTCGGCGATCGCGAGGTTGTAGATCACCGGGCCGATCTCCTCGACGAAGAAATGCAGCAGCGCGCCGGCCTGGATATTGCCGATCGGCTCATCCATGTTTTCTGTGAAATAGCGTTGCAGTGACGCGATCGCGCGGTCGCGTATTTCCTTGTCCAGTTCGATGGCCATCGGCTTCCTTGGGGTGCTGTGACGTGGGGCGGGCGCCTTGCTCGATGCGCCGCCGCGGGCCCGCGCGGGCGTTTCGCGATCCGCGGCGCTTCGATGCCGCGCGATTTCGCGGGTGCCGACGGGCGGGCCGGCAACGCGATACTGCCATGGCCATCGCGCCACGGTCATCGCCCGTTTGCAGCATAGTCCGTCCGTCCAGTGCCTTGGCGGCCCTGCGGTGCGTTAGAATTCCCGTCTTACACAACGATTCTCCAAGTCCTCCCATGCTCGACATCCAGTTGCTGCGCAAAGACCTCGACGGCGTCGCGAAGCGCCTCGCCGATCGCGGCTACACCCTCGACATCGCCGCGTTCTCCGCCCTCGAAGCGGAACGCCGCGCGATCCAGACCCGCACCGAAGAGCTCCAGGCGCGCCGCAACAGCCTGTCGAAGCAGATCGGTGCGATGAAGGGCAAGGGCGAGGACACGTCGGCCGTGATGGCCGAGGTCGGCGGGATCGGCGACGAAATGAAGGCGGGGGAAGCCAAGCTCGGCGACATCCAGGCGCGCCTGTCCGACCTGATGCTCGGTATGCCGAACGTCGCGCATGAAAGCGTGCCGGTCGGCAAGGACGAAGCCGACAACGTCGAGGTGCGCCGCTGGGGCACGCCGCGCCAGTTCGACTTCGAGGTGAAGGATCACGTCGACGTCGGCACGCCGCTCGGCCTCGATTTCGAGACCGGCGCAAAGCTCGCCGGCGCGCGCTTCACGATGCTGCGCGGCTCGATCGCGCGCCTGCACCGCTCGCTCGCGCAGTTCATGATCGACACGCATACGCAGCAGCACGGCTACACCGAAGCGTATACGCCGTACATCGTGAACCCCGAGATCCTGTACGGTACGGGCCAGCTGCCGAAGTTCGCGGACGACATGTTCCGCGTCGAGAAGGGCGGCGAGGAGAACAAGGTCACGCAATACCTGATCTCCACGTCGGAAATCTCGCTGACGAACACCGTGCGCGAGTCGATCGTCGAAGGCTCCGCGTTGCCGATCAAGCTGACCGCGCATTCGCCGTGCTTCCGCTCGGAAGCCGGTTCGTATGGCCGCGACACGCGCGGGATGATCCGCCAGCACCAGTTCGACAAGGTCGAGATGGTGCAGGTCGTCGCGCCGGATGCGTCGTACGCGGCGCTCGACGAGATGGTCGGCCATGCGGAAGCGATCCTGCAGAAGCTCGGCCTGCCGTACCGCGTGATCACGCTGTGCACGGGCGACATGGGCTTCTCGGCCGCGAAGACGTTCGACCTCGAAGTGTGGCTGCCTGCGCAGAACACCTATCGCGAGATCTCGAGTTGCTCGAACACCGAGGCGTTCCAGGCGCGCCGGATGCAGGCGCGTTTCCGCAACGCACAGGGCAAGCCGGAACTCGTGCATACGCTCAACGGTTCGGGCCTTGCGGTCGGCCGCACGCTCGTCGCGGTGCTGGAGAACTACCAGAACGCGGACGGCTCGGTCACGGTGCCGGAAGTGCTGCGTCCGTACATGGGCGGCATCGAGCGTATCGACGCGCCGGCACAGGCGTCGTAAGGTCGCGCGCCGGCGATCGCTTCAAGCCCTCGCAAAAAAATTTGCAAAAAGGGCTTGTGAGATTCGAAGAGATCGTTCTATAATCTTTTCTTTCGCGGAAACGACCAAACGCGAAATGCAGTAAAGCAGCAAGGAAGGAGAGGTGGCAGAGTGGTCGAATGTACCTGACTCGAAATCAGGCGTACGGTTTCCCCGTACCGTGGGTTCGAATCCCACCCTCTCCGCCAAAATACGAAGCCCCTTGATCCGGAAGGATCAAGGGGTTTTTCGTTTTGGGCTTGCTAAATCGTGTGTCGCAAGGCGTTGCGGTGGCAACAGCATCGACCATCGATGCATCGGAATGTGCCGATACGATAGCGACCGTGTTCCATACGTCTTGCTGCGCAGTGGCCAGCGTCGGCAGTTCAGTCTGTCCGGATCGCGGGGACGCGTGTCGTCGCCGCGAAGGAGATCAAGAGGCTCATCGAGCAGTCGACGCAGCGGGTTGACGAAGGCGCCGTGCTGATCGGCCGCGCGGGCGAGTCGATTCACGAGATCGTCGATGCGGTGCAGCGCGTCACGACGATCGTCGGCGAGATCTCGTCCGCGTCGCAGGAGCAGAGTCAAACTGTGGCCGGATATTGCGCGAGCACCCGGGCGCGGATCGACGGCTTGATGTTCGATTGCGCCATGTTGCCGCCGTAGTGCGCGACCACCCGCGGGTTCATCACGCGATACCAGAGCGGCGGCACGTACGCGAACAGGATCATCGTCGCGTAGCCGGCCGGCAGTTGCGGCGAATCGTCGAAGTGGCGCAGCGCCTGATACGAGCGCGTCGGATTCGCGTGATGGTCGGCATGCCGCTGCAACTGGTACAGGAACAGGTTGGTGACGACGTGATTGCTGTTCCACGAATGCTGCGGCGTGCAGCGTTCGTAGCGGCCGTTCGGCAGCTTGCGGCGGCCGAGCCCGTAGTGCTCGACGTAGTTCACGACTTCGAGCAGCGACGCGCCGTAGACGGCCTGGATCACGAGGAACGGGATCACGACCTTGCCGGCCATCGCGATCGCGATGCCCCACACGACGACGGTCATCGCCCATGCGTGCAGCACCTCGTTGCGCCAGGTCCACGGCGAATGCCCGAGCCGTTCGAGGCGGGCCTTCTCGAGCCGCCACGCGGAGCGGATGCTGCCGGTCACGGTGCGCGGCAGGAAGGCCCAGAACGATTCGCCGTAGCGCGCGCTCGCCGGATCCTCGGCCGTCGCGACACGTACATGGTGGCCGCGATTGTGCTCGACGTAGAAATGGCCGTATGCGACCGGCGCGAGCGTGATCTTCGCGAGCCAGCGCTCGAAGCGGTCGGTCTTGTGCCCGAGTTCATGCGCGGTGTTGATCGAGATGCCCGTCGCGGCGCCGAGCGACAGCGCGAAGCCGACGTAGTCGTACCAGGCGAGCGCGTGCGTGCCGACGATCCATACGCACGCGAAGAACGCGACGTATTCGACGAGGGTCGCGAGATAGACGATCAGCCGGTAGTAGCGCTCCCGTTCGAGGTGTGGCACCACGGCCTCGGGCGGATTGTCGCGATCGTCGCCGATCAGCGTGTCGAGGATCGGGATCACGCCGAATGCGAACAGGGGGCCGAACCACCAGAACACGTGCAGGCCCGTCGACAGCGCGAGCTGGGCGGCGAGAATCGGCAGCGTGATCGTCAGTGCGCCGAGCAGCCACAGGTAACGCTTGCCATCCGACCAGCCCGAAGCCGATCCGTCGGTCATTGCCATTGTCTCCCTCCTGCCGGCCGGCCCGAAGGCGGCCGCCTGTACGGTTGTTCGAATTCTCGTTGGCCCGCGACGCACGCGCGGTTGAACCGGATCGTCGTCCGGTTCTGCCTGTTATACGACCCATGTGCACGCTTGCCAAACTCCGGCACTAGGCGTGCGGCTCCAAACGGCGGCGCGCGTGCGGCGCAGGCAGGGAAGGGCCCGCGCACGCCGATTGAAACATGCGGGAATGACCGGATCGGCCCGCGCGGGCGGCAGGTTTGTCAGACGGATGGCGTGCCGTGACGAGAACTGGCGTCGACGCTGCAGGTTCGCAACAAATGTTGCGTCGCAATATACGGAGCGGGATGGCGACCCATGTCGCTTGCTTCGGTGTTACCAATATTACGGATCATTACGCCCTTCATGATGAAATTCACGGGGCCCGACCTGCGACTGCCTCTTGCCGCAAGGCGACTGGTGCCAGGCGTCGAATGAAGCCGTCACGGTGGTCATCCGTTTGCCGCGTCGATGCGCCGATGCTGCACCTGCACACGGGCTGGCCGCATGGCCGCCCGCAGTGCCTGCCGCCTTTCGATTCGCGCTGCCATTTGAAAATTACGATTTGACTCATGCCCCGCTTTCGGTTGAAGCTAGTAGCTTGCTGTCCGAAGGGGGCTGTGCCTGCATGAGTTCGACCTTGACCGTTCGTCGTATCGTTGCCGACCAGGGCGGCGTGTATCGCGAACTCCGCGCTGCATCGCTGCGCGAGCCCTACGCGCCCGGCGAAGCGCCGGAGGCCGAATTGCTGAACGTCGAAACGAACGCAGCGTCGGCGATTGCCGCGCAGCGCGCCGTGTCCGACGAGTCGACGACTTTCCTGCTGTATACCGAAGGCCATCCGGCCGGCATGATCGGCGCGTATTTCGACAATACGCCCGATCGGCGTGCGTTCGTCAGCGAGCTGTGGGTCGCGCACGCGGTGCGCCATCTGCGCGGCGGCGTGCTGCTGCTGGAGACGGCCACCGCCTGGCTCGCCGAGCGCGGCGCCCAGGACGTCTACGCGTGGATTGCCGATGCGAACCGCAACGCGATCCGCTTCTACGAGCGCGCGGGTTTCGGCAACACCGGCGAACACGCGCCGATCGCGCGGATGCCCGGCGCGATGAAATCGCTGTACGTGTCGCAGGTGAAGCACTGACGCGACGTCAGAACGCGGGCCGCGCGGCGCGATGAAGGTCCGGTCGCCCGCTTGCCAGCCCGCTTTCCGGTTGCGCGCCCGCCCGGGCCGCTGCAACCCGGTTCCCCAAAAATAATGGCCGCGCGCGTGGACGCCTGTAAAATACGCAAAAAATTTTTGCAGAGTGTCCATGTCGCTTAAAAAATCGCCATTCTTCGAGCTGCGCAGCGGATCGGTCGACACGTTGCTGTTCACCGTGAAGACGACCGATCTCGATGCGTTGCGTACCGAACTGGTCAAGCGCTTCGAAGCGACTCCCGAGTTTTTCGCCGACGATGTCGTCGCGATCGACGTCCGCCGCCTGGCGGACGGCGAACGCGTCGCGCTGGCGGACATCCGCCAGATGCTGAACGACGTGCGGATGCGCCCGGTGGGTGTCGTCGCGCTGGCCACGCAGGGCTGGGCGGGGGAAGCCGGCCTGCCGTTGCTCGAGGCGCGCGATCGCCGCGTGCCGGCCGCGAAACCGGCCGAGGGCGCGGAGGCGTCGCCGGTCGCCGAGGCCGTCGTCGCAGCAGCAGCCGCGGCGGCGCCCGACCAGGCGTCCGAGTCGGTGCCGGTGTCGAACCAGCCGGGCGGCCAGACGCTCGTGATCGACCGGCCGTTGCGTTCGGGGCAGCAGATTTACGCGAAAGGAGACCTCGTGGTGCTTGCGCCGGTCAGTCACGGCGCGGAGATCATCGCGGAAGGCAATATCCACATCTACGCGCCGTTGCGCGGCCGCGCACTCGCGGGCGTGCACGGCAATCACGACGCGCGCATTTTCTGCACGTGTCTCGAGCCGGAACTGATTTCGATCGCGGGTATCTATCGAACAACCGAGAACCCGTTGCCCGCCGATGTACTGGGGAAAGCGGTGCAGATCCGGCTCGAAGAGGAAAAACTGATGATTGAACCGCTGCGCCTGACGTAATACACGCGGTGCGCTCCGGATCGATCGGCTCTCATTGACGAACACAGGGTATTGGGTAAATGGCAAAAATCATCGTGGTGACCTCGGGCAAGGGCGGCGTGGGCAAGACGACGACGAGCGCGAGCTTTGCGTCCGGTCTCGCGCTGCGCGGCCACAAGACGGCCGTGATCGACTTCGACGTCGGCCTGCGCAACCTCGATCTCATCATGGGCTGCGAGCGCCGCGTGGTGTACGACCTCGTGAACGTGATCCAGGGCGAAGCGAACCTGAACCAGGCGCTGATCAAGGACAAGAAGTGCGAGAACCTGTTCATCCTGCCGGCGTCGCAGACGCGCGACAAGGATGCGCTCACGCGCGAAGGCGTCGAGAAGGTGCTGAACGACCTCACCGCGATGGACTTCGAATACATCGTCTGCGATTCGCCGGCCGGCATCGAGGCGGGCGCGCTGCACGCGATGTACTTCGCGGATGAAGCGCTGATCGTCACGAACCCGGAAGTGTCGTCGGTGCGCGACTCCGACCGCATTCTCGGCATCCTGTCGTCGAAGACGAAGCGTGCGACCGAAGGCAAGGATCCGATCAAGGAACACCTGCTGATCACGCGCTACAGCCCGAAGCGCGTCAGCGAAGGCGAGATGCTGTCGCTCGAGGACATCAGCGAGATCCTGCGCATCAAGCTGATCGGCGTGGTGCCCGAGTCGGAAGCCGTCCTGCATGCGTCGAACCAGGGCTTGCCGGCCGTGCATATCGACGGCACCGACGTGGCGGAAGCGTACAAGGACGTCGTCGCGCGCTTCCTCGGTGAAGACAAGCCGCTGCGCTTCACCGATTACCAGAAGCCGGGCCTGCTGCAGCGCCTCTTCGGCAGCAAGTAACGGAGGCCGCCAATGTCCATCCTTTCGTTTCTCCTCGGTGAGAAGAAGAAGTCCGCATCGGTCGCGAAGGAGCGCCTGCAGCTCATCATCGCGCACGAGCGCGTCGGCGGCCGCCCGCCGGCGGATTACCTGCCGGCGCTGCAGAAGGAGCTGGTCGCGGTCATCTCGAAGTACGTCCATATTTCGAACGATGACATCCGCGTGAGCCTCGAGCGCCAGGACGATCTCGAAGTCCTCGAAGTGAAGATCGAGATCCCGCAGGCCTGAGTGCTACCTGTGTCCCTCCGCACGGCGGCACTCGCCGCCGTGCGCGTCTTACGCCCTGTTGCACTTTCGGGCACGCCGTAACACGGCGCCTGTCGGCCGTTACCGGTCCTCCCGCATTGAACGAATACGCTCGCGTAACTTGTTCAACCTGGAGGTTGTGATGGCTGTCTCTACTGTTCAACGTCGTATCGTTTCGCTCGCCCTGCTTGCCGCGAGCCTGTCAGCCGTCGTCGCGCCGCTCGCCGCGCATGCGGACGAGATTCTCGTCGGCACACCCGTGATCGCGCCGCAGGGCCGCGTGGTCGTCGCCGAGCCGGTCGCCGTGCGCACCGAGGAAGTCGTCATCGTCGCGCCGAATGCGCCGCCGCCGGTGCGCTACGAGGTCGTGCCGTCCGCGCGCGTGGGCTATGTGTGGGATCGCGGGCACTGGCACTGGGAGCATGGCCGCTACGTGTGGATCGGCGGCCACTGGGAGGCCGAGCGCGTCGGCATGCAATGGGTGCCGGGCCATTGGGACCAGCGCGGTCCGAACTGGTTCTGGACCCGTGGCCACTGGGCGTGATGGGGGGGCGGGCGATGAAAAGAACCGCAATCGCCATCGTGCTCGTCGCGATCACGCTGGCCGGGTGCATCGTCGTGCCGGCGCGGCCCGTGTACTACCGGCCGGCACCCGTCGTGATCTACTGAGCGTTGCGCGGGCCGGGTTGCGCCGCGCCGTTGGTCCCGGCCGCGGCCGGCTCGTCGTCGTGCGGCGCCGGCGCATCGGCGGCGCCTTCGGTCGGTGCGGCGGCGGGCGGCACTTCACCACCTTCGTCGCGCAGCGTGTCGAGCGGGTCGGCGGGCGCGGCGGCCGCATCCTGCGGCTCGGTGATGCCGGTTGCCACCGTCGTGCTCGCCGCGGCTGCCGCGGCCGGTTCCGCGGCCGCGACGGGCGGCGCGAGATAGCGCAGCGCGAGCGTTTCGTAGAGCGGCGGCGCGAAGAAGCGCGATACGCGGCTCGACACCAACGCGGTGGCCATCAGCGAAATCACGAGTGCGTGACCGTTGATCATCTCCATCACGATCACGAACGACGTGATCGGCGACTGCGTGACGGCCGCCATGTAGCCCACCATCGCGAGCGCGATCAGCATCGGCAGGCTCATGTTGCTGAACACGACGTGCAGCAGGTTGCCGAACCCTGCGCCGATCGACAGCGAAGGGGCGAAGATCCCGCCGGGGATGCCCGGCAGGTACGATGCGACCATCGACACCATTTTCAGGAACGGGTAGAACACCGACAGATGCTGGCTGCCGTCGAGCAGGCCGCGTGCTTCGGCATAGCCGCTGCCGAAGGTCGTGCCGCCCGATACGAGGCCGACGACGGCGATCGCGAAGCCGCACAGCGCGGCGAACGCGATCGGCCGCTCGCGATACAGGCCCAGCAGCCGCGCGGGCAGCCAGCGTCCCGTGTTGAGCAGCAGCCAGCAGAACAGCCCGCCCGCGATTCCCGTCACGATCGCGGTGACCAGCACCGCGAGCGCCAGCAGTTTCGGGAAATGGGGGCCGGCATCGATCGTACCGAAATACGTGTAGTTGCCGTTCAGGCCGAGCGCGACGACGCCGGCGAGTATGATCGCGGTGATCAGCACGCCGCTGGCGCGCGCGGAGAAGCTGCGCGTCAGTTCCTCGATCGCGAACACGATCCCGGCGAGCGGCGTATTGAACGCGGCCGACAGCCCGGCCGCCGCGCCGGCGAGCACCAGCTGGCGTTCGATCTGCGCGTTCGAGCGCGGGTAGAAGCGCCGCAGGTTGAACATCAGCGCCGCGCCGACCTGCACGGTTGGCCCTTCGCGGCCGATCGTGAAGCCGCCCAGGATGCCGAGGAACGACACCAGCACCTTGCCGAACAGGATGCGCAGCGTCAGCAGCCGGGAGCCGAACGCGCTCGGGCGCGCATGCAGCGTCGCGATCACCTGCGGGATGCCGCTGCCCTCAGCGCCGCGGAAGAAGCGGCGCGTGATCCATACCGACACCGCGGCGATTGCCGGCGTCAGCAGCAGCGGCAGCCACGCGGCGTGATCGCGCATCGTGCGGAAGCTTTCATAGCCCCAGTCGATCAGTCGCGCGTAGAGCACGGCCGCGAGGCCGACGACGATCGCGCCGAGCCAGAAAACGCCGTACTGGCGCCAGATTCTCAGCGAGCGTCGGGTGAGGGCGGGAAACAGGGCGGGAAGGGCGGCAAGAGCGGGGCGTGGCATCGGCGGGGCCATCGGGCAAAGGAGACATTATAAAAAGGAACCGGGGCCGCAAAGTGGGCGACAGGGTTTCGCAAGCTTGTAGCATTTCGTTGCAAATGTAATTCAAGAGTAATGTTCGCGGCGGGTATCCGTCGTTAGCATCCCCAAATGGCTGGCTCTTCCCCGCAAACGTGAAACGCATCCTCATCGTGAAAGTGACGTCGCTCGGCGACGTCGTCCAGACGCTGCCTGTCGTCGCGGATCTGCATCGCGCCTTTCCCGGCGTAACGGTCGACTGGGCGGTGGACGAATCGTGCGCGGAGGTCGTGCGCTGGCATCCGGGCGTCAGCCATGTCCTTTGCGCGCCGCTGCGCCGTTTCAAGAAGATGCGCAATCGCGGCGACCTGAAGGCGATCTCGGCGTCGATCGGCGCGCTGCGGGCGCACCGCTACGATGCGGTGATCGACCTGCACGGCGTCTACAAGAGCGCGATCATTTCGGTGCTGGCGCGCGCCGCGCGCCGCATCGGCTACCAGACGCAGGATCTCGGCGAAACGGGCGCACGCTTCGCGTATTCGCATCGCTTCGGCCCGCGGCCGGATTGCGACGCCTGGCACGGGATGCGCGTGAGCGCGGGCGAGGCGCTCGGTTACGCGCCCGAGGGTGTCGCCACGTACGGCATCGTCCCGCCGCAGGACGCGAACCTGCCGACGGCCGTGACCGACGGCGCACCGTTCATGCTGTTGTTCCATGCAACGTCCAACCCCGACAAGAAATGGCCGGCCGATCACTGGGCCGCGCTCGCCACGCAGATGATGGCGCGCGGCGTGCGCGTGCTGTTGCCGTGGGGATCGGCTGCCGAGCACGATGACGCGCAGGACATCGCCGCGCGCGCGCCGGGGGCGGTCGTGCTGCCCGCGATGACGGTGCGCGAACTCGGTGCGGCGCTTGGCCGGGCTGCGCTCGTGGTGGGGGTCGATACGGGGTTCGTGCACATGGCGCACGCGTTGCAGCGGCCGACCGTGATGATTTTCGTCGCGACGTCGCGGCACCATTGCGGGATCGGCGGCGCGCCGAATGCCCTGTCCATCGGCGAGCCGGGCGCGATGCCGTTGGTCGAGGAGGCGCTGGACGCGATCGATACGGTCTGCCCGGCCTACGGCGCGCAGCGCGCGCGACTGACCGCCTGACGAAGCGGGGCGGGCCGGTTCAGGCGAGCAGCGCCTCGACCGTGACGACGGCGGCGATCGCCGCCAGGTTCGCCAGCAGCGCCTCGAACACGAGGCTGCGCCACGTCTTCGGCCGGAAGCGCAGCGCGAGCAGGAGCGCGCCACCGAGCGCAAGCGCGAGGATCAGGACGAGATCGGCATTGCCGAGGCGGATGTTCATGGCGGCGGCTCCTTCGGGGCGGGATCCCGGGGGCGCGCGGCGGCGCACCCGGGATCGAGTATAGGCAGCGCCGGCCACCGCGCAACCCGGGTCGCCCCGGAGACTCAGACGAGCGACGCGTCGCGCGTTTCGCGCATCAGCAGCACGCCGATCAGGCTGATGGCCGCCGCAACCGATACATATCCGCCGACCCACGACAGCCCGCCGCGCGCCGCCAGCAGTTGCGCGATGTACGGCGCGATCGACGCGCCGAGGATCCCGCCGAGGTTGTACGCGACCCCCGCACCCGTATAGCGGACGTTGGTCGGGAACAGTTCCGGCAGCAGCGCGCCCATCGGCGCGAACGTCACGCCCATCAGGAACAGCTCGATCGTCAGGAACAGCGCGACGAGCGGCATCGAGCCGCTGCCGAGCAGCGGTTCCATCGCGAAACCCGACAGCAGCGCGGCGATCGCGCCCACGACGAGTACCGGTTTGCGGCCGAAGCGATCGGATGCCCACGCGGACAGCGGCGTCGCGAGTCCCATGAACACGACCGCGAAACACAGCAGGCCGAGGAAGCTCTGGCGCGGAATATGCAGCGCCGACACGCCGTACGACAGCGAAAACACCGTCGAGATATAGAACAGCGTGTAGCAGACGACCATCGCGAGCGCGCCGAGCAGCGTCGGCTGCCAGTGTTGCGTGACGAGGGTCGCGACCGGCACGCGTACGCGCTCGTTGCGATCGAGCGCGGCCTGGAACGCGGGCGTTTCGGTGATCTTGAGTCGCACGTACAGGCCGAGCGCGACGAGCACCGCGCTGACCAGGAACGGGATGCGCCAGCCCCAGCTGCGGAACTGCTCGTCCGACAGCGACAACGCGAGCGCGAAGAACAGGCCGTTCGACATCAGGAAGCCGACCGAGGGCCCGAGCTGCGGGAACATGCCGAACCAGCCGCGCTTGCCCTGCGGCGCATGCTCGGTCGCGAGCAGCGCGGCGCCGCCCCATTCGCCGCCGAGGCCGATCCCCTGGCCGAAGCGCAGCACGCACAGCAGCACCGGCGCGAGCGTGCCGATCGCGTCGTAGCCGGGCACGAAGCCGATTGCGGTGGTGGATACGCCCATCACGAGCAGTGACGCGACGAGCGTCGATTTGCGCCCGATGCGATCGCCGAAGTGCCCGAACAGGAACGAGCCGATCGGGCGCGCGATGAATGCGATGCCGAACGTGACGAACGCGGACAGCGCCTGTGCGGTCGCGGAGCCGTGTGGAAAGAATACGGGGCCGATGACGAGCGCGGCAGCCGTTGCGTACACATAGAAATCGTAGAACTCGATCGCGGTGCCGATGAAGCTCGCGAACACGATGCGCCGGTGGCTGACGGCGCCGGCCGAACCGGTTGCGTGTGCAACGGTCGGGGGGGATGCGGACATGGATGTCTCCGTTTTGTCGTTAGGGCGGTCGGCTGGGCGTGCGGTCGGACAGGCGGACACCTGCCGGGGGGGCAGCCGAGCGGACGATGCGGTAGCGGCGTGGACGCGCGCCATGGCGCGGACGTCACCCGCCGGTCGACGATGGAGACGGGTACGTCGCCGCCGCCCGGTGCCGGCGTGGTCGGCTCGCATGCCGGGTGGGGCGCACGAACGCGCGCGCGGCGTGATGGCCGCGCGATTGCGGAAAATTATAGCCAGCGCTGCCGCGCACCGGCAATCGCGGTGCGGCGGCCGGTCAGTCGATCGATTGCGCCTGCGCCGACGCGGTGCTTTGCAACTGGAAGTGGCCGTCGTCGTTGAAGAGCCAGCCTTCCATCATTTCGAGCCGGCCGTTGCCGTCGAGCAGCCGCGACGGTGGCGGGGGCAGCGGCGCCGAGCGGCGCAGCGACGCGAGCGCGAGCGCTTCCGCTTCGCTGTCGCCGTTGCTGCGATAGACGGACGCGTTGACGAGCCGGCCGCTGCCATCGACGGTGAAGGCCACGACGACGAGCGAACGGAGCATGGCCTGCGGCGTGCCGTGCAGCAGGCCGGACGGATTGCGTTCGGCGACACGCTGCGCGACTTCGACGCGGTATTGGTCGAGGCTGCCACTGCGTGTGATCGACGGAATCGTCAGGATCGAGTGCAGCGACGGAGGCGGCGTGATCGTGCACGCCGCGAGCATGGCGACGACGGCCAGTGCAACTGCACGCAGCCGGTCGACGCGCGAACGGGAAAGGGGGCGCATGGGAGGCTAGCCAGAAGTGACTATAAAAAAATGATAGACGCACGGGCGCGAGCCGGCATCGGGAGAAACACATAACGGGCGATGCCGGGTGTCGCGATCGCTGATGGCGAGGCAGTGTGCGCTTGCGTATCGCAATGTGACGTGACTTGTGACGGCACGCTCGCGCGGCTGCCGCACGTCCGCATCCCGGTGCGCGTGTTGCACGGTTGAAAGCATGGCGAGGAACGCGACCGGCGCGCAGGCGCTTGGCGATGGTTCGGCAGCGCGCATCCGGCGCAGCGGGCAAGCACCGCGGCGGATGCCCGCGCAATCGTCAGCGACGCGTGTCGCCCGGTTCAGAAACCGTGCGTGACGAGTGACAGGACCGACAGGTCGGGGTGCGTGCCGTCGATGATGCTCTTGCCGACATGCACGGCTTCGTGGACGGCTTCATCGAGGCTGGCGAAGCTTTCCTCGCCGTCCGCATGGAACGGTACCGCGTGGCCGGGTAACGCGGGATTCGCGCCGGGATGGCATACGTAGCCGGTGTAGGTGTAGCGCGTGTCGCTGCCGGGCACGGCAGCCGGCACGACATGGACCTCGAAGCCTTCGTAATCGACGTGTTCCGTCGGTATCGACAGTTCGGTCATGGCGATCTCCGTGTACCGCACGCTGGGGTGGCGCGCGCGGCATCGAGTACGCGGCGGCGGTCGTGTCGCCGTGTTGATCGAATTCTAGGTGATCGAGCGGCTGGCCGGGAGGCTTCCGGCGCGCTGCGGCGCGATGACGGGCTGCTGCCCGTGCCGTTTCGACGAACGGGTTCGCGCGCGGCGCTGCATCATTGTTTGCAGCGGGCGTCCTTGCGCTGCACGACGATGATCACCGGGTATTTCTGGCCGTGGTCGAGCTCCACGCGTGCCACGACGGTGAGCGTCGCCGGATCGGAATCGTCGTACACGCTCACCTGTTCGTTGCGCAGGTAGGTCACGCCGGTGCAGTTCGACGTGCGTCCGTCGTCTCCCACCTTGCACTGGAGGTCGTTGTCTTTCAGGTAGTTGTACGGCGACGGGCTCGCGAGGTATTCGCTCAGGCCGCGCGGCGAGCCGCCGACGCCGGACACGTATGCGATCGCGCACGACGCTTGCGCGTCGCTGCCGGACGCGGTGTCGGCTGCCGCGTGCGTGCTGACGGCCGCGAGCAAGGCGACGAGCGACGAGACGATGAGGGGCTTCATGACGTGGGTTTCCCGTTTCGCGAATCGGAGCGCCGGATTGTAACGGCATCCGGCGGGACGCGTCGGAACGTGGGGGAAAGCCGTACGAGAACCAACAAAAAACCCCGTCATTCGCTGAATGGACGGGGTTTGGCAAACTTCCTGGCGGAAGCGGTGAGATTCGAACTCACGGACAGTTTCCCGTCGCCGGTTTTCAAGACCGGTGCCTTAAACCGCTCGGCCACGCTTCCACACGAGGCGGCATTGTAACCGAAATGCCGCGATCTTCATGCCCTCAATCGTCGCGCAGGAACAATTCCTGCAGGTCGTTGAGGAAACGCTGGCCGAGCGGCGTCGGCGCGATCTGCGCGAAATCGCGTGCGATCAGTCCGCGCCGTTCCGCTTCCTGCAGTGCCGGCTCGATCGTGCTCATCGGCAGGCCGGTGCGCTCGGCGAAGCTGTGCACGGGGAAGCCCTCGACGAGCCGCAGCGTGTTCAGCATGAACTCGAACGGCAGGTCGCGCGCGCCGACTTCACGTTCTTCCTGCACGGCCGTGCCGGCCATCGCCTGCTCGATGAAGGTCGCAGGATGCTTGTAGCGTGCCTGCCGCAGGATCCGGTTCGGGAACGACAGCTTCGTGTGCGCGCCCGCACCGATCCCGAGATAGTCGCCGAAACGCCAGTAGTTCAGGTTGTGCTTGCACTGATGATTCGGCTTCGCATACGCGGACACTTCGTAGCGCCCGTAACCGGCCTCGGCCGTACGTGCGTGAATCCATTCCTGCATGTCGGCCGACGCGTCGTCATCGGGGACGACCGGCGGGAACTTCGCGAACAGGGTATTCGGCTCGAGCGTCAGGTGATACAGCGACAGATGCGGCGGCGCGTACGACAGTGCGGTTTCGATGTCGGTACGGCATTCGTCGAGCGTCTGGTTCGGCAGCGCGAACATCAGGTCGAGGTTGAAGTTGTCGAAGTTCTTCGCGGCGATCTCGACGGCCGCGCGAGCCTGCGCGGTGTCGTGAATCCGGCCGAGCGCCTTCAGGTGCGTTTCGTTGAAGCTCTGGATGCCGACCGACAGGCGGTTCACGCCGCTCGCGCGGAACTGCGCGAACTTCGCGGCCTCGAACGTGCCCGGATTCGCCTCGAGCGTGATCTCGGCATCGGCGTCGAGCGGCAGCAGCGCGCGCACGTCGGACAGCATCCGGTCGAGGCCGGCGGCCGACAGCAGGCTCGGCGTGCCGCCGCCGATGAACACCGTATGCACCTGCCGGCCCCACACGAGCGGCAGCGCCTGCTCGAGATCGGCGCGCAGCGCGTCGAGATACTCGGTTTCCGGAAACCGTTCGCCTTTCCACTCGTGCGAGTTGAAATCGCAGTACGGGCACTTGCGCACGCACCACGGGAAATGCACGTACAGCGCGAGCGGCGGCAGCGACGTGAGCCGTACCTGGCCGGGCGACGTGAAGGTCGCGACGACGCGTGCGCCGGTTTCCGCGGCCTGGCTCATGCAACCTCCCGCAGCGAAGGGGTATCGGGCATGCTCATGCCTCCTCCGCGAGCCGCGCCAGCAGCGCCTTCAGCGCCAGCGCGCGGTGGCTGTGCGTGTTCTTCACGGCCGGTTCGAGTTCGGCGGCCGTCGCGCCGAGCGAAGGCAGATAGAAATACGGGTCATAGCCGAATCCGTGCTCGCCGCGCGGGGTATCGACGATCTCGCCCGCCCAGCGCCCTTCGGCGAACAGCGGCTCGGGGTCGTCCGCATGGCGCACGAGCGCGAGCACGCAGCAGTAGTATGCGCGCCGGTCGTCGACGCCGCGCAGCTGCTCGACGAGATACGCGTTGTTCGCCGCATCGCCCTTGTCGCGGCCCGCGCGCTGCGCATAACGCGCCGAATAGACGCCCGGCGCGCCGCGCAGCACGCGCACGCACAGGCCCGAATCGTCGGCGATCGCCGGCAGCCCGGTGAGCCGCGACGCGTGACGCGCCTTCGTCAGCGCGTTCTCGATGAAGGTGCCGAACGGCTCTTCCGCCTCGGGCACCGCGAGGTCGCCCTGCGGGACGATCTCGATGCCGACCGTCGAGAACAGCGCGGTGAATTCGCGCAGCTTGCCGGCGTTGTTCGACGCGAGGACGATGCGCGACAGCGGTGCGATGGTGTGGTCGTCCGGCATGTCAGGCGCCCAGCACGTCTTTCTGAAGCTGCACGAGTTCGGCGATCCCGCCTTGCGCGAGGTCGAGCAGCGCGTTCATCTCGGCGCGCGAGAACGGCACGCCTTCGGCCGTGCCCTGGACTTCGACGAAGCCGCCGGCGCCCGTCATCACGACGTTCATGTCGGTGTCGCAGCGCGAATCTTCCGCGTAATCGAGGTCGAGCACGGGCGCGCCTTCGTACACGCCGACCGAGATCGCGGCGACGTGATCGGTGATCGGCGAGCGCGTGAGCTTGCCGGCCGCGATCAGCGTCGATACGGCGTCGTGTGCGGCGACGAACGCGCCGGTGATGCTCGCCGTGCGCGTGCCGCCGTCGGCCTGGATCACGTCGCAGTCGATGTGGATCGTGCGCGGGCCGAGCGCCTCGAGGTCGAACACGGCGCGCAGCGCGCGGCCGATCAGGCGCTGAATTTCCTGCGTGCGGCCGGTCTGCTTGCCGCGTGCGGCTTCGCGGTCGCTGCGCGTGTGCGTCGCGCGCGGCAGCATGCCGTATTCGGCGGTCAGCCAGCCTTGCCCGCGGTCGCGCAGGAAATCGGGCACGCGTTCGGAGACGCTCGCGGTGCAGAGCACCTTGGTGTCGCCGAATTCGACCAGCACCGAGCCTTCGGCGTGTTTCGTGTAGTGGCGCGTGAGGGCGACCTTGCGCAGTTCGTCGGCGCGGCGGCCGCTCGGGCGGGAAACGGAGGACGTCATGTGGGAATCGCGGAACGAGAGGAAACCCCGATTTTAGCGCCGAACGGCGGGCTTGCCCGGCGGGGTGGTTCCCAAAAATGGGATAATGCGCGCTTCCCGCCCCGCGCTTTCCGATGCGCCGGGCGCCTCGACATATCCCCGCCCGCGAGGGCACCCAGACGGCGAGACGAACCATGATCTACAGCATGACGGGCTACGCGAGCGCGACGCGCGAACTCGCGATGGCCACCGGTAACGGCGGCACCAGCGTGTCGGTCGAACTGCGCACCGTGAACTCGCGCTTCCTCGACCTGAATTTCCGGATGCCGGACGACGTGCGCGCGTGCGAACCCGCGCTGCGCGAAATGCTGATGAACAAGCTGTCGCGCGGCAAGGTCGACATCCGCATCAACCTGCAGCGCGGCGAGCAGAGCATCGGCGCCGGCGCGCTGAACCAGTCGGCGCTCGGCCAGCTCGCCGAGCTCGAGCGCTCGGTGCTGGACACGTTCCCGGGCGTCGGCCGCCTGCGCGCGGGCGAGATCCTGCGCTGGCCCGGCGTGATCGCCGAAAGCGGCGTGTCGGCGGAAGCGATCCGCGACGCGGTGCTCGCGTGCGGCAAGGAAGCGATCGGCGAGCTCGTCGTCGTGCGTTCGCGCGAAGGCGCGCAACTGGCGACGATGCTGCTGTCGAACGTCACCGAGATGGAAGCGATCGTCGCGCGCATCACGCCGCTCGTGCCGGAGCTGATCGCGAAGCATCAGCAGAAGATCGTCGAACGGCTGCAGGAAGCGCTCGGCATCGCGGCGCCCGAAGGCAGCGCGACGATCGTCACGCGCGAGGAAGCCGCGGAGCGCATTCGTCAGGAAGTGACGATGTACGGGATCCGGATCGACATCGCGGAAGAGCTGTCGCGTCTCACCGCGCACCTGAACGAAACGCGTCATGTGATCGAGAAGGGCGGCCGCGTCGGCAAGCGTCTCGACTTCATGATGCAGGAACTGAATCGAGAAGCAAACACGCTCGGCTCGAAGGCGGCGGCGAAGGAACTGGCCGACGCATCGATGGCGCTCAAGCTGTTGATCGAGCAGATGCGCGAGCAAGTGCAAAACCTGGAGTAACAGAGATGAAACGACCCCCACGCTCACTATGTTCGCTGCCCCCCGAGGGGGCGGCCAGCCTCCTTGGGGCTGCCCGGCGGAGGCTGTCATGACCGATTCCCATCGCGACGTCCACGCGTCGCATTCGCTGCACGGCGGCGTCTATCCCGGCAACCTGTTCATGGTCGTCGCGCCGTCGGGCGCCGGCAAGTCGACGCTCGTGAATGCGCTGCTGTCGAAGGACAACGACATCTGCCTGTCGATCTCGTACACGACGCGCAAGCCGCGCCCGGGCGAGCAGGACGGCCGGCACTATCACTTCACGACGGTCGAGGATTTCCGCGCGCGTCACGCGGCGCACGAATTCCTCGAGAGCGCGGAAGTGCACGGCAACTACTACGGCACGTCGCGCGTCTGGATCGAAGAGCAGATGAAGAACGGCCACGACGTGCTGCTCGAGATCGACTGGCAGGGCGCACTGCAGGTGAAGAAGCAGTTCCGCAACGCGGTCGGCATCTTCATCCTGCCGCCGTCGCTCGACGCGCTCGAGGAGCGCCTGAAGAAGCGCGGCCAGGACGAACCGAACGTGATCACGCGCCGCCTGCTCGCCGCCGGCAGCGAGATCGCGCACGCGTCGGAAGCGGAATACGTGGTGATCAACGAGAATTTCGAGCGTGCGCTCGCGGAGCTCGAATGCATCGTCGCCGCCACGCGCCTGCGCTTTGCTTCGCAGTACGCGCGACACACGGAGCTGTTCATCGAGCTCGGCATCCATCTGCCCCACGCGGAATGACGCGGGGGACGAGGGACATAAGGTAGAATAAGGACTATATTCAGAAGGAATTACCAACATGGCTCGCATTACCGTCGAAGACTGCCTGAAGCAAATCCCGAACCGCTTCGAACTGGCGCTCGCCGCCACCTATCGCGCGCGGCAGCTCGCGCAAGGCCATACGCCGAAGATCGAAAGCCGCGACAAGCCGACCGTCGTCGCGCTGCGCGAAATCGCTGCCGGCCAGGTCGGCGTCGAGATGCTGAAGAAGGTGCCGGTGTAACGCGCATCCGGCCCGTTCCAGCCATGTAATCCACGCGCGCAACGACTCGACCTGGAGGCGAATATGAGCACCACCCCATCGTCCGCCTCCGCGGATTCGACCACCGAAGCCACGGCCCAGTCGCCTGCGCGCCAGTACATCGACGCGGTCCTCGAACAGTCCTTCCGGCATCTGTTCGGGCCGACCGCCACACCGGAGCAGCCGCGCAAGCACGGCGTCGTTTCGATCGCGAAACTGACGGCCGTGCTGGCCGAGTATCTCGCTCCGGAAGAAATCAAAGAGGTCAAGGCGGCGTTCCACTTCAGCGACGAAGCCCACCTCGGTCAATATCGCCAGAGCGGCGAACCCTACATCACCCATCCCGTCGCCGTCGCGGAAATCTGTGCCGGCTGGAAGCTCGACGCACAGGCCGTCATGGCAGCGCTCCTGCACGACGTGATGGAAGACCAGGGCGTGACCAAGAGCGAACTGGCCGAACGGTTCGGCCCGAAGGTCGCCGAACTGGTCGACGGCCTGTCGAAGCTCGACAAGATGGAGTTCCGCAGCCGCGAGGAAGCGCAGGCGGAAAACTTCCGCAAGATGCTGCTCGCGATGGCACGCGACGTGCGCGTCATTCTCGTCAAGCTCGCCGACCGCCTGCACAACATGCGCACGCTCGGCGCGGTGCCGATGGAAAAGCGCCGCCGCGTCGCGCGCGAGACGCTCGATATCTACGCGCCGATCGCGCACCGCCTCGGGTTGAACAACACGTATCGCGAGCTGCAGGACATGAGCTTCGCGAACTTCAACCCGCATCGCTACGCGACGCTCGAGAAGGCCGTCAAGGCGGCGCGCGGCAACCGCCGCGAAGTGATCAGCAAGATTCTCGAGGCCGCGCAGCGCGCGATGGCCGACGCGAAGATCGACGCCGAGATCACCGGCCGCGAAAAGACCATCTACAGCGTGTACCGCAAGATGCGCGACAAGCAGCTGTCGTTCTCGCAGGTGCTCGACGTGTACGGTTTTCGCGTCGTCGTCGACAGCCCGCTCGACTGCTACACGTGCATCGGCGCGCTGCACGCGCTGTACAAGCCCGTGCCCGGCAAGTTCAAGGACTACATCGCGATCCCGAAGATCAACGGCTATCAGTCGCTGCACACGACGCTCGTCGGTCCGTTCGGCGCACCGATCGAGTTTCAGGTGCGCACGCGCAAGATGCATGAGATTGCCGAGGCGGGGGTCGCCGCGCATTGGCTGTACAAGAACGGCAGCGCTGATCTCAGTGACGTGCAGAAGCGCGCCCACCAGTGGCTGAAGTCGTTGCTCGACATCCAGAGCGAAGCCGGCGATTCGAGCGAATTCCTCGAGCACGTGAAGATCGACCTGTTCCCCGATGCGGTCTACGTGTTCACGCCGAAGTCGAAGATCATGGCGCTGCCGCGCGGCGCGACGGCGCTCGATTTCGCGTATTCGATCCACAGCGATCTCGGCAACCAGTGCGTGGCCGTGAAGATCAACAACGAACTGCTGCCGCTGCGCACCGAGCTGAAGAGCGGCGACATCGTCGAGGTGATCACCGCGCCGTATTCGAAGCCGAACCCCGCATGGCTCGGTTTCGTGCGTACCGGCAAGGCGCGTTCGGCGATCCGTCACTACCTGAAGACGATGCGCCTGAACGAGTCGGTGCAGCTTGGCGAGCGGCTGGTCGACCAGAGCCTGAAAGGCTATGGTCTCGCGCTGGCCGATGTCGAGCCGGAGGTGTGGGAGAAGCTCGTGCAGTGGACGGGCAACAAGAGCCGTCAGGAAATCTTCGCGGACATCGGCCTCGGCCGTCGCGTTGCCGCGGTGATGGCCAAGCGCATCGAGGTGCTGATGAGCGGCCGCGACGCGGACGACGATCTGCCGAAGTCCGAGCGGCATCCCGCGCACCATGCGCCGCCGGTCGTGATTACCGGTACCGAAGGGATGTCCGTGCAGTTGTCCGCGTGCTGCCGGCCGATTCCGGGCGACGCGATCATGGGCTACATCGGCATCGGCCTGGGGATGGCGATTCATACGACCGATTGCCGCGTGGCGCAGCGGATTCACCGCCGCGATCCGGGCCGCTGGATCGACGTCGAATGGGCGCCGCAGCCGGGCCGCCTGTTCGATGTCGCGGTGAAGGCGCTCGTGAAGAACACCAAGGGTATCTTTGCGCGCGTGGCGGCGGACATCACGTCGGCCGACGCGAACATCGTGCATATCGCGATGGACGAGGATCTGACACACGAATCGACGGTACTGCGCTTCGTGATCCAGGTCAGCGACCGCGTGCATCTCGCGAACGTGATGCGGCGCGTGCGGACCAATCCGGACGTGATGCGGATCATGCGCGAGCGTTCGACCGACGACGGCGCGCATGCGCGCCATGACGGCGGTATGCGGATCGAGCGCGAGCGGCAGGATTATTGACGCTTGCCAGCACAAGCGGGCGATTGATCGACGGCGGCCAATATGGCCGCCGTTTTCATTTGTGCGGTACGAAGAGCGAACGTGCGGCGTGGCTGGACAAGGGCGCCTGTGACCGGGCCGTGTCGTGAGCAAGGGAAGAGGAGGTGGAAAAGAAAAAGGGCTTTCCCGGAGGAAAGCCCTTTTAAGGTGGCGCGGCTGGCAGGATTCGAACCCACGACCCCTTGGTTCGTAGCCAAGTACTCTATCCAACTGAGCTACAGCCGCACGCAAAACGGTACTGCTTGACTGTCGGAACCTTCTGCGATGGGAAGGCCCCCAAAAAAGTGGCGCGGCTGGCAGGATTCGAACCCACGACCCCTTGGTTCGTAGCCAAGTACTCTATCCAACTGAGCTACAGCCGCACGCAAAACAAAACTTCTACTGCTTCGAACTGAAAGGGCCTTCGGTTCAGAAGGCCCTCGAAAAAAGTGGCGCGGCTGGCAGGATTCGAACCCACGACCCCTTGGTTCGTAGCCAAGTACTCTATCCAACTGAGCTACAGCCGCACGCAGAAGCGAAATTATAGCAGGGTTGTATAAAAAGGGAAGCCTTATTCGCGAATTGTTCTGCGCGGCCTTGCCGGGGCCCCCATCGTGTACCCTTGGAGCATCAGTCATCCACGTTGAATCTGCATCATGAACAAGGCGTTTGTCAAAGAGTCGGACGGCGACGACGACGATCTCGACCAGGCCCAGCCCGCGATCCCGGCGGGCGCGAAGAACTACATCACGCCGGCCGGTCACAAGCGGCTGAGGGACGAACTGCTGAACCTGATCGACGTCGAGCGTCCCGAGGTCGTGCGGCTCGTGTCCTGGGCCGCATCGAACGGCGACCGGTCGGAAAACGGCGACTACATCTACGGCAAGCGACGGCTTCGCGAGATCGATCGCCGCATCCGCTTCCTGACGAAGCGGCTCGATCTTGCCGAAGTCGTCGATGCGAGCCGGCAGGAGAATGTCGACCAGGTGTTTTTCGGTGCAACGGTCGATTACGAGACGCCGGACGGCGAGGATCATACGATCACGATCGTCGGGATCGACGAGGTCGATCTGGATCGCGGCTGCGTCAGCTGGATTTCCCCGGTTGCGCGTGCGCTGATCAAGGCGAAGATCGGCGATACCGTCATGCTGATGACACCGGCCGGCCCGCAGCCGATCGACGTGCTCGACGTTCGCTACCCGCCGCGGGACAACGCCTGAGCGATACCCGGCGCAGTCCGGCAAAGAAAAAGCGCCCCGACGGGGCGCTTCGTCATCCGGCATGCAGCGGATGTGCCGGTCGCTCAGAAGCGATGGCGCATGCCGGCCGTGACCGCGATCTGCTTGTTGGTCGATGACGCGGCGCCCAGACCGTTGATGTTGGCGCCGAGGTCGAGGCCGTCGTTGTTGACCTTCTGGAACTCGCCCTGCAGGTAGACGTCGGTGCGCTTCGACAGCGCATAGTCGGCTTGCAGGTTGAACTGGTGCCAGGTCGGCTTGTCGCCGGCCAGGCGGCCCTGCGTGTACGTGTAGGAGCCGGCAAGCGACAGCGCCGGTGTCAGCGCGTAGCGGCCGTTGAGTTCGTAGTTGCTGAAGCGCGCGGTTCCGCCGAGGCCCGTGATGCCACCGGACACGCCGGACTGCCCCGCGCTGATTGCGCGGATGCCGGTGAGGCGCGTCTGCGTGAACACGAAGCCGACCGTGGCCGGGCCGAACCCGTAGTTCAGGCCGGCGCCCCAGGTGCGTTGCACGCGCGAGGCGAAGGTCCAGTCGCCGGTCACCGCGCCCGGGTCGGTCGCGGCCTGCGCGAGCGCGTTCACATCGCTGTTCAACTGCAAGTAGGCCGCGGCGAAGTTGAAGCCCAGGTAGCTGTACGACACGCCGCCGCTATAGGCGCGGTTGTTCGCGAAAGACGTCGAGTTCGAGAACCCGTACAACGCACCGAACTTGAGTCCGCCGTAGTTCGCGCTCTGATATTTGACCGAGTTGTTGATCCGGAACGAGTTGTTCAGGTTGTCGTTGTCGAACGGGTGAGCGAACTGCGTGCCGCCGTACTGGGTGCCGGTCAGCGACAGCGGCCCGAGATAGTCGACGACGCTGTCGTACTGCCGGCCCAGCGTCAGCGAACCGTAGCTGTTGTGTGCGAGACCGACAAACGCTTGCCGGCCGAATTCGCGGCCGTTCTGCTTCAGCGCGCCGTTATTGATGCCGAAACCATTTTCCAGCGTGAAGATCGCTTTCATGCCGCCGCCGAGATCTTCGGTGCCGCGCAAGCCCCAGCGGCTGCCGTTGACCGAACCGCTCGTTTCCTGCCAGGCGCTGTGGCCGTGCTGATTGTTCGTGTAGGTGATGCCGGCGTCGATCAGGCCATAGAGCGTCACGCTGCTCTGGGCATGGGCTGCCGTAACGAATACACCCGACAACGCGGTGACGATCAGAGTTTTTTTCATGGATCTGTCTCCAAACAGGATGATGTCGATCGAACCTGCTGCGGACTGGCATGTTGTGCTTGACGCTGCGGCCGGTCCGGCAGAGCGGCGGTGCGCTTTTCAAAAGGCCATCTGCAGTGTAAGGAGTGCGTGGAGCGGGGATGGGGCGCGCTTTAAGCAATAATGTATTTTGGAATCCGCAAAGATCTAGGGGGGAGCGCAAACGGTTGTCCAGCAAGGGTTTGCGGCGATGCAGCGAAAGAAAATGGCGCTCAGGACTGCGTAACGGACGTTGCGCGATCGCGACAGGTAATCACCAGCTGGCGACGGCGGTCATAGCGCGATTATTGACACATCGGCAATAGAGGTTTGTGTGGAGCATGGATAATGAAAGGTTGTTCTCTCGCTATACTGCGATCTCTGCTTTCCGAAGCAGACTTTTTCGTTGACGGAAAAGATCTCCAAACCTTTGTCGGCGCGACTTCCCAGTCGCGCTTTTTTTTGCCCCGCCGCTGCGCACTACTGCGTGTACGAGCGCCGCTTGCGCTTGCGCTTGGCCGCAGGCGCGGCCTCCTTGGCTTCGTTCGGGGGCGGCGTGTATGTCCAGTCTTCCATCACGTAGTGACGGGCATCGAGGGGCGATGCAAGCAGGTTCTGCCAGTGATCGCCGTGCCAGGTCGTATCGAACTCGGTGTCGCACGGCGCTTCGCGCGCGGACTCTGCCAGGGCGCGGGACTTGCGGCGTACGCGCCCAAGCCGGCTCGCGAAGCGCTTGATTCCGTCCAGCCACATGACCTTCTCCTTCCTTCCGCATTGGATGAGCATCGCAATGTCCCCGCATTTCTGCAACCCGGAAAAAACCCGAGGATTTTACCGAGGCGATTTGTCCCCGGTAGAAATTTCGTGGTCGAGATTATCGGAACTCCCACCCCGGTAATGTTGACAGGTTTTTGACTCGAATCAATTAATAAAAGGCGATGGTGTACCGATTCCAATGCCATTAGCACTATTTTGATAAAACGATCATCAAAAATTTTCTTGACGCACCCGGATTGTCCAATTTATAAAGTCAGCACTCCGTCCTCGGGCGGCGTGCTGGTGCTGGTGCAGTTGCTGGCGCGATGTTTCGGGATTTCGGGAAACGGCTATAAAAATAGCTTCTTTGATCTAATCGAGTGGGGAACGAAGACATGGATACCGGTATCGTGAAATGGTTTAACGATGCTAAAGGTTTCGGCTTTATTACGTCGGACAATGGTGGTGAAGATTTGTTTGCGCACTTTTCCGAAATCAAGATGGACGGCTTCAAGACGCTGAAGGAAAACCAGCGTGTTTCGTTCGACGTAAAAGTCGGGCCGAAAGGCAAGCAGGCAGCGAATATCCAGGCCGTCTGACGCGCCACGCATTGCCGATCACGTCCGGCCCCCGCATGGCGGGGGCTTTTCATTTTCCGGGGACGGAACAATACGGTTCGGGCTGGCCGCGAACAGGGATGCCGGTGCATACTCACGGAAGCATCGTTTCCCAGTCTTTTCATGTCCGATTTCCCCCGTCCGTCCGATCCGGCCAGCGAACAGCCGCTCGTTTTCGTCGACCTTGAAACCACCGGCGGCTCGCCCGCCGAACACCGCATCACCGAAATCGGCGTGGTCGAAATCGGCCCGCTCGGCGTGTCGACGTGGACGACGCTCGTCAACCCGGGGCAGTCGATTCCGCCGTTCATCCAGCAACTGACGGGTATTTCGGACGAGATGGTGCGCGACGCGCCTTCGTTCGCATCGCTGGCGCCGGCCTTGTTCGAGCGGCTCGACGGCAAGCTTTTCGTCGCGCACAACGCGAGCTTCGACCGCGGTTTCCTGCGGGCCGAATTCGAGCGCGCAGGTTTCGCGTTCAATCCCGACGTGCTGTGTACGGTGCGGCTGTCGCGTGCGCTGTTCCCGCGTGAAGCGCGGCACGGGCTCGACGCGTTGATCGAGCGCCACGGCCTCGTGCCGGCTGCGCGCCACCGGGCACTGGCGGATGCCGACCTCCTGTGGCAGTTCTGGCGCCAGTTGCACGACATCGTGCCGCTCGAGCGGCTGCGCGATCAGATCGCGCGCACGACGCGCCACTTCCGTCTGGGCGGCGACCTGACCGAAGCCTGGCTCGATACCGCGCCGGCCGGGTGCGGGGCGTACGCACTGTTCGGGGAGGGCGACGCGCCACTGTACGTCGGCCGCAGCGTACGCGTGCGGCAGCGGCTGCGCGCGTTGTTGACGGGAGAGCGTCGGTCGTCGAAGGAAATGCGGCTTGCGCAGCAGGTACGGCGCGTTGAATGGCGCGAGACGGGTAACGAACTGGGGGCGATGCTCGCGGAAGCGCAATGGATCGCCGGGCTGCGTCCGTCGTACAACCGGCGCCCTGCGGCCGACACCGCCCGTACCGGCAATGCACCCTGGCCGTTCGAAGGCGCCGTTGCGTTCGAGGCGAGCGGCGAGCGCCGCCTGTTTCATGTGATCGATGGCTGGCGCTATCTCGGCGTCGCGGAATCGCTCGACGCGGCCGCGCGGCTCGCGGCCGACGGGGCAGCCGGCGCATTCGAACCCTTCACCCACCGCCTGCTGCAGACGCATCTCGCGCGCGGCCTGCAACTGATTCCGCTCGCCGCACTCACGCCTGCGGGCCAAGCGGGTTGACCCGGCGCGACCGCCGTATCAGCCGATCGCGCTTGCGCCGCCGGCCGAGCAGATGTGCGACAACGCGGTGTCGAGCGCCTGCGTCTGCGTGGAGTCGTAGCGCGTGAGTGTCTTCCAGTTCGCGATGCTGCGGGCGAGCCGCGCCTGACAATCAGGCGCATCGCGCAGCGGTGCAACCTGCGTGAGCCCCGTGAGCATTTTCTGCGTCAGCCGGTCGAGCGCCGGGCGCGTGCTGGTCGCGAGATCGGGAGGCGTGCCTTCCGGCGGCCGCGTCGTGCGCCAGGTTGCGAACAGGGCGTTCTGCACATCCTTGCTCGCCGCGATCTGATCCTCGAAGAACGTCCGCGCGAACGCGGGATCGACGCCGGCCTGTGCCGCGCGCTTCCCGACCGATTCGAGCAGCGCCGCTTCGCGCGGGCGGTCCTCGATTGCCTTGTGATTCGCCCATTTCCATCGAGCCACCGGCTCAGCGAGCGCGAGGCGCTGCGACGCGAGTGCGACGATGTTGGTGAGGGCGGTGTCGTCGCCGTCTGCAACGGCGATGCGCGGGGACGAAAAGAGGGCGACGCCGAGCGCGGCGACAGCGACGCTGACACGAATGGCTTGCTTCATCGGAACGATCGGGAGAGCCGGGCGGGCCGGACGTGGAAAACCAGAAGGATAGACGAAGACAGTCGCGCGGCGTAGCGACGCGACAGAGGAATCAGCAGGCGAGCTGATCCGGCACCGTCAGGCTGTTGCGGCCCGGGTGCGAGGCGAGTTGCGCGCGATGCGCAATGATGAACCGCACGATAGCGATGATCGACACGTGGCGGTTACAGAACCGAACAGGCGTTCACTTCGGCGAGTACAGCTTGTGCTGCTCGTCGAAGAATGCCCGTACGTGGTCAGGCAATTCGGCGAGGAATTCCACGCCGACGGGTTCCGGATCCGGGCTCATCACTTGCTCCGGCGGTGGCATGCGAGTTGGTCTTTCGTCCATGGTCATTTCTCCAGCAGGTTCGACGATTATCATCCTCGCGCTTGGATTTATGCCAGTGGCGAATCGTTAGATTTTGTCTCTGTTGTATTAACGGCACATGCGCTCGGACGCGCGCTGCGATGCCGACTATCGAGTCGTGCGGAATCGGCAACAATCGGGCCGCTTGTTATACTTGCGCGCACTTTTTCCTGCACCGCGATGAAACGAACGACGCGATGGATCGGCCTCGTATGGCTGGCGCTGGTACTGAACGTACTGTCGCCCGTCGTCGGCTATGCGCGTCTCGCCTCGAGCGGCTCCGGCGAGTTCACGCTCGAGTTGTGCAGTGCAGCGGGCGCCCGCCAGATCGTGCTCGCGCAGGCCGGAGGCGATCACGATGCGCCGTCGTTCGACCATGCCGGCGTGCCGCACTGCGTGTACTGCCCCGGCTTCGCGGCGAACGTGGCGCTCGGTACGAGCCTGCCCGCGCTGCCGGGTTTCGTGCGGACGTTCGCCTACCGCGCGGCAGCACCCGTCATTCCCGATTGCCCCCGCAAGGGTATCCGTCTCGCGCAGCCCCGCGCGCCGCCTGAAAACGCTCCGATCTGATTGATGTCGTCCGCGCGCCCCGGTGGCGCGCGTGCCGCTCGCGGCCGGGCCGCGTGCCGCGCCGTCCGTGCGTGGTGCGCGCGCTCGTGTCCGGCGGCGTTCGATCACGTTTTCAGGAATCCCCTCATGTCCTCCTCCTTCGCCGCGCGGCCGTCGCGCGGGCGGCTCGCGCTCGCATGCGCGGCCGCTTTCGCGTGGCCTGTCGCCCATGCGGCTCCAACTGACGATACGCGTGTCGACACTGCCCGCCGTGGTGTCGAGCGTCCCGCCGATACCGTCGCGCCGGCATCCACCGCTGCAGCCGTTTCGCCGGTGCCGACCGGTAGTACGCTGACCACGGTCAGCGTGACCGCGCAGCGGCAACCGGTCGATCCGGATATGCCGGCCGTCGTCACATCGATCACGCGGGAGCAGATCGAATCGCATACCAACGTCACCACCGAGGACGCGCTCAAGTACGCACCGAACCTGATGGTCCGCAAGCGCTATATCGGCGACCGCAACAGCGTGTTCGCCGGTCGCGACTTCAACGAGCTGCAGAGCGCGCGTGGGCTTGTCTACGCCGATGGTGTGCTGCTGTCGAACCTGCTCGGCTCGAGCTACGCGTACCCACCGCGCTGGTCGCTGATTCCGCCTGACGATATCGCGCGCGTCGACGTGCTCTATGGCCCTTTTTCCGCGCTGTACCCGGGCAACTCGATCGGCTCGACCGTGCTGCTCACGACGCGCCGGCCGGAAAAGCTCGAGGCGTCGCTGTCGACGCAGTTCTTTACGCAGCGCTACCACGACGGCTACGGATTCGCGGACAGCCTCGGCGGCAATCACCAGACCGCGCGGATCGCGAACCGCGTCGGGCGGTTCTGGTTCGCGCTGTCGCTCGACCGGCTCGAGAACAACGGTCAGCCGATGCAATATGCGAGCCCCAATTCGGCGTACAACCCGAAGCTCGGCGCCGCCGTGCCCGTGAGCGGCGCCGCGACCGACATCGGGCCCAACGGCAAGCCGCGAACGATCGTCGGCGCGCAGACGATCGAGCGGACCGAACAGCTCAACGAGACGATCCGGATTGGCTACGCGTTCACCGACCATGTCGATGCGACGCTCACGCTCGGGCATTGGGAGAACCATTACCGGCAGCACGGCGAAACCTTTCTGCGCGATGCGGCCGGCAATCCGGTCTACGGCGGCAACGTGTCGATCGGTGGCCAGAACATGACCGTTGCGCCGAATGCCTTCGCGCCGCAGCGCGGCGACCAGGAGAACTGGCTGTACGCGCTCGGGCTGAACGGCCGGCTCGATTCAGGCTGGCGCCTGTCGGGCGTCGTGTCCGCGTACGACGTGTCGCGCGACGTGCAGCGCTCGGCGTCGATCGTGCAGGGCGGTGCAGGCACGCTGTTCCAGGGGGACGGCACCGGCTGGCGCACGCTCGACCTGAGGGCTGAGGCGCCGGAAGTGAAGGGCCACACGTTCACGTTCGGCTATCACTACGACAACTACTTCCTGCGCAACGTCACGTACAACACGGCCGACTGGCTGGCCGGGCCGACCACGTCGCTCGCGAGCACCTATCGGGGCGACACGCGCACGCAGGCGCTGTTCGGGCAGGATGCGTGGCGCTTCGCACCGGGCTGGCTCGCGACGCTGGGGCTGCGCTACGAACGCTGGGATGCGTACGGCGGCGCGCTCGGCAACGCGAGCGGCACGCTCGGTTATGCGGATCGCAGCGCGAATGCGCTGTCGCCGAAAGTCGCGTTGCAATGGGATGCGACCGATGTCTGGCGCTTCCGGCTGTCGTTCGCGACGGGCACGCGTTACCCGACGGTCGGCGAACTGTTCCAGGGCACGATCTCGAACAACGCGATTGTCAACAACAACCCGAACCTGCGGCCGGAAAAGGCGATCGACTGGGACTTCACGGCCGAGCGCGACGTGGGTGTCGGCGTCGTGCGTGCCAGCGTGTTCCAGAGCGATCTGCGCGATTCGATCTACAGCCAGACGACGGTGTCGGGTGCGACGACGGTGACCAACATCTCGAACGTCGATCGCGTGCGCGTGCGCGGTGTCGAACTTGCGTTCAGCGGCGAGAACGTCGGGCTGCGCGGCCTCAGTCTCGACGCGAACGTGTCGGCGACCAACGCGCAGATCTTCGCCGATGCCGCGAATCCCGCGTACGTCGGCTCGCGCTTTCCGCGTATTCCGCGTATGCGTGCAAACCTGCTCGCGTCGTATCGCTTTGACGAACACTGGCTCGCGAGCGTCGGCGTGCGCTATTCGGGCCGCCAGTTCAACACGCTCGACAACAGCGACGTGAACCCGGACGTCTACGGCGGTACGAGCTCGTTCACGATCGTCGACCTGAAGGCGCGCTACCGCTTCGACCGTCACTGGACCGCGTCGGTCGGCATCGACAACCTGACGGACCGCCGCTACTACGTGTTTCACCCATATCCGGGCCGTACTTTCTACGGAGAACTGAAATGGTCACTGTGAAATCGCCCGCGGCAGGCGGCGCGCTGTGGTGCGCGTTGCTGTCGACTGCCGGGGCGCACGACGCCCACGTCCTGCCGAAGGCCGCCGATTCGCGCGCCGCGCACATGAGCATGCAGGCTGCGCCCGCGCAGCAGCAGCAGCCGCTCGCGACGGGGGCGGCATTCGACGCGCATCACCGGCTGTGGGGCGCGTGGGTCGAAGGCGCGCATGTCGTCGTCGCGCAGTCCGACGACGCGGGCCGCACGCTGTCCGCGCCCGCCACCG
The DNA here is from genome assembly GCF_040545135.1 of Burkholderia sp. 572. NCBI lineage: Bacteria > Pseudomonadati > Pseudomonadota > Betaproteobacteria > Burkholderiales > Burkholderiaceae > Burkholderia > Burkholderia sp. 572. The sequence continues at coordinate 64,665 of NZ_JBEPLH010000005.1, read as the reverse complement.
TCAACGCGATGCCGGAGCCGATCTACACGAGCGTCGAGAATCGTCCGAAGATCGCTACGAGTCCGGACATGCAGCTCGCGATGGTCGCAATGGATGTGTACGACGACAACGGCCCGGCGATCTCCCGGGACTCGTGCAGATGCATCTGCCGCCGCAGGTCGCGCAGTACGCGAACGCCGAGCCGATGCCCGAGCGGCTGAGCGCGGCGCTCGATGCGGGATGGAGAGGGGAGATGCCGCGCACCGTATGGATCGGGCGCGATGGCGCACGCGAAACGCGCAGCGGATTGCTGACGGCTGACGTGCTCGACGGCGGGTTGCAGCGCGCCAGGCGCTGAACGGGCCGGTGGCGCGCGGCGAGCGGGCCGCGCGCCGGCCTGATGCGAAAACGCGCCCGAAGGCGCGTGGAGAGAAGCGTCAGGCCGCTCGCTTGAATAGCCGGATCACGAACAGCAGGATCACCGCACCGACGACCGCGACGATCACCGATCCGATGAAACCGCTGCCGATGCTGATGCCGAGCAGCCCGGCGAGCCAGCCGCCGATCACTGCGCCGACGATCCCGACGATGATGTCGACGATCAGCCCGAAGCCGCCGCCCTTGACGAGCAAGCCGGCAAGCCAGCCGGCGATCGCGCCGATGATGAGCCACATAATCAAGCCATGAGTCATGGTGGTCCTCTCCTTGTGTTGTGTCGAATGACCGGACGTCGGCTGTCGCCGCAAGCTGAATGAAGGCGGCATTGCGACCCGCCGCGCCGCCCACGCAATGTAACGCGATAGACGGGTCGGAATCGTTAAGTAATGTTATGCACCCTTAACCGGATTTTCCAGGGAATTCGTCTGCATACGGCGAGGCTGGCGCACGGGCGATGCGCGGCGAAATGAATCTGTAAGGAATGACTGCCGGTGAAGCCGGTCGGCCGTGAGCGTCATCGTCCGAGCGTCGAAGCCTGCATACCCGCAGAGGGCAATCCGTCGCTTGCGTCGGCAATCAGCCGTGCGACGGTCGCGGTGTCGCCGATCGCCTCGATCGACAGCAGTGCGAAGCGGGCGAGAAAGAGCGATGCATCGGCTTCACCGATCCGCGTCATCGTGCGGCACAGGTCGGTGTAGAGGGTGTCGCGTTCGGTATCCGTCATCATGCGGTCTCCTGAGGATCGGTCGATGCGCAAGGATGGAGTGCGCGTTCGAGTGCGGCGGCCACGTCGCCGGCGCGCGCGTCGTGCCAGCGGCCGAGTACGTGACCGTCCGGACGCACGAGATAGACGGTGCCGTCGCGCGCGCCGTACATGTCGAACAGCCGGCCGTCGACGTCATGGCCGCCGCAGGCCGGTTGCCGTGGCGCCGCATGCCGTGCGAGCGTGACGAGCGCGAACGGCATCCGCGCAGCCTGCAGGCGCCGTTCGAGATCGGCCAGCGTCGCCTCGGGCGCGCCGTCGGCGGTGAAGCAGAATGCGGTGAAGCGCGGAGCGACGAGGTCGGTCAGGTGGCCGCGGCGCACGTCGCTGCCGTGTGCCGTGTACAGCATCAGCGGGCATTCGGCGAGCACCGTGCCGGGCGCGGGGCCGGCCGAAAACGTGTCGTGTTCGGCCGCGTTGAGCGACGACGTCGCATACGCGATGGCCGTCGTCTGGCGCGGATTGATCAGCGAGCGCAGCGTGGGATGCCGGACCGCGAGCGACAGCACGGCCTTGCGCATCAGTTCGAACGCGAACGACGGCGGCGCCATGAACTCGGTGCTCTTGGTGCCGTAGCGGAGGTTCTCGTGCGTCGCGAACACGCGTTCGTCCGAGTAGCTGTCGAGCAACGTGTCCGATGCGAGTCCGTGCGTCACGTACGCGAGTTTCCATGCCAGGTTGTCGGCATCGTCGATGCCCGAGTTCGCGCCGCGCACGCCGAAGATCGGCACGAGGTGCGCAGCGTCGCCGCAGAACAGCACGCGACCGTGTCGATAGCGTTCGAGTGTCAGTGCATTCGCCTTGTAGATCGTGATCCAGATCGGCGACCAGTCGCCGCGCTCGCCCATCATGTCGAGCAGGTTCTGCACGCGCGGGATCACGTTTTCCGGCTTCACGGCGGCTTCGGCATCCTCATCGTCGCGCAACTGATAGTCGATCCGCCACACGTTGTCGGGCTGCTTGTGAACGAGCACCGTCGAGCCCGGGTTCGACGACGGGTCGAAGTACGCCAGTCGTTCGGTCGGCCGGTCGCTTTCGAGCGCGATGTCGACGATCACGTAGCGGCCCTCGTAGCTCGTGCCGCGGAGCGACAGGCCGAGCGCGTCGCGCATCGTGCTGCGCCCGCCGTCGCACGCGACGACCCGGTCGGCGTCGAGTGCGTAGCCGCCGAGCGGCGTGTCGACGTCGAGTCGCACGCCGTCCGGTTGCCGGGTCACACCGGTGACTCTCGTCTGCCAGCGGATCTCGATGAGTTCGCGGCGGCGCAGCGCGGCGTCGAGCAGGAACTGCTCGATGTGATACTGCGCGAGATTCACCATCGGCGGCAGCTTCTGGTTTGCGTCCTGCGGCATCGTGAAATGCAGCACTTCGTCGCGACGGTAGAAGCTGCGCCCGCCGGTCCACGGCAGCCCCTTGCGCAGGAAGTCGTCGAGCGCACCGAGCCGCTCGATGATCTCGAGGCTGCGCCGCGAGATGCAGATGGCGCGGCTGCCGTGGCAGACTGCGTCGTCGGCCTCGATCAGCACGCTGCGGATGCCGTGGTTCGCAAGGCCGAGCGCGACGGCCAGGCCGACGGGGCCGCCGCCGACGATCGCAACGCGATGCCGGTGCGTATCGATACCGTCGTCGCAGGCCGGCAGATGCGCGGGATGGCGCTCGGCGACGAACGGGTAGGGCTTGAAGTCGATATCCATCGTTGGCTTCCAGGGTTGTCCGGCTCGACGTGCGCGCATCGACGCAAAGATGCGCGCAACAGGTCGGGACAGTATGGAAGCCGGTCGTGCGTCGGTTGTCCCCAATTCGGGTACAGCGAGGGGCTCAACGCAGGCCGCGACGTTTCACGGCTGCATGCACAGCGCAAACAGCTCGCGCTGGCTCGAGATGCCGAGACGCCGGTATGCGCGCTTCTGGTAGGTGACGACACTCGATGCCTTCACGCCGATCGTCTCGCCGATCTCGTGCGCGGTCTGGCCGTCGAGTACGCCGCGCAGCACGTCGAGCTCGCGCTTGGACAAATCGGGGCATGCATGGCGCAGTCGCGCGAGCATCCGTTGCGGGATACCGATCTGCGCGGCACCGGCGAGCGCGTAGTGATGCCTTGCGGCCTGCGCGATCAGCGGCGCGAGCGCTTCGATCGCGGCGATCTCGCGCGGCTGGAATGCGCCGCTGCGATGCGCGCGGTACAGGTTGATCGACAGCCACGTCGCATCGCCGGGCTGCATCAGCAGCGCCAGCCGGTCGGATACGTCGGGGCCGCGGTAGCAAGCGGCACGATACGCTTCGTGATCGATCTCGTCGCCGGCCTGCTGGTGCAGCAGCAGATCGTGGCGGTGTGTGCCGCGATGGGCGGTCGACACGATCTGCTGGTTGCCGTCGAGTGTGTAGAAATGTCGTGCGTAGGTGTCGGCGAGATCGCGCAGGTAGCGGCCTCCGCGATGATCGGCGACCGACATCGTGCGCGGGCGATTGCCGAACTCGTACGCGAAGATCGTGCACTGCGTGATGGACAGCGCGTCGTCGAACAGCTTCAGGATTTCGGCCGCGAATGCGTTCGGCTCGTTGCCGCCGATCGCGGCGACGAGGCACGTTGCGCGGGACACGTCCAGCTGCGCGGCGAGATTCGCTCGCTCGAGACGCCAGGTGCGCATGAAGAAGGGGGCGAGGGTGGAGTGTCCGGCGATTGTAGTCGTCGGCGCGTGATACGGGAGTCCGGGGATGCCCGCAAGCGGACTGGGTGAGGCGAGAGGGCGGGCGCACGATTTCGGCGCCGGAAAAGAGAAAAGGCCTGACAAGCGATGCTTGTCAGGCCTTTATGTCTTGGTGCCGGAGATAGGAGTCGAACCTACGACCTTCGCATTACGAATGCGCTGCTCTACCAACTGAGCTACACCGGCAGCAGAGAAATGAAATTATATGGTGATTTCCGGGATCTTGGCAATAGGTTTTGCGAAATTTTTTTCAGCTTGCTGCTGCTGCTTCGCGAAACCATCGATCCGGCGGACTTCCCGCTTTCACTTCACTGTGATGCGACCGGTCAGGGCCACATCAAGAGGCGCGATTGTACTTGCGCATCGCACCTCCGTCTAGTGCTGCAGTGCAATTATTTTGCTTCGTCGTGATAGCCGGTCACGCGCTCGACTTCGTTCTTCGAGCCAAGGAACACGGGCACGCGCTGGTGCAGGCCCGTCGGCTGGACTTCCATGATGCGTTGCGTGCCCGTCGTCGCGGCGCCGCCCGCTTGTTCGACGATGAACGACATCGGGTTCGCTTCGTACATCAGGCGCAGCTTGCCCGGACGATCGGGCGTGCGCTTGTCGGCCGGGTACATGAAGATGCCGCCGCGGTTCAGGATCCGGTGCACGTCGGCGACCATCGAGGCGATCCAGCGCATGTTGAAGTTGTCGCCGCGCGGGCCGTCCTTGCCGGCGTTCAGTTCGTCGACGTAGCGCTTGACCGGGTCGTACCAGTGGCGTGCGTTCGATGCGTTGATCGCGTATTCGCGCGTGTCGGCCGGGATCTGCATGTTGCTCTGCGTGAGCACCCACGAGCCGACTTCGCGGTCGAGCGTGAAGCAGTTCACGCCGTTGCCGGTCGTCAGCACGAACACCGTCTGCGGGCCGTACACGGCGTAGCCGGCCGCGACCTGCTGCGTGCCCGGCTGCAGGAACGATTCCTCGGTTGCCTGCTTGCCGTCCGGGCAGCGCAGCACCGAGAAGATCGTGCCGATCGACACGTTCACGTCGATGTTCGACGAACCGTCGAGCGGATCGAACACGAGCAGGTATTCGCCGCGCGGGTAGTTCGCCGGGATCGGGAAGAAGGTTTCCATTTCTTCCGATGCCATCGCGGCGAGGTTGCCGCCCCATTCGTTCGCGTCGAGCAGGATCTCGTTCGACAGGATGTCGAGCTTCTTCTGCACTTCGCCCTGGACGTTCTCGCTGCCGGCGGTGCCGAGCGCCTCGCCGAGCGCGCCCTTCGACACGTTGTAGCTGATCGCCTTGCACGCGCGTGCGACGACTTCGATCAGCAGGCGCAGGTCGGCGGGGAGGTTGTTGGTCTCACGTTGCTGTTCGATCAGGAACTTCGACAGCGTGGTGCGGCGGGCAATGGACATGACAGACTCCAGAAGGCCAAAGAATCCTTGAATGGCCGCAATTTTACCCGCCGCGCCTCCCGTGCCGCCGGCTTTTTTCGTCCGGTTACATGGCCGGGCGGCCGGATCGGCCCGGTCTCCGGCAGCGACGATGCACGGGACGCGCCATGCAGCGGCGGCAAGCGGCGCGGTCAGACCCCGCGACTACGTCCGGGGCCGGCAGTATTCACGCAGTAAAAAAAGCCGGTGCCGCCATGGGCGGCACCGGCTTTTTTGCGTGTGAGCGATGCGGAGGATTGCGTTACGCGAGCGCCTTCTCGACGATCTCGCGCACGTCGCGCGATTTCGCGCCGGCCGCGACCTGCTCGAGCGCTTCGCGCATGCGGTCGCGCAACGCGGGCGTGAAGCGGCGCCACAGTTCGAGCGAGCGGGCGAGGCGCGCCGCGACCTGCGGATTGATCGCGTCGAGCGCGAGCACCTGTTCGGCCCAGAATGCATAACCCGAGCCGTCCGCCGCGTGGAATTGCGCGGGGTTGGCCGCGCAGAAGCTGAAGATCAGCGAACGTGCGCGATTCGGATTCTTCAGGTTGAACGCGGGGTGCGCGAGCAGCTTGCGAACCTTCGCGAGCGTCGGCTGCGCGGGCGTACCGCGTTGCGCGGCCTGCATCGCGAACCATTTGTCGATCACGAGCGCTTCCTTCTCGAAGCGGCGGTAGAAATCGTCGAGCGCGTGCTCGGCCGGTTCGTTCGCGCCGGCGGCCGCGGCGGACAGCAGCGCGCCGAGTGCGGCCGCGCGATCGGTCATGTTGTTCGCCGCGTCGTATTGCGCGGTCGCGAGGCGCACGGCATCGGCCGGATCCTCGAGCTCGGCGAGATATGCGAGCGCGAGGTTCTTCAGCGCGCGGCGGCCGGAAGCCTCGGGCGTCGGTTCGTAGGCGCCGGGCGTCTGGTGCTGCTCGTATGCGGCGAGCCATTCGGCGCGCAGCGAGGTGGCGAGCTGGCGGCGCACGAACTGGCGCGCGCGATGCACGGCGGCCGGATCGGCTTCCGCCATCTGGTCGGCGAGGTAGGTTTCCGACGGCAGCGTCAGCGCGAGTTCGCGGAACGCGGGCGACAGCGTCGCGTCGGTCAGCACGCGGCGGAAGGCGGCAACGAAGTTCTCGCCGAGCGTGAGCGGCTCGTTCGCGGTGGCGCGCGCGGCGAGCGTCAGCAGCGCGCGCGTCGCGAGGCGCTGGCCGGCTTCCCAGCGGTTGAACGGATCGCTGTCGTGCGCGAGCAGGAACGCGAGGTCGTCGTCGCTGTAGTCGTACTCGACGATCACCGGCGACGAGAAGTTGCGCAGCAGCGACGGCAGCGGTTGTTCCGGCACGTCAACGAACGTGAAGGTCTGTTCGGTGTCGGTGAAGTCGAGCACGCGCGTCGTGCCCGCCGCGGCGGCTTCGCCGTCGAGGCGCAGCGGCAGGTCGCGGCCGTCGCGGCCGATCAGGCCGATCGCGAACGGGATCAGCAGCGGCCCTTGCTGCGTTTCGCGCGCGGCCGGCGACGCGTCGCCGTAGCCCTGCGCGAGCGTGACGGTATAGCGGCGCGCGGCCGCGTCGTACGCGGTGCGCACCGACACGCGCGGCGTGCCGGCCTGGCTGTACCAGCGCTCGAACTGCGCGAGGTCACGCCCGTTCGCGTCGGCCATCGCGTGGCGGAAGTCGTCGCAGGTCACCGCGTGCCCGTCGTGGCGCTTGAAATACAGGTCCATCCCCTTGCGGAAGCCGTCGCGGCCGAACAGCGTCTGGTACATCCGCACGACTTCCGAGCCTTTCTCGTAGACGGTCATCGTGTAGAAGTTGTTGATCTCGACGTAGCTCTCCGGGCGCACCGGGTGCGCCATCGGGCCGGCATCCTCGGCGAACTGCAACTGGCGCAGCACGCGCACGTCCTCGATGCGCTTGACCGCGCGGGCCGCCGATTCGACGGCGTCGCCCGCGGCCATGTCGGCCGAGAATTCCTGGTCGCGGAACACCGTCAGGCCTTCCTTCAGGCTCAGCTGGAACCAGTCGCGGCAGGTCACGCGGTTGCCGGTCCAGTTGTGGAAGTACTCGTGGCCGACTACCGATTCGATGTTCGCGAAGTCGGTGTCGGTCGCGGTCTCGGGGTTCGCCAGCACGTACTTCGTGTTGAAGATGTTGAGCCCCTTGTTTTCCATCGCGCCCATGTTGAAGTCGCCGACCGCGACGATCATGAAGCGGTCGAGATCGAGCTCGAGGCCGAAGCGCTTCTCGTCCCAGCGGATCGAATGGATCAGCGAATCCATCGCGTGACGCGTCTTGTCGAGATCGGCCGGCTCGACCCACACCTGCAGCAGCTTTTCCTTGCCCGAGCCGGTCGTGATCTTCTCCTCGATCGCGACGAGCTTGCCGGCGACCAGTGCGAACAGGTAGCTCGGCTTGCGGAACGGGTCTTCCCACTTCGCGAAGTGGCGGCCGTCGGGCAGGTCGCCGGAATCGACGAGGTTGCCGTTCGACAGCAGCACCGGGTAGGCGGCCTTGTCGGCGCGCAGCGTCACCGTGTACGACGCCATGACGTCCGGGCGATCGAGGAAGTAGGTGATGCGGCGAAAGCCTTCGGCTTCGCACTGCGTGAAGAAGTTGCCGCTCGATACATAGAGACCCGACAGCGTCGTATTCTGGTCGGGCGCGCATGCGCTTTCGAGCGTCAGCTCGAATGCATCGGGGACGTTCTCGACGGTCAGCCCGTGCTCGTGCGCGCGCACGGCGCCATGCGGCGCGCCGTCCAGCCGTGCGCCGACGAATTCGAGCGCTTCGCCCATCAGCTCCAGGTGCGGCGCGGGCGCGGCGTCCGGGTTGCGGCGCACGCGCATCGTATTCCTGACGATCGTACGGGCCGGCGCGAGATCGAATTCGAGCGCAACGGCATCGATGAGAAAGGCCGGCGGCGTGTAGTCGGCGCGGCGGATCACGGTGGAGGAAGCGTTGTCGGACATGGTCGTCGAGATCGGTGGAGTGGGGGACGGGCCCGTGGCACGGGCCGGGCGAACCGGGCCATTGTACAAAGGCTTGCGGCTGCGTGCCGGGCGAACTTTTTACCGGTTCCGGGAGTCCGCGTATTATCGGCATCCCGTTACGGTTCGCGCGGTGCGACGAACGGGTGACGGATCGAAGAGGATCAACATGAAACGCGAATGGATTCAACGCAGTGCGGGCTGGGCGGCGGTGCTGTGCGTGGCGCTGCTGACCGGCTGCACCAGCTACGTGACGACCCAGGTCACGGCCTTCTCCGACTGGAGCGGCAGCGACGCGACACGCACCTATGCGTTCACCCGCACCGATGCGCAGAAGAACAGCATCGAGCAGTCGACCTACGAGCCGATCGTCGCGAACGAGCTGTCCACGTATGCGTTCCGGCAGGTGCCGCAGGCGCAGGCGCGCTATCTCGTCGGGCTGACCTATGCGGTCGGCAGCGATCTCGTGACGGTGCCGCAGCCCGTCTATTACGATCCGTGGTTCGTCGGGCCGGGGCCGTACTGGCGGCGCGGGCCGTGGGGCCCGTGGGGGCCCTGGGGGCCGATGCCGGCCGGTTATGTCGCGCAGACGTACCAGGTGTTCGACTACACGCTCGGCATCCGCATCACCGAGCGCGCGACGGGCAAGGAGGTCTACAACGTGTCCGCGCGCACGACCGGCGACAACGGCACGCTGCTGTACGCGATGCCGTTCCTCGCGCGCAGCGCGCTCGCCGATTTCCCGCTGTCGAACGGCGCGGTCCGCTCGGTCCGGCTGCCGGTCGACAAGCGCGGCGGCCCGGCGGCACCGGCCGCCAACGAGCGCGCGGTGCCGGCTGCGCCCGCTTCGGGCGCCGCCGCCAAGTAACGCGGCATCAGCCTCGGCGCGGCCGTCCGGCCGCGCCTGCCGTTTTCTTCCCCGTCAGACCCCGACGCCCAGCAGCGCCAGCGCGCCGAGCACGACGAACAGCACGGCCGCGATGCCGTGCACGAGCTTCGTCGGCAGGCGGTGCGCGAAACGGTCGCCGAGCAGGATCGCGGGCACGTTCGCGAGCATCATCCCGAACGTCGTGCCGGCCACGACACCGATGTAGTCCTGGAAGCGCGCGGCCAGCGCGACGGTCGCGATCTGCGTCTTGTCGCCCATTTCCGCGAGGAAGAACGCGACGAGGGTCGCACCGAACACGCCGAGCCGCGAGCGGTTGGCATTGGCCTCGTCGGCGTCGAGCTTGTCCGGCACGAGGATCCACAACCCCATCGCGATGAACGAGAACGCGAGCGCCCAGCGCATGATCGACGGCGTGACCAGCGCGCCGAGCCATTCGCCGAGCGCGCCGGCGAAACCGTGGTTCACGAGCGTCGCGACGAGCACGCCGAGAATGATCGGCACCGGCTTGCGATAGCGCGCGGCCAGGACGAGGGAAAGCAACTGGGTCTTGTCGCCGATTTCAGCGAGGGCGACGGCGCCGGTGGAGATCAGGAAGGCTTGAGACACGTATGGGGTTCCACGGGCCGGTGTTGTGCGTGCGAGCGACGATCCACGGCGCGCCGGGCCCTGATGCGGCGCACTGTGAACCATCGGTCTCGCCAGGCCTAGGTGGCTGCGCCCGCCATGGCCGCAAGGCCAAGTCTGTTGACGGACGCCTCCGTCACGATGCGCGCCGGGGGCGCGGGACATCGAGCGGAGCGGCTACTCCCCAATGAGCGGCGAATTCTAGCACGGCGTGTCGCGCGCGGGAAAGCGGTCGAGCGGTGCGGTGCCTGGTGTCCGGGCGGGGATTGGCGTTCGGCAAGCTCCGGCCGTACAGCAGGCCCGGCAGGCGGGCAGCGGCCGCAGGCAGACGCGGCGGCGGACGCCCGCGCCTGCCGTGACACCCCCCGGAACGCCGTTACGCGGCGGGGCGGCGCGCCGCCCCGCGCTCGTGGACGAGTTCGCCGGCCGCATAGGTGCGGTACACCGCGCGGTCGTCGCCGAGCAGCGCGAACGCGAACAGCAGTTCCTCGAGCGAATCCGCGCGCTTCGTGCGACGCGCGAGCAGCGGCGTGGCCTGCGGATCGAGCACGACGAAGTCGGCCTCGGTGCGCGGCTTGAGCGTGCCGACCGTGTCGGCGAGGTCGAGCGCCTGCGCGGCGCCGGCCGTCGCGAGCCAGAACATCCGCGTCGCGGTCAGGTGGTGGCCCGACAGCCGCGCGACCTTGTGCGCTTCGTTCATCGTCTGCAGCATCGAGAACGACGTGCCGCCGCCGACGTCGGTCGCGAGCGTGACCGGCACGTCGTATTCACCGGCCTTGTCGAAATCGAACAGCCCGCTGCCGAGGAAGAAGTTCGACGTCGGGCAGTGCGCGACGACGGTGCGCGTCTCGGCCATCCGGCGGCGGTCTTCGTCGTCGAGGTGGATGCAGTGGCCGTACACCGCGCGCGGGCGCAGCAGCCCGTAGCGGTCGTAGATGTCGAGATAGCTGCGATGGCCGGGGAACAGCTCGGCCACCCATTTCACCTCGTCGACGTTCTCCGCGACGTGGCTCTGTACGAACACGTCCGGATGGCGGCGCGCGAGTTCGCTGCACGCCTCGAGCTGCGCTTCGGTCGACGTCGGCGCGAAACGCGGCGTGAGCGCGTACATCTGGCGGCCCTTGCCGTGCCAGCGGCCGATCAGCTCGGCGCTGTCGTCATAACCGGATTGCGCGGTATCGCGCAGGAATTCGGGGCAGTTGCGATCCATCAGCACCTTGCCCGCGATCATCCGCAGGTCGCGCGCGTCGCTCGCCGCGAACAGCGCATCGGCCGACTGCTTGTGCACCGTGCAGTAGACGAGCGCGCTCGTCGTGCCGCAGGCGAGCAGTTCGTCGACGAAGAAGTCGGCCACCTCGCGCGCATGCTCGGGATCGCCGAACTGGCGCTCGGTCGGGAACGTGTACTTGTCCAGCCACGGCAGCAGGCCCGGCGCCGGCGACGCGATCATGTCCGTCTGCGGATAGTGGATGTGCGTGTCGATGAAGCCGGGCACGATCAGCTTGTCGCGCAGGTCATGGACGATCGCGTCGCGCGCGAGCGTCGCGGCGAGCTGCGCGTACGGGCCGGCCGCGACGACTTTGCCGTCGTCGACGATCAGGAGGCCGTCGGTCTCGTAGTTCGCGGCCTGGCTCGATTGCGCCGGGTCGCCGTTGAAAGTCAGCAGCTGGGAACGGAAAGCGGTTTGCGTCATGACAAATGGTCCTGCATCAAGGTAAGGCGAACAGAAGAAAGCGATCGACGCCGGAGGGCGGCGGGACGGCGTTTCGCGAGCGGTAGCGGCATGCTGCGTGCGGCACGACCGGAGGCGATTGCGCGGGCGAACGTGGCGGCCGAAGCCGCCGGCGAGTGGTTGCCGGCGGGCCTCGCAGCCGCTGCGTTCGCGACCGGAGCGGCAGCGAACGCAGCGGCGAACCGCGACGGCAAGCACGGGCGGGCGACGACGAATGGCGCGCTCGCCGCGCGGGCACGCACGCGACCGTTCCGGCGCGATGCCGGGCCGGTGGTTGCGAAGCGGATGCCGTTGCCGTGTTTCATCTGTCTGGCGTTCCTCGATGCGGGCCGTCAGGCGGCCTGCCAGTACGCGTCGAGGCGCGCGTACAGTGCGTCGCGCTGCGCCGGTTCGATGAACGATGCCTCGAAGCCGTTGCGGATCACCGCATGGACTTCGGCATCCGTGAGTTGCAGCCCTTCGGCCGTCGCGAAGTAGTTTTCATTGACGTAGCCGCCGAAATAGGCCGGATCGTCGGAGTTGATCGTCACCGCGACGCCGCGATCGAGCAGCGCCTTCAGCGTGTGTTTCGCCATGTCGTCGAACACGCACAGCTTGAGGTTCGACAGCGGGCAGACGGTCAGTGCCGTGCGCGTCCTGGCGAGACGCTCGACCAGGGCCGCGTCCTCGATGCTGCGCACGCCGTGGTCGATCCGGTCGACCTTCAGCACGTCGAGTGCCTCGTAGATGTACGCGGGCGGGCCTTCCTCGCCCGCATGTGCGACGAGCTTCAGCCCGAGCGCGCGTGCCTTGTCGAACACGCGCGCGAACTTCGTCGGCGGATGGCCGAGTTCGGACGAGTCGAGGCCCACGCCGATCAGGCGATGGCGATAGCGCTCGAACAGCGGCAGCGCGGATTCGAACGTCGCGAGCGCGTCCTCTTCGGACAGGTGGCGCAGGAAGCACAGAATCAGCTTGCTCGACAGCCCGCGCTGCTCGTAATCGGCGAGTGCGCGCTCGATGCCCGCGACTACCGTCTCGATCGGCACGCCGCGTTCGGTGTGCGTTTGCGGATCGAAGAACAGTTCGGTGTGGACGACGTTGTCGGCGAGCGCGCGTTCGCAGTACGCGGCCGTCATGTCGTAGAAATCCTGCTCGGTCAGCAGCACGCTCGCGCCGGCGTAATAGATGTCGAGGAACGACTGCAGGTCGGTGAACGCGTAGGCGGCGCGCAGCGCGTCGATCGAGTCGTACGCGAGCTTCACGCCGTTGCGCTGCGCGAGCGCGAAGATCAGCTCGGGCTCGAGCGAGCCTTCGATGTGGATGTGCAGCTCCGCTTTCGGCGCGCGGGCGATCTTGTCCTTGAGTGTCGGGGTCATGGCGTCGTTCTTGGTCGGTCAGTAGGTAGGGGAAGCCTGCGCGGCCGCGTTCGCTTCGACGGCCTGCAGCAATTGCGCAGCCACCGAGATCGCGATCACTTCGGGCGCCTTGTCGATGATGCCTTCGACACCGATCGGGCAGCGCATCCGCGCGACCTGGGCCGGGTCGATGCCGATCGCCGCGAGGCGATGATCGAACTGCACGCGTTTGGCGTGCGAGCCGGTCATCCCGAAGTATGCATAGTCGCCGCGTCGCAGGATGCGCTCGGCCAGCACGAAATCGAGTGCGTGGTCGTGCGTCATCACGACGAAGTAGGACTGCGGCGGCGCCGTGTCGACGGCGTCGGCCGGGGCAGCGGCCGCCTCGATCGCGAGGTTGCCGATGCCGGCGAGTGCGTCGGCCGGCGGGAACACCGCATCGGGCCCGTCGATCCAGCGCACCTGGCACGGCAGCGTCGCCAGCACCTTCACGAGCGCGGTGCCGATGTGCCCGGCGCCGAACAGCACGACGGGGAACGCATACGGCGCGATCGTTTCGGTCATCAGCGACACGCCGCCGGTTTCCCACAGCAGGCAGTCGGCACGCGCGGCTTCCGATTCGGGCTCGCTCAACAGCGGCGCGCCCGGCGAGGGGCCGAATGATACGCTACGCACGGTCGCGGCGCCGGCCGCGACACGCTTCGCGAGCGACATGATCCAGCCGAGATCGCCGACGTCGAGCCGCTCGAACGCGAGCACCACGGCGCCGCCGCAGCACTGGCCGAGGCTCGGGCCGAGCGCGAGCCGTTCGAGCCGGCGCGCATGCGGCACGTGCGCGCCGTCCTTCAGCAGATGCCGCGCGATCTCGATCGCCTTCCATTCCAGATGACCGCCGCCGATCGTATGGCGGGCCGTGTCGCGCGTGACGAGCATCTTGGTGCCGGCTTCGCGCGGCGCGGAGCCGTCGGTGTGCGCGACCGTCACGAGCACGGCGGCTTCGCCGTGCGCGAGCAGTTGCTGCAGATCGCCGAGCCAGGCTTCCATCAGCACACCCCGTGCGAAACGACGCGGCACGACACGCGGCGCGGGCTGGCGAGCGTGGCGGCAACGATGACGGACGGGGGCGGGGCGGGCCGGCCGCACGGCGAATGCGGTGCGGCGGCGCGGCGACAGTGCGCGCGGACGGCACCGCCGGATGCGCGGACGCCATGAGGGTGACGGATGCGGATGGTTTGCGTTGTCATGATGAATCCAGTCGACATTGCGGATCGGGCGCGCGTTACGCAGGGGTGGTGAGACCGCCTGGCCTCGCGCACGTAGATCGCCATCCAGCCCCGAAGATAGCACCGCACGGCGGCGGGAACATCGCGGGGCGGTGATCCGGGCTATCAGGAGGCGATCATGTCGATCATAGGCCCGCCGCCCGGGATCGGGGCGCCGATGCGTGCACATCGGGCCAAAACGCAGGCGTGGCGGGGCTGGGCGCGGAAGTCGCGCGATGCGCGTTCGCCCGGCTATCCGGGTGGCGGCGAGGTAGGTGTTTACGCGGGGCCGCCCGGGTACGGCCGGTCAGGGGCGACCGGCCGGGCCGGTTCGGCGAGTGCTCCGGTGCCGGGCTTGCCGGCTGGCGGCGTGTGGCCCGGGTGAGCGGGCCGCGCGCAGGCCGGTGCGAAACCGGCCGGTCAGGCCGCGAGCTTGCGACGATGGCGCCAGAGGCTCGCGACGACGGCAACCAGGATCGCGGCGAAGCCGATCAGCGCCCAGCCGGGCAGCAGGATGCCGAAGATCGGCGGGTAGACGGTCTCGCACAGCCCGGCGACCTTGAACATGCCGGGGAACCACTGCGCGGGCGGCAGGCTGTCGACGATCGGCTGCAGCGTGTCGAAGCCGCAGCTGAAGCCCGGATTCATCTGGATCGACAGATGGCGGGCGGCCGTGCCGACGCCGCCGGCCGCGGCGATCGCGATCAGCAGCTCGAGCACCCAGATGACGCGCCAGTTGCGGATCCCGGCGGCCAGGAACGCGAAGATCCCGATCGCGCAGAAGAAGTAGCGCTGGATGATGCACAGCGGGCAGGGATCTTCGTTCTTCACGTACTGCAGGTAGAGCGCACCGGCCAGCAGGGCGATGCACACCCAGCCGAGCAGCATCAGCAGGCGGCGTTCGCGGCGGATTGCGAGCGTGTAGTCGTTCATGTCGGCGGGGTTCCTCGTGGGGTCGGTCCGGAAAACAATCGCGCGATTTTAGCGCGAACGGTCTGGCACGAAACTGACAGCGCGCGTGCGGCAACCTGCCGCACCGCGCGTCCTGTCCGCCGGCGCTCGGCTGGCTGCGTTCAGCGGATCGTATTGAGCACGGCCTCGACGGCCTGGCCGATCGCGAGCAGCGCGTCGTCGCGATGCGGTGCGGCCGCGAGCATCAGGCCGACCGGCGCCGCGTCGCGCGGATGGCACGGCAGCGACAGCGCACACGCGTCGAGGAAGTTGAACGCGCTCGGGTTGCGCAGGATCAGCGCGTTGGTGCGCGTGAACGCGGCGTCGTCCGTTTCGAGGTCGGCGATGCGCGGCGGCACGACCGGCACCGTCGGCGCGACGAGCGCATCGAAGCGCGCCCAGACCGTGTGCGCGGCTTCGTCGAGCATCGCGGTGCGCGCGGCGAGCAGGTCGAGATAGTCGGCCGCGCTCGCGGGTTCGCCCTTCAGGATGCGCGTGAGCACGCGCGGGTCGTACTGGTCGCGATGCCGAGCGAGCAGCGGGCGATGCCATGCGTAGGCCTCGATCGGCGAGAAGCCGAAGCGGTTGACGTCCGGCAGCCGGTCGAGCGCCGGGAAGCGCACTTCCGTGACGATCGCGCCGGCGGCTTCGAGATGCTTGAGCGCGGCGTCGAGCGCGGCCGCGACGTCGGCATCGACACCGTCCGTCACGTAGTTCGTCAGCACGCCGAGCCGTACGCCCTCGAGCGGCCGGGCGGCCGGCACGTGCGGTTCGAGGCCCGCGAGCATCCGGTCGACGAGCGCGCAGCAGGCGACCGTCAGGCCGATCGGGCCGAACGAGTCGAGCGTCGTCGACAGCGGTACGCCGCCTTGTGTCGGGATCCGGCTCGCGGTCGGCTTGAATCCCGTCAGCCCGCACAGCGCGGCCGGAATGCGGATCGAGCCGCCCGTGTCGGTGCCGAGCGCGACGGCGGCCATCCCGTCGGCGACGGATGCAGCCGCGCCGGACGACGAGCCGCCGGAAATCCGTGCGTCGCCCGGCACGTCGCGGTGGTACGGCGAGCGCGGGTGGCCGAAGTGCGGATTCAGCCCGAGCCCCGAGAACGCGAACTCGCTCATGTTGGTGCGGCCGACCAGCACCGCGCCCGCCCGCTTGAGCCGGGCGACGGCGACCGCATCGGTGCGCGCGGCCGGCGCGCCGTCGAGCACGCGCGAACCCGCGCGCGTCACCTGGCCCGCGACGTCGAACAGGTCCTTGACCGACACGGGAATGCCCGCGAGCGGCGACAGCACGGTGCCCGCGGCGCGCAGCCGGTCGTGCGCGTCGGCGGCGGCACGCGCGTTGTCGGCATCGACTTCGGTGAAGACGACCGCACCCTGGCCCGACGGATCGGCGATCCGGTCGAGCGCGGTGTCGACGAGCGCGCGGCTCGTGGTCCGGCCGGCGGCGAGATCGGCGGCGAGCTGGGCGAGCGGGGGAAAGGGCGTGAAAGTGGTCATGGCGGCTCAGGGGCGAAGATGTTGAAGAAGCGTGGAGCGGAACGAGTCGATATGGTTTTCGACGGCCGCGCGTGCGCCGGCGGCATCGCGCGCGGACAGCCGGTCGAACAGTTCGCGATGCTCGTGCTGGACGTCGGCGAGATGGTGGGGTTCGGACAGCGTGACGAACCAGAAGCGCAGCGAGCGTTCGTGCAGCGCGCGCAGGATCTCGGCGAGAACCGCATTGCGCGCGGCCGCGGCGATCGCCTGGTGGAACGCGCGGTCGAGTTCCATCATGCCCTCGACGTCGTGCGTGTCGACGCATGCCTGTCCTTCGTCGAGCAGCGCGGCCAGGCGCGCGAGATCGTCGGGCGCCGCATGGCGCGCGGCGAGTTCCGCGCAGTGCGCTTCGTTGATGCGCCGCACGTCGATCACCGCGACGATGTCGTCGAGCGACAGCGGCTGCACCATCAATCCCTTGCGCGGCATCACGGACAGCAGCCCTTCGAGCACGAGCCGATGCACGGCCTGGTGCACCGGCGTGCGGCCGATCCCGGTGCGGGCGACGAGGTCGGCTTCGTTGAGTGCGGCGCCGGGCTTCAGGCGCATCGTGATGATGTCGCGCTGGATCAGCGCATAAGCGCGGTCGGCGAGGCTGGCTGCCGGTGCGGCGGGGCGGTCGCGGGTGACGTCGGTCAGGGCATTCATGCGGGGTGCGGCGCGGCGGCCGGACGGGGCGCGATCATGGCGCGGGCGATCGGGAAGCGTGGACGATGGCTGGATATTATTGTGATATATCACTGGTGTCCAGTACCGGCGGCGGTGCACCGGCTTACCGGCGCGAGGGACGGGGCGCTTGCCGGCGCAGTTTGCCGCCGACTTGCAACAATATCGACAGGATGTTGCAGGTTTGCCGCGCGATCGTGCGCTGACGCATAATGAATCCTCGTTTATCCATACGCGTGAGCGACGTACCAGACCATCGTCATGAGCGAAAACACGCCTTCCCCGGCCGGTCTGCCCGGCACCTCCTCCGTTTCTTCCGATTCCTCCCGTACCGATCCGGCGAAAGCGCCCGATGCGCCGGCAGCCCAGGCCGCCGCGCAGAACGTCGCCGCGGACGGCGCGTCGCCGGTCACGGCGGCGTCCGAGCCGGGTGCGCCCGGTGCAACGGGCACCGCCATCGATGGCGCTGTTGCCACGCCGCCGAAGCATGGCGCGCCGCCGCCGGGGTTCGGCGCGCAGCCCGACTTCGACACGCCGCGGCCGCCGCCGGCGAGCGCGCAGAATGCGCCGCCGGCCTACCTGAAGCAGAGCGACACGCCGTGGTCGGTGTTCGGCCGGATCGTGGCCGCGCGCGCGCGCCGGCTGTTCGACCGCGCCGGCCAGCGCATCACCCAGCGCACGCTGCGCATCGGCGTGTCGGCGCGGATCTTCCATCCGGAACCGGGAGCGAAGGGGCTGCGGGGCAAGACACTGCAGTATCTCGAGGAATCGATCGCGCACTGGGTGATGTCGCGCGACGTGCTCGTGTTCATGATTCCGACCGTCGGCCACCAGGGCATGATTCACCCGAGCAACATCCGCCTGCGCGACTACGCGAAGCATCTCGACGGGCTGCTGCTGCAGGGCGGCGCCGACGTATCGCCGCAAACCTACGCCGCGTCCGACGCCCGCCCCGAATGGCCGGGCGATCGCGTGCGCGACATGTACGAACTCGAGCTGCTGCACGAGTTCGTCGAATCCGGCAAACCCGTCCTCGGCGTGTGCCGCGGCTGCCAGTTGATCAACGTCGCGTTCGGCGGCTCGCTGTACCAGGACATCGCCACCGACGTGCCCACCGCGAATGCGCACGTGAGCGAGCATTACGACCAGCATCGACACGCGATCCGCTTTCCCGATTCGTCGACGCTCGCGAGCATGTTCCCCGGGCGCAGCGAGGCGATCGTCAACTCGATTCACCATCAGGCGATCCGCGATCTCGGCCGTGATCTGAACATCGAGGCCGTGTCGGCGGGCGACGGGATCATCGAGGGCATTCGTCATCGGCGTTCGCCGTTCGTCGTCGGCGTGCAGTGGCACCCCGAGTTCCATCGCGCCGGCGGCTCGGAGCTGCTCGACTGCACGCCGCTGCTCGATGCGTTCCTGCGCGCGGCGCGCGAAACCCGCCTGTAGCCAGCCACTTTCTTCGCGTCGTACGAAGGCCGGCCGCATCCCGATAAATTCGAGATGCGGCCATTTCGTTTTGAACGATAATCGCGAGTTCCGATTCGTTCGCCGGAGTCCGACGTTGGTTTTCCGAAATTTCTCCCCTGCACGATGCGCAACGTGGATCGTTGCGCTGGCTGCCTGCACGCAAGCAGGCACGGCCTGGTCCGCCGACGCGACCGCGCCGGCCGCCGGTACGCGCCCGGCGGTCACGAGCCTGCGCGGCGACGCGGCGGCGTCCGCCACGGTGGCGACGGATGCATCCGCGCAAGGCAACGTCGCCGAGCTGACGCAGATGCTGCATGATGGCCGGATCGTCGAAATGCGCACGACGTACAACGGCAGCTACGGTGCGAGCCTGATGTTCGATCCGCGCGAGATGACGTACTACGTCGCGCTGTTCCAGGACAAGCACCTGTGGCGTGTGATCCGGTCGCAGGAGAAGAGCCGCGCGGAGATGGTGTACGCGAACTTCGTTCAGCAGACCGTACAACTCGCCGATATCGAGATCCGTCGTACCGAGCTGGAGGCGCAGAAAGCGTTTCTCGAGCGCGTGATCGCGCTGCAGGCGAACCGTGCGCAGCAGTTGCAGGCCGATCTGAGCGTTGCGCGTAGCCAGCAGGCCGAAGTCGCGCAACGGCAGCGTTCGGCGCAGGAGCAGGCACAGGCGCTGCAGGTCGAGAAGCGGGCCGCGCAGATGCAGTTGCGTGATCTGCAGGAGCAGGTGCGGCAACTCGAGAAGCAGACCGAGACGGGGCTGCCGGCACACAAGTAACGATTCGTCGGACGGACGGAGAGAGACGGGCAAAACCCGGCGAAGCGCGCTTCGCCGGGTTTTTTCATGGTGCGGCCGTCAGCGCGCGAACGCGTCCGGCGTATCGGTCAGGCGGCGGTGGGACAGTTGTGCCGTCCAGTCGAAACCGGCGGCGGGCGTGTGCGATGGGCGCTCGGGTTGGGTAGCGCGCAGCGCGCTTGCCATTGCGATCAGCGTGAGCGGATCGTCGAGCGAGTCGCGTGGTTCGGCGATTGCGGGCGACGCGGGGGCGAACTGATCATGTGCGCGTGGGGCAACCGCGCTGCTCCGGACCGGTGGGCGCGCGGCCAGCCGCGACGGGGTCGCGGGCCGGGCCGGTGCTGCCGTCGCGCCGCGTTTGTCGTTCGAACGGAGTGACGATGCAACGGCCGTGGGCGGCACGTTGGACGTTGCGTCGGGACGAAGCGGTGCCGGACGACGCGTGACGTGGTGCATGACCTGCGGCGCTTCGGCCGTTGTCGCGACAGGCGCGGCCATCGTGCGCTGCGGTGGAGTGCTCGTCGACGTACCCGGCTGTACCGTCGCGACCTGCACGGTGCCGGACCACGACCTGGCGTGATCCGGCACGCTGCCGGCCGCTTGAATCGCGTATGTGGGCCCGAAGCCCGCGGGCGGTTCATATGCGGCGATCAGCCAGCCGATGATGCCGAGCGCGCCGATGCTCCAGCAGATCGCGTACCGCGCACGCCGGTCGTGAGAGCGGCGGATGCGCGTGCCGGCAACGCCGGCCGGCACGACCGGCGCGCCAGCCGAAACCGGCATCGATAACGCCACGGGCCGCGGCTGCCAGCGGCACGCGCTGTGCGGCCGGTCGACGTCGATGCAGGATGTCGTCAGCGTGGCGAGACAGTGCCTGTCGGGCTGTGCACCGGGCGCGCCGCGAAAGGTCCATTCGCGGCCGAACGACGGAGCGATATCGAGCGGCTTGACGCGAGGGCGGGCGAGTGCGCCTTCGACGGGGACGAGTGGCGATGGGGTCATGAGGGCGGTACGCCGTGCGACACGGGCAACCTTGCCGGCCGCGGCGCGGAAATGTCGTCGCAAATCGTGACATTGTGGTCAGGCGGCGAGAGCAGGTCGATCAGATCAATCCGATTTTTTCTTCCGATTCTGGGCGACTCGTACGAGAAGAGTGCCGCGACGGCAATGGCAACGGTCGCGGCGGCACAAGGCAAATGTCGGGTTGGCGTGGCATGATGCGCGAACCATGCCGGTGCGCGCGTCGTCGCGCGGCGCGCCGCCGGCGGGCAGCGATGCCCGTGCGCGCCGGCCCGGCGCCGCGTGCGTCGTCGGATCCATGCGGCGCGGATTCGCGCCATCCGAGCTGAGCGAGAAAAACATGTCCACAGCGTCACACGCCATCACGCAGGAATCGAAATTCCGCACCGTGTTCCGCGTCGTCAGCGGCAACTTCCTGGAAATGTACGACTTCATGGTCTACGGCTATTACGCGTCGGCCATCGCGAAAACCTACTTTCCGAGCGGCAACGCATTCGCGTCGCTGATGCTGTCGCTGTCGGTGTTCGGCGCGGGCTTCCTGATGCGCCCGGTCGGCGCGATCGTGCTCGGTGCGTACATCGATCACCACGGCCGGCGCAAGGGGCTGATCCTGACACTCGGGCTGATGGCGCTCGGCACGCTCACGGTGGCCGCGATACCCGGCTACGCGACGATCGGCGTGCTCGCGCCGGTGCTCGTGCTGCTCGGCCGGCTGCTGCAGGGCTTTTCGGCGGGCGTCGAACTCGGCGGCGTGTCGGTCTACCTGTCGGAGATCGCGACGAAGGGCCACAAGGGGTTCTATACGTCGTGGCAGTCGGGCAGCCAGCAGGTGGCCGTGGTGTTCGCCGCGTTCGTCGGCGTGCTGCTCAACCGTGCGCTGCCGGTCGAGGAGATGACCGCGTGGGGCTGGCGCATTCCGTTCCTGATCGGCTGCCTGATCGTGCCGTTCCTGTTCCTGATCCGGCGTTCGCTGAAGGAGACCGACGAGTTCCTCGCGAAGCGTCATCGTCCGACGATGGGCGAGATCATGCGTTCGATGCTCGACAACTGGGGCGTCGTGGTGGCGGGCATGGGGATGGTGATCATGACGACGGTGTCGTTCTACATGATCACCGCCTATACGCCGACGTTCGGCAAGGAAGTGCTGCACCTGTCGTCGCTCGACGCGCTCGTCGTGACCGTCTGCGTGGGGATTTCCAATCTCGTGTGGCTGCCGCTGTCCGGTGCGTTGTCCGACCGCATCGGTCGCCGCCCGGTGCTGATTGCGTTTACCGTGCTGACGCTGCTGTCGGCTTACCCGGCCGTGCTGTGGCTCGTGGGCGATCCGTCGTTCCTGCGGCTGCTCGCGGTCGAGCTGTGGCTGTCATTCCTGTATGCGTCGTATAACGGCGCAATGGTCGTCGCGCTGACCGAAGTGATGCCGGCCGACGTGCGCACGGCCGGTTTCTCGCTGGCATACAGCCTGGCGACGACGATCGGCGGCTTCACGCCCGCGATCTCGACGCTGCTGATTCATCAGACCGGCAACAAGGCCGCGCCGGGGCTGTGGCTGAGCGTTGCCGCGATTTGCGGGCTGATCGCGACACTCGTGCTGTATCGCACGCCCGAGGCTCGCAACCAGTACAAGGCGGCCTGACGGGCAAGCACATGTCGCGCGGCGCCGGCCGCGCGCGTCGCATGGACAAAGGGAGCCCGGGTAAACGGCGCTCCCTTTTTTCGTCCGCGTTCAGGCTTCGCGCAGCATGCCGGCGACTGCTGCCGCCACGTCGAGCCATTGCCCCGGTGCGGGCTGGCGGGCGAGCCTGGCCTGCGAATACCACGGGCAGTTGTCGCCGGTGAACCAGCGCCAGTCGGGCGCGAACGGCAGCATGACCCACAGTGGCTTGCCGAGCGCGCCGGCGAGATGTGCGACCGCGGTATCGATCGTGACGACGCCGTCGAGCCGTTCGATCAGCGCGGCCGTGTCGGCAAAGTCGTTCAACCGGCCGTCGAACCGGTGCACGCGCGGATGCGCGTCGACGCGCGCGCGTTCGTCCTCGTCGAGTGCGGGTTGCAGCACGATCCAGTCGATATCCGGCAGCGCGAGCAGCGGCGCGAGCGCGTCGAACGGCATCGAGCGGTTTTCCTGCGCCTGCCGGCGCCCCGACCATGCGAGGCCGAACTTGCGCTTCGACTGCCCGCCGAGCGAGCCGCGAAAACGCCTGCCGGCGCCGTCGGGGGCGTCGAGGTAGCGCGAGCCCGCGACGATGTCCTCCGCCTGAAGCCCGAGCAGGAACGGCAAGCTCATCAGCGTGCAGGCGACATCCGCGGCGGGCGGTTTCGTGGTGCCCTGTGCGACGAGGGTCACGCGCCAGCGCGCGGCCGCCGGCGCCAGCAGCGTAACGAGTTCCGGCTGGACTTCGAGCACGACGCGCGCGCAGCGCGCGCGGGCGAGCGGCACGAAGCGGACGAACTGCAGCGTGTCGCCGAAGCCCTGTTCCGCGCGGATCAGCAGCGTACGCGACGCAATCGGTTCGCCTTGCCAGCGCGGCAGCGTGCCGAGCGGCGTCGCGCCCGGCGTGTCGTGGCGCGCTTCATAGGCGGGCAGGCCGCGCGTGAAGTCGCCGAGCGTCAGCAGCGTGACCGCGCGGTGCAGCTGTGCCAGCGTGAGATCGGGGGCGACACGCAGCGCCTGGTCGAATGCGCGTAGCGCCATCTCGTGCGCACCGAGCGCGTGATGTGCGTTGCCGAGGTTCAGCCAGGCCAGGCTGAACGACGGATCGAGACCGACCGCTCGCTCGTAGAAGGGCAGCGCGTCGCGGTGGCGCGCCTGCGCGCTCAGTGCGTTCGCGAGCCCGAACAGCGCGAGCGGAAACGGCGGATGCAGCGCGAGCGCGGCTTCGAACGCGGCGGCGGCCTCGGCATGCCGGCCGACCGCGTCGAACGTGTTGCCGAGATTGAAGTGCGCGGCGACGAAGCGCGGCTGCGCGGCGATCGCGGCCTGGAAGTGCGCGATCGCATCGTCGGCGCGGCCCATCGCGTTCAGCGCCATCGCGAGGTTGTTGTGCGCCCCCGCATGCCCCGGCCGCAACTCGAGCGCGCGATGGAACGCGGCGAGCGCATCGTCGTGGCGGCCAAGAGCGTTCAGCGCGTTGCCGAGATTGTTGTGGATCGATGCATCGTCGGGCGTGAGCCGCAGCGCGCGGCCGAATGCGTCGATCGCATCGTCGTGGCGCTGCAGCGCCGCATACGCGTTGCCGAGGTTGTAGTGCGCGAGCGGAAATTCGGGCGCGAGCGTCAGCGCGTTGCGAAAGCGGTCGACCGCTTCGTCGAGCCGGCCGAGCGCCTTCAGCGCGTTGCCGAGATTGAGCTGCAGCGCGGCATCGTCCGGACGCAGCGCGACGGCGCGGCCGACGAGGTCGGCCGCCTCGGCGTGCTGGCCCTGCTGGTGCCGCAGCACGCCGAACAGATGCAGCGCGTCGGCGTTGGCGGGATCGGAGGCGAGCGCGTTGCGATAGCCGTGCTCGGCCTCGGCGAGGCGGCCCGCGCGGTGTGCGGCATACGCTCGGTCGAATGCGGTATCCATGACGCGAAAACTGACGGAAAGGGCGTATTTTCCCACACCGCGCGGCGCCGCCGCGCGTCGGCCGATCGGCATATGGCCCCGTCACGTGGAGCGGCGTAGACTTGCAGGATCGCGTGTCATCGAGGTTCTCATGGCTGACACACTGCCCGATATCCTGCCCGTGCTGATCGTCGGTGCGGGGCCGACCGGCCTTGCCGCGGCGATGAGCCTCGCGCGAGCCCGCGTGCCGGTGCGCATCATCGATCGGCTTGCCGCGCCCGCGCCGCATTCGCGCGCGATCGGCATCCAGGCGCGCACGCTCGAACTGCTGGAGCAGCATCGCGCGGTCGAACCGTTTCTCGCGCTCGGCCATCGTGCGCATGCAGCCGCGCTCCATGCCGACGGCCGCGTGATCGCGCGGCTCGATTTCGATCCGCTGCATACGCGCTATCCGTACCTGCTGTTTCTCGACCAGACCGTCACCGAGCGCCTGCTCGCCGAGCATCTGGCCCGGCTCGGCGTGACGGTCGAGCGCGGCGCGACGCTGACCGCATGCGATGCGGGCGGCGCGTCGCTCGACGTGTCGATCCGCCGCGCCGACGGTCGTGACGAATCGTTCGCGCCGTCGTACCTGATCGCCGCCGACGGCGCGCACAGCACGGTCAGGCATCTGCTCGGCCTGGGCTTCACCGGGCAGGCGTTCGAGCAGACGTTCCTGCTCGCCGATTTCGCGGCGATACCCGACTGGCCGGACGAAGAGATCCACCTGTTCGCGACGCCCGAAGGCATGGCCGGCCTGTTTCCGATGGGCGGCGGCCGTTACCGGCTCGTGGCCGACCGGCCGCCCGGCAGCGACGCGTCGTCCGATGCGCCGGTCCCGTCGCTCGCGGAATGCGACGCGATCGTGCGTGCCCGTGCCGGCGCGTCGATCTCGCCGAGCGATCTCGCGTGGTCGTCCTATTTTCACCTGCACAGCCGGATGGTCGACCGGCTGCGTCACGGCCGCGTGTTCTTCGCGGGCGACGCCGCGCACGTCCACAGCCCGGCCGGGGCGCAGGGCATGAACACCGGCATCCAGGAAGCGTTCAATCTTGGCTGGAAGCTCGCGCGCGTGCTCGGCGCGGGCACGCCAGAGCGGCTTCTCGACACGTATCACGCGGAACGTCATCCGATCGAGCGCGACGTGTTGCGACAGACCGGTTTCGTCACGCAGGTCGTCGAAGCCGAGCGCGGCGCGATGAAGCTGCTGCGCGATCATGTCGTGCCGCTGCTGGCGTCGTTCGGGCCGATGCGCGACGCCGTGCGGCGTACGGTCAGCGAACTCGGCGTGCAGTACCGGAAGAGCCCGCTCACGCTGGAGCGCGTGCTTGACGGCGGGCCGCGCGCAGGTGAGCGGGCACCCGATGCATACGTGCGCGTGGTCGACGGGCCGCTCGGTCAGGCGCCCGGCACGGCGCGGCTATACGACCTGCACGATCCGGCGAGCTTCACGTTGCTGCTGCTGGAAGAGCCGCCGGACGTCGACGCCGGCGCGTTGCCGCCGATACCGGCCGATGCGCAGGTGCTCGCGCAGGGGCTCGAACGGATCATGCCGGACGCGGTGCGCGTCTGGCGCGTCACCGATGCCGAAGGCGGGGATGCCGGGCTTGCGCAGGAATACGGCCGCTCACGGCCGTCGTTTTACCTGCTCCGGCCCGACGGTTACGTGGCCGCGCGCGGGCGCACGGCGACCGACGCGAACGCGTTGCTGCGTCACTGCGAAAGCTGGTTCGCGGGCATGTCGCGGCCCGCGTAGCGGGGCGGTCAGGCCTTTGCCGCGGCAGGCACGAGGGACGCGCGGTGCGCGGCGATCGCGTCGCGCACGATCGGTGCCGCGCGTTGCGCGGCCTCGCATGACGGATCGTCGAGCGCCGCGAGAAGCGCGCGGCGCATCCGCGGCTCCCAGAAGCGCCGGATATGGTCGGCGATACCGGCCAGCGCTTCGTCGCGATCGGGCATCGATTCGAAGAATGCGCCGATCTGGTTGGCCATGTCGATCAGGTGTCCGTTGTCCATCGCTTCCTCACTTGCCCGTGGTCACGCCGGCGGTCGCGGCCGCACGGCGCTCGAGCAGATCGAGCTGCTCGGCGTTGAAGCGTGCGTAGGCTTTCTGCCAGTCGGACGGCTGCGCGACGGGCAGCACCTGGACGGCCGTCACCTTGTACTCGGGGCAGTTCGTCGCCCAGTCCGAGCTGTCCGTCGTGATCACGTTCGCACCCGATTCGGGGAAGTGGAACGTCGTATAGACGACGCCCGGCTGCATGCGTTCGGTCACGAGCGCGCGCAGCACCGTCTGCCCCGCGCGCGACTCGATGCCGACCCAGTCGCCGCTGCGGATCCCGCGATCCTGCGCGTCGTGCGGATGGATCTCGAGGCGATCCTCCTCGTGCCAGCGGACGTTCTCGGTGCGGCGCGTCTGCGCGCCGACGTTGTATTGCGACAGGATGCGACCCGTCGTCAGGATCAGCGGATAACGCTGCGTGACCTTCTCCGGCGACGCGATGAACTGCGTGATCACGAACTTGCCCTTGCCGCGCACGAATGCGTCGATGTGCATCGTCGGCGTGCCTTCCGGTGCGTGCTCGTTGCACGGCCACTGGATGCTGCCGAGCGCGTCGAGCTTCGCGTACGACACGCCCGAGAACGTCGGCGTGAGTCGCGCGATCTCGTCCATGATTTCCGACGGATGCGCATAGTCCATCTCGTAGCCGAGCGCGCGCGACAGCATCAGGGTGACTTCCCAGTCGGCGTAGCCCGCGAGCGGCGGCATCACCTTGCGCACGCGCGAGATGCGGCGTTCCGCGTTCGTGAACGTGCCGTCCTTCTCGAGGAACGACGAGCCGGGCAGCAGCACGTGCGCGTATTTCGCGGTCTCGTTCAGGAAGATGTCCTGCACGACGATGCACTCCATGGCCGACAGTGCGGCTGCGACGTGCTGCGTATTCGGGTCCGACTGGACGATGTCCTCGCCCTGGCAGTAGAGCCCCTTGAAGCTGCCGTCGAGCGCCGCGTCGAACATGTTCGGGATGCGCAGCCCCGGTTCGGGTTGCAGCGTGGCCGACCACGCCTGTTCGAACTGCGTGCGCACGATCGTGTCGCTGATGTGCCGGTAGCCGGGCAGCTCGTGCGGGAACGAGCCCATGTCGCACGAACCCTGCACGTTGTTCTGGCCGCGCAGCGGATTGACGCCGACGCCTTCGCGGCCGACGTTGCCGGTCGCCATCGCGAGGTTCGCGATGCCCATCACCGTCGTCGAGCCCTGCGCGTGCTCGGTCACGCCCAGCCCGTAATAGATCGCGGCATTGCCGCCCGTCGCATAGAGGCGCGCGGCTTCACGGACCCGTTCCGCCGGCACGCCCGTCACGTCGGCGGTCGCCTCGGGAGAGTTGTCGGCACGCGATACGAATTCGCGCCACTGTTCGAATGCGCGCGTCTCGCAGCGCTCGGCGACGAACGCGTCGTCGACGAGCCCCTCGGTGACGATCACGTGCGCGAGTGCGTTGACGATCGCGACGTTGGTGCCGGGGCGCAGCTGCAGATGGTGGGTGGCCTTCACGTGCGGGCCGTCGACGACGTCGATGCGGCGCGGGTCGATCACGATCAGCTTCGCACCTTCGCGCACACGCCGCTTCAGCCGCGAGCCGAACACCGGGTGCCCGTCGGTCGGGTTCGCGCCCATCACGACGATCACGTCGGCCTGGCCGACCGACGCGAACGTCTGCGTGCCGGCCGATTCGCCGAGCGTCGTCTTGAGGCCGTAGCCCGTCGGCGAGTGGCACACGCGTGCGCAGGTGTCGACGTTGTTGTTGCCGAATGCGGCGCGCACCAGTTTCTGCACGAGGTAGGTTTCCTCGTTCGTGCAGCGCGACGACGTGATGCCGCCGATCGAGTCGCGGCCGTACTTCTGCTGCAGCTTGCGGAATTGCGTTGCCGCGTAGGCGAGCGCTTCGTCCCAGCTGACTTCGCGCCACGGGTCGGTGATCTTCTCGCGGATCATCGGCTTCGTGATGCGGTCCTTGTGCGTCGCGTAGCCCCATGCGAAGCGTCCCTTCACGCACGCATGGCCTTCGTTCGCGAGGCCGTTCTTGTGCGGCGTCATGCGCACGACCTGCGTGCCCTTCATCTCGGCCTTGAACGAGCAGCCGACGCCGCAGTACGCGCAGGTCGTGACGACGGAGTGTTCCGCCTGGCCGAGTTGCACGACCGTTTTTTCCTGCAGCGTGGCGGTCGGGCAGGCGGCGACGCATGCGCCGCATGATACGCATTCCGACGCCATGAACGATTCGCTTTCGCCGGCGGCGACGCGCGATTCGAAGCCGCGTGCGGCGATCGTCAGCGCGAACGTGCCTTGCGTTTCCTCGCAGGCGCGCACGCAGCGGTTGCAGACGATGCACTTCGACGGGTCGTACGTGAAGTACGGGTTCGACTCGTCCTTGCGGTCTTTCAGGTGATTCGCGCCGTCGAAGCCGTAGCGCACTTCGCGCAGCCCGACGACGCCCGCCATGTCCTGCAACTCGCAGTCGCCGTTGGCGGGGCAGGTGAGGCAGTCGAGCGGATGGTCGGAGATGTACAGCTCCATCACGTTGCGACGCAGCGACTGCAGCCGGTCCGACTGCGTGCGCACCTTCATGCCCGCTTCGGCCGGCGTCGTGCACGAGGCGGGATAACCTCGCCGGCCTTCGATCTCGACGAGGCACAGCCGGCACGAGCCGAACGGTTCGAGCGAATCGGTCGCGCAGAGCTTCGGGACGTTGACGCCGGCTTCGATCGCCGCGCGCATCACCGACGTGCCGGCCGGCACGGTGACCGGCTGGCCGTCGATTTCGAGCGTGACGTCGGTATCGGCATGCCGTTGCGGCGTGCCGTAGTCGGTATCGTCGAACGGGTCGCGGGCACGCGCTTGCGCGGCGCTCTTGCACGCGCATTGGCCCGAGCCGCAGCCGCCTTGGCGGACGTTGTTCGTGTCGAGGGACATGCAGGGCTCCTTCTGGGTCAGGCCGCAGCCTTGACCGGACCCGACGCGGCGTCCTTGCCGGCGGCGAGCCCGAAATCTTCGGGGAAATGGTCGAGCGCGGACAGCACCGGGTAGGGTGTCATGCCTCCCATTGCGCACAGCGAACCGGCCAGCATCGTGTCGCACAGGTCGCGCAGCAGCGTGACCTGCCGCTCCGACGTGTCGCCGTGGCGGATGCGCGCGATCGTCTCGACGCCACGTGTCGAACCGATCCGGCACGGCGTGCACTTGCCGCACGACTCGATCGCGCAGAACTTCATCGCGTATTCGGCCAGCTCGGCGAGGTTCGACGTATCGTCGTGGAGCACGATGCCGCCGTGCCCGACGACCGCGCCGATCGCCGTGTACGCTTCGTAGTCGAGCGGCACGTCCCACTGGTGGTCGGGCAGGTAGGTGCCGAGCGGGCCGCCGACCTGGGCGGCGCGCGCGGGCCGGCCGCTTGCCGTGCCGCCGCCGAAATCGAACAGCAGCTCGCGCAGCGTGACGCCGAACGCGAGCTCGACGAGGCCGCCGTGGCGGATGTTGCCCGCGAGCTGGAACGGCAGCGTGCCGCGTGAGCGGCCCATCCCGTAGTCGCGATAGAACGCGGCGCCGCGCGCGAAGATCACGGGCGCCGTCGCGAGCGTGATCACGTTGTTGATGACGGTCGGCTGGCCGTACAGGCCCGCGAGCGCGGGCAGCGGCGGTTTCGCCCGCACGACGCCGCGCTTGCCTTCGAGCGATTCGAGCAGCGCCGTTTCCTCGCCGCACACGTACGAGCCCGCGCCTTTCGCGACGTGCAGCTCGAACGCATGCGCGGAGCCGAGCACGTGCTCGCCGAGCCAGCCGGCTTCGCGTGCACGGACGATCGCGGCTTCGAGCGTGGCGATTGCATGCGGGTATTCGCTGCGCACGTAGATGTAGCCGACCGTCGCGCCGGTCGCGACGCCCGCGATGATCATCCCTTCGATCAGGCAGTACGGATCGCATTCCATGATGAGGCGGTCGGAGAACGTGCCCGAATCGCCTTCGTCTGCATTGCAGACGATGTATTTCTGCGTGGCGCTGGCTTGCCGGACCGTGCGCCATTTGATGCCGGCCGGGAACGCGGCACCGCCGCGGCCGCGCAACCCCGATTCGATCAGCGTTTCGCACGCGGCGTCGCCGTCGAGCGCGAGCGCGTTCTTCAGGCCGGCGAGGCCTTCGTATTGCAGGTAGTCGTCGATCGACAGCGGATCGGTCAGGCCGATGCGTGCGAACGTGAGGCGTTGCTGGCGCGCGAGATAGGGCAATGCGTCGACGAGGCCGACACCGCTCGGATGCGTGCCGCCGTCGAGCCAGTTTGCGTCGAACAGGGCCGGCACGTCGGCGGCCGACAGGTTCGCATAACCGACGCGGCCGGCGGCCGTGCCGACCTCGACGAGCGGCTCGAGCCACAGCAGCCCGCGCGAACCGTTGCGGACCAGCTCGACGGCGACGCCGCGCCGCTGCGCTTCCGCCGTGATGGCGGCGGCGAGCGCGTCGGCGCCGAGTGCCAGTGCGGACGAATCGCGCGGAACGTAGATGCGGGTCGTCATGCGGCCTCCGGGGTATGGGCGACCGCCTCGGCAAGCAGCGCGTCGAATTTCTCCGGCGTGACCTTCGCGTGCAGCACGCCGTTGACCGTCAGCGACGGCGATTGCGCACACAGTCCGAGGCAGTAGACCGATTCGAGCGCGACGTCGCCGGGCGCATGCGCGTTCGCGACATCGCCGTGCGCCGCGTCGAACCGGCAACCCGTGCGGGCTTCCGCATGCGCGGCCAGCGCTTCGCAGCCCATGCTGCGGCACGCTTCGGCACGGCACATCTGGATCGTCACGCGGGCGGGCGGTGCGGTGCGGAAGTGGTGGTAGTAAGTCAGTACGCCGTGCACTTCCGCGCGCGACAGGTTGAGCGCCCTGGCGAGCGGCGCGACGCAGCCCGGCGGCACGTAGCCCGCGTCGTCCTGGATCGCGTGCAGGATCGCCACGAGCGACCGGCCGGCGCGCGCATGGCGCTCGACGAGCGCGTCGGGCGCTTCGGAATTCGGGGACATCGGTTGTGCTCCTCCAAAATCTCATATGCGCTCTGAATTCATATAGTGCGCACTTCGACTTCGTTCTGATTGATTTTGAACAACGATAAGCGGAAGATTTGGCGGTCGCAATAGGAAATCGGAGTGCATAATTGGTTCGAATCGAATGCGACGCGTATCTGACCGTACGCGACACGGAAGGCCGTGCGGCCAGCCTGTCGGATGTCGCGCCGTTGCTGGAACTCGTGGCCGACACGGGCAGCATCGCGCAGGCCGCGCACGCGAAAGGGCTGTCCTACCGGCACGCGTGGGGCATGCTGCGCGCGCTGGAGGCGTGCATCGGCGGGGAACTGATCGAAACCGCGCGCGGCAAGGGCTCGACGCTGTCGGCGCTCGGGCAGGCGGTCGTCGATGCGCAACGCCTCGCGCGCAGCCGGCTCGACGGTAACCTGCGGACGCTGGCGGCCGAGGTGGCGAGCGACCTGAACCGGCGGCTCGCGCAGCGCGACGGCGCCGTGCGCATTCATGCGTCGCACGGCTACGCGGTCGCGACGCTCGTATCCGCGCTCGTCGATGCGCAGGCGGCTGTCGACATCAAGTATCGCGAGAGCGTCGAGGCCGTGCAGGCGCTTGCCCGCGGCGAGTGCGACCTGGCGGGCTTCCATCTGCCGCGCGGTGCGTTTCGTGCACAGTGCGCGCAAATCTACCGGCCGTGGCTCGACGATACGCGCCATGTGCTGATCCACCTGACTCGGCGCCAGCAGGGGCTGTTCGTCCCGCGCGGCAACCCGAAGCAGGTTCGCGGCCTCGCGGATCTCGCGCGCAATGACATCCGCTTCGTCAACCGCCAGCCGGGGTCGGGCACGCGCATGCTGCTGGACCTCGCGCTGCGCGCGATCGGCATTGATCCCGAGCGCATCGACGGCTACGCATCGGCCGAGCTCACGCATTCGGCGATCGCGGCGTTCGTCGCGAGCGGGATGGCCGATCTCGGCTTCGGCGTCGAACCTGCCGCCCATCATTTCGGGCTCGATTTCATCCCGGTCGTCGACGAGGACTATTACTTCGCGTGCGAACGCGCGCGGCTCGACGCGCGGCCGCTTGCCGGCGTACTGGCGCTGCTGCGCGACGCGCGCTTCGTCGAGCGCGTCGCGCATCTCGACGGCTACGATCCGGCTGCGTGCGGAACGTTGACGAGCATCGCGACGGGGCTGGCCGGCGGCGACGGCGCGAGCGTGCCGGGCGGCAATTCGCGGTAACGCGCGCGCGATCGAACCGCGCTGCAGCAGCGGGGGATTTGCGCTACGCTTGCCGCTTGACCAACGTTCCAACAAGTACGCCGTTCAAGCGTCATCCCGCCATGAAATTTTCCGTTCCCCTCGCCGCGGCAGCGTTGACCGCGGGGCTGCTGGCCGCTGTTTCGCCGTTCGCGCTCGCGCAGAATTCCCCCGGTGTGCCTGGCGGTATCCTGAGCGAACAGTTTCGCCTGAACGAGCATCCGCAGATGCCGTTCGCAGCGTCGACGCCGTCGCAGAAATACCAGAG
This sequence comes from Burkholderia sp. 572, assembly GCF_040545135.1. Lineage (NCBI taxonomy): Bacteria > Pseudomonadati > Pseudomonadota > Betaproteobacteria > Burkholderiales > Burkholderiaceae > Burkholderia > Burkholderia sp. 572. The sequence continues at coordinate 31,911 of NZ_JBEPLH010000005.1, read as the reverse complement.
CGGCAAGAAGTCGGCCTTGCGCCGTAAGGGCGACCTGGGCGATCCGAACGGCTGCAACCTGAAGTGTCCGATGGATAGCCAGTAACCGGGCGGACGGAGTACGTCCGCAAGGGTCATGCGGCGCCGGTTCGCTTGACGGGCGTTGCGTCCACGTACTGGCCTGGCCGGTTGACCGGCGACTGCCGGAGTCCCGTGGGATTCCGGTTCTGTCCGAGCCCCGCGAAGTGTTGCCGCTTCGCGGGGCTTTTGCTTTCCGGCGGAATCTTCATGCGATTCGGTGTCGGGCGATGCCTGCATGCGCGCATCGTCGGCCTGGTGGGGATTTAGGGTTAACCCGTAAATCAGGAAGGATGTCTTCCAGAAACCTGCCTTATTCTTAAGCATCCGCCTACATAAACTTCGGGTTGTCAGCGATGAACAAGGTGTTCACCGCGAACACAGACAAATCTGGAGGTAGGTCATCATGAAGTCGCTCGTTCAAGCTGTTGTCGTTGCTGCCGCTCTCGTTGCCCCGGTCGTGTCGTTTGCCCAGTCGGGTTCGACGATCACCCGCGCGCAGGTTCGCGCCGAACTGGTCCAGTTGCAGCAGGCAGGTTACAACTCCGCTCGCGGCGAAGATCCGCATTATCCGGAAGCGATCCAGGCCGCAACGGCGCGTGTTGCCGAGCAACAGCGCAGCGCGATGGCGCAAGCGCAAGGCGCCGACGCCAGCGGTTACGGTGCACAGGCGCAAGGTGCGTCGGCATCGGGTTCGCGTGCAATGGGCGTGCGCCCGGCCACCGCTGAAGAAATGAAGTCGCTGTATCGCGGCAGCTAAGCCGCACATCGCCCGGTGTGCGTGAGTGCTGGTGCGACGACGCGTCCGGCACTGCGGCACCCGGGCCGGCCGCCGCCTGGCGCGATCGATGATTGTGCGGGCGCGGCAGGACATCCGTCACCTCCTGTCGCCGGAATACCGGTGGCATTCCGCCCGGCCCGTCCGTGGCTGGGCGCTTTTTCGGAAGGGGAAGGGGGCATGCGTTTCGGCGGCAACAAAAAACCCCGCAGACTTGCGTCATGCGGGGTTTGTGCGACGAGCGCGGAATTTGGTGGAGGCGGCGGGAATCGAACCCGCGTCCAGAAGCGCTCCACGACTAGTTCTACATGTTTAGTTCAGTCATTTGATTTAACCGCAGCGACGCGGACGAACACGCTGCACTACGGCGATTCGCTAGGTTTTCGACCCTGGCGTCGCGACGCCGACAGGGCTTAACTGACGTAAATGACCTCTGGCGGTATTGCTACCGGTCTTGCGACACTAGCCCGTCAGTGAACTAGGCAGAGGACGGCGGCCCTTAGGCTGCCAGTGCGAACGTATCGTCGTTTGCAGTTACGATTTTCCCATTGATTAACGAGGTGACGGGTCCTCGACATGCCCTAGCCGCTTCACAACCCCTGTCGAAACCAGGTCGCCCCCGCGGATAAGATCGACCATTATAGCCCAACATCGCGCAGCAGTTCGCGCAGTTGCAGTGTCGTGTCGACGAGATGTTGCGCTTGCCAGTCGGCCGGTGCGGCGCCGTCGCCGCAGTAGCCGTACGCGGCCGCGATCGTCGCCATGCCGGCGGCGCTGCCGGCCTGAATGTCGCGCAGATCGTCGCCGACGTAGACGATGCGTGCGGGCGCGAGCGTCAACTGGTCGGCCGCATGCAGCAGCGGGGCCGGATGCGGCTTCGGGTGCGGCGTTGTGTCGCCCCCGACGATGCAGGCCGCGCGTGGCGCGAGACCGAGCAACTCGACGAGCGGCGCCGTGAGCCGCATCACCTTGTTCGTGACGATCCCCCAGCGCACACCGCGTGCATCGAGTTCGTCGAGCACGTCGCCGATGCCGGGGAACAGCGTCGTATGCACACACAGATCCGTCGCATAGTTGGCCAGGAACTCGTCGCGCATCGCTTCGTAACCGGGCGTGTGCGGATCGATGCCGAACGCGCCGCCGAGCAGGCCTCGCGCGCCGGCCGAGGCCAGCGGCCGCAGCACGTCGAGCGGTGTTTCGGGCAGGTCGCGCACGCGTTGCATCTTGTTGACGGCCGCCGCGAGATCGGGGGCCGTGTCGGCGAGCGTGCCGTCCAGGTCGAACAGCACGGCATCGCAGTGCAGCAGGCGCGGTTCGTCGAGTGCAGCCCGCGCGGTCGAGAGGGGAGTCGTCATGCAGGGTGGAGGGTCACGCGCCGCGGCGGCACGCGACGAGGTAGTTGATGTCGGTGTCGTTCGACAGCGCGAAGCGCTTGCCGATCGGGTGATACGTGATGCCCTTGATCTCCACGATGTGCAGATCCGTCGCACGCACGAAGCCGGCCAGTTCCGACGGGCGGATGAAGCGCGCGTAGTCGTGCGTGCCCTTCGGCAGCATTTGCGCGATGTACTCCGCGCCGATCACGGCGAACAGGTAGGCCTTCAGGTTGCGGTTCAGCGTCGAGAAGAACACCCAGCCACCCGGCTTCACGAGCGTCGCGCACGCGGCGACGACATCGCCGGGAGACGGCACGTGCTCTAGCATCTCCATGCACGTGACGACATCATAGGTGCCCGGTTCACGCGCGGCGATCGCTTCCGCTGCGATGGCTTCATAGTCGACAGTGATGCCGCTTTCGAGGCTGTGCAGGTCGGCGACGCCGAGCGCTTCGGTCGACAGGTCGATACCTTTCACCTGTGCGCCGAGTCCGGCCATCGATTCGGACAGGATGCCGCCGCCGCAGCCGACGTCGAGTGCACGCTTGCCGGCGAGGTGCGCATGCGCATCGATCCAGCCGAGGCGGACCGGGTTCAGGTCGTGCAGCGGCTTGAATTCGGCGTTCGGATCCCACCACCGATGGGCGAGGTCGCTGAATTTCTGGAGTTCGTGCGGATCGGCGTTGGTCATGTCGGCAAACGGGCTACGAGAGGAGGGCGGTACTGCGATTCGTCAGCCCCGAGTATATAAGAAGCAGACGAGCGGCGAAGCGGCAGGCGCCTGGACGGGCGTCAAAGAAAAAGCCCCGCCGGGGCGGGGCTTTGAAGCAGTCGAAAACCGCGGCTTAGTTTGCCGGAACGGTCGTCTTCTGGACTTCTTGCGTACCAACCACTTCGACTTCCACGCGGCGATCCGGTGCGAGGCAGGCGATGAGTTGCTTGCGGTTCTTCTGGTTGCAGCCCGTCGTGACCGGGTTGCGCTTGCCCTTGCCTTCCGTGTAGATCTTGTTGGCCGGCACACCCTTGCTGACCAGGTACGACTTCACGGCTTGCGCACGGCGCAGCGACAGACGGTCGTTGTACTTGTCCGAACCGATGCGGTCCGTGTAGCCCGTTGCGACGACCACTTCCGTGTTCATGCCTTCGATCTTCGAAGCCAGTTCGTCCAGCTTTTGCTTGCCCAGCGGCTTGAGCGTTGCCTTGTCGAAGTCGAACAGTGCGTCAGCTTGATACGTGATCTTCTGGCTCGAGATAGCCGGAGCGACCGGAGCGACCGGCGGCTGCGGTGCCTGGGCGACCAGTGCGCCATCGCACTTCGCGTTGGCGGTGGCCGGCGTCCAGAACGCATCGCGCCAGCAGAGCTCGTTCGTGCCGTTCATCCACACCCATTCGCCCGTGCCGTTCACCCAGTTGTCATTGACGGCTTGACGCGACGCCGGCACCGACTGTGCCGAAGCGGATGCAGCCATAACTGCGGTAGCTGCAATGAACGCGAGCTTTGAAAGTTTATTCATATTTCTCCTCTCGAAATTGAGATTACCGCAGGTTTACTGCGAGCCTGTTGACGGTGACAAGTCATACATTGCTCGAAGTATAACATTGGTGCGGCACAAAAAACGCGGCACCGCTCTGTGTAGACTTCGAGCAGCGTCTAACTTTCAGTGCGTTGGCATTTTGCCATATCGTTCCCTTCCTACGAAAAAAAATCCTCCCCACCCTAAGATCGCTTCAACTTTGTGGTGCATGCGCAACACCGCCCTGCCGCAACTTTTAGAGATTGTCAAGAGTGTGTCGGCGAAATTGCGCGAATGTGCGTGGTTGTTTACTCGTGCGCATGAAACAAGTGTGACGGGATCGCCGGCGGCGTCGAGTCGCGTGCGATTTCGGTCGAATCGACGTGGCCGCGATTTTCGCTATTTATATATAGAGGGGGCGGCGAATTGGCGGCTGATGGGCGCATGTTAGAATCTCGCGTTGCGTTGCGCATGCAGCGCCCACGCGAAAGGCGTTCGCCGTCTTCGCTCCGAAACGATACGGATACATGGATCAATTCGCCAAAGAGACCCTGCCCACCTCCCTAGAGGAGGAAATGCGCCGTTCGTATCTCGATTACGCGATGAGCGTGATCGTCGGACGTGCCCTCCCGGATGTCCGCGATGGCTTGAAGCCCGTGCATCGGCGCGTGTTGTTCGCGATGCACGAACTGAACAACGACTGGAACCGCGCGTACAAGAAGTCGGCGCGTATCGTCGGTGACGTGATCGGTAAGTACCATCCTCACGGCGACACCGCGGTGTACGACACGATCGTGCGGATGGCGCAGGACTTCTCGCTGCGCTACATGCTGATCGACGGGCAAGGCAACTTCGGCTCGATCGACGGCGACAATGCCGCGGCGATGCGTTACACCGAAATTCGCATGGCGAAGATCGGTCACGAGCTGCTCGCCGACATCGACAAGGAAACGGTCGATTTCGAGCCGAACTACGACGGCAACGAAATGCAGCCGTCGGTCCTGCCGTCGCGCATCCCGAACCTGCTGATCAACGGCTCGTCGGGCATCGCGGTCGGTATGGCGACCAACATCCCGCCGCACAACCTGAACGAAGTCGTCGACGCGTGCCAGCATCTGCTGGGTAACCCGGAAGCGACGATCGACGAGCTGATCGAGATCATCCCGGCGCCGGATTTCCCGACGGCCGGCATCATCTACGGCGTCGCCGGCGTGCGTGACGGCTACCGCACCGGGCGCGGTCGCGTCGTGATGCGCGCGGCCACGCACTTCGAGGAGATCGACCGCGGCCAGCGGATGGCGATCATCGTCGACGAGCTGCCGTACCAGGTGAACAAACGCTCGCTGCTCGAGCGGATCGCCGAACTCGTCAACGAGAAGAAGCTCGAAGGCATCTCCGACATCCGCGACGAGTCCGACAAGAGCGGCATGCGCGTCGTGATCGAGCTCAAGCGCGGTGAAGTGCCGGAAGTGGTGCTGAACAACCTGTACAAGGCGACGCAGCTCCAGGATACGTTCGGCATGAACATGGTCGCGCTGGTCGACGGCCAGCCGAAGCTGCTGAACCTGAAGGAAATCCTGCAGTGCTTCCTGTCGCACCGACGCGAAGTGCTGACGCGCCGCACGATCTACGAACTGCGCAAGGCCCGTGAACGTGGCCATGTGCTCGAAGGTCTCGCGGTCGCGCTCGCCAACATCGACGAGTTCATCGCGATCATCAAGGCAGCGCCGACGCCGCCGATCGCGAAGGCGGAGTTGATGGCGAAGCCGTGGGATTCGTCGCTCGTGCGCGAGATGCTCACGCGCGCCGAGAGCGAGAACGCGGCGGCCGGCGGCCGCTCCGCGTACCGCCCGGAAGGCCTGAACCCGGCGTTCGGCATGCAGAGCGACGGGCTGTACCGCCTGTCCGACACGCAGGCCCAGGAAATCCTGCAGATGCGCCTGCAGCGCCTGACCGGCCTCGAGCAGGACAAGATCATCGGCGAGTACCGCGAAGTGATGGCGCAGATCGCCGACCTGCTGGACATCCTCGCACGCCCCGAGCGGATCACGACGATGATCGGCGAGGAGCTGACCTCGGTGAAGGCCGAATTCGGCGACGCGCGCCGCTCGAAGATCGAGCTGAACGCGACCGAGCTGAACACCGAGGATCTGATCACGCCGCAGGACATGGTCGTCACGATGTCGCACGCGGGCTACGTGAAGTCGCAGCCGCTGTCCGAGTACCGCGCGCAGAAGCGCGGCGGCCGCGGCAAGCAGGCGACGCAGATGAAGGAAGACGACTGGATCGAGACGCTGTTCATCGCGAACACGCACGACTACATCCTGTGCTTCTCGAACCGCGGCCGCGTGTACTGGGTCAAGGTCTATGAAGTGCCGCAGGGTTCGCGGAACTCGCGCGGCCGCCCGATCGTCAACATGTTCCCGCTGCAGGAAGGCGAGAAGATCAACGTCGTGCTGCCGGTCAAGGAGTTCTCGGCCGACAAGTTCATCTTCATGGCGACGTCGCTCGGTACCGTGAAGAAGACGCCGCTCGAGGCATTCAGCCGTCCGATGAAGAAGGGCATCATCGCGGTCGGCCTCGACGAGGGCGACTACCTGATCGGCGCGTCGATCACCGACGGTGCGCACGACGTGATGCTGTTCTCCGATTCCGGCAAGGCCGTGCGCTTCGACGAGAACGACGTGCGTCCGATGGGGCGTGAAGCACGAGGCGTGCGCGGCATGCAGCTCGAGGACGGGCAGCAGGTCATCGCGATGCTGGTTGCCGGCAGCGAGGAGCAGACGGTGCTCACCGCGACCGAGAACGGCTACGGCAAGCGCACGCCGATCACCGAGTACACGCGTCACGGCCGCGGCACGAAGGGTATGATCGCGATCCAGACGTCGGAGCGTAACGGCAAGGTCGTGGCTGCAACGCTCGTCGACGCCGAAGATCAGATCATGCTGATCACGACGGCCGGCGTGTTGATTCGCACCCGTGTCTCGGAGATTCGCGAGATGGGGCGTGCCACGCAAGGTGTTACACTCATCAGTCTCGATGAGGGTACCAAGCTCTCCGGCCTGCAGCAGATCGCGGAGGCTGAAGAGGGCGATGGCGAGGCCGACGAGGCGTCGGACGGCGAAGCCTGAAGAACGGATGAGACTCTGGCCGCCGCGGGCGTGAAGCGCCGCGGCCGGCGAGCAACCATTCATATTTCCAAAAGGGAGTGATGATGCAAAAGCAATTCAAGCAACTGGTCCTGCTGGCTGCACTGGTGCCGACGTTCGCGATGGCGCAAGCGCTGTCGAATTCCGCACCGGCGCCTGCCGCGGCAGCTGCGCCGATCGACGCCGACAAGAAGGCTGCGATCAAGGATCTGCTCGACGCGATCGACGCGCCGAAGCTCGTGTCGGCAATCGGCAACAGCGCCGAAATGCAGGCCAAGCAACTCGTGCCGGCAATCCTGTCGGACGCGCTGTCGGAAAACAAGACGCTGAACGACAAGCAGAAGCAAGCTGCCGTTCCGACGCTGCAGAAGAACGCGGTGCCGAAGCTGGTCGACGGCGCAGGCAAGGTGTTCGGTACGCAACAGTTCCAGAACGACGCGATGTCGGCTCAGTACGACGCCTACGCGAAGTACTACAGCACGTCGGAGATCAAGGATCTGACGACGTTCTACAAGAGCCCGACGGGCCGCAAGTTCATCCAGGTTCAGGATCAGGTCGGTCGCGACGTGGTCAACGGCCTGATGCAGAAGTACATGCCGCAAGCGATCCAGGCAACGCGTACGCAGGCTGACAAGGAAGTCGCAGCAGTCAAGCCGGGCAAGTAAAGCCGTCCGGGCACGCCACCGGCCGTTCGGCCGGGTTTGGCGGGAGCCTGACGACAGTGCGATAATGGCCGTTTGCGCGCGAGCGCAAGCGGCCATTTCTTTTCTGGCGCGTTCTGCCGGCGGCGAGCCGGTCGCGTCCCTCCGAGGTTTTCACGATGCGCGTCTTTAATTTCTCCGCCGGCCCTGCGGCGATGCCCGAGGAAGTGCTGCGGCAAGCCGCCGACGAAATGCTCGACTGGCACGGCAGCGGTATGAGCGTGATGGAGATGAGCCATCGCGGCAAGGAGTTCATGTCGATCCACGAGGCCGCGCTGACCGACCTGCGCGACCTGCTCGGCGTGCCGGCAAGCCACCGGATCCTGTTCCTGCAGGGCGGCGGTATTGCCGAAAACGCGATCGTGCCGATGAACCTGCTCGGCTCGCGCAAGACGGCCGACTTCGTCGTGACGGGCTCGTGGTCGCAGAAATCGTTCAGCGAAGCGAAGAAATACGGCACGCCGCATCTCGCCGCAACCGGCAAGACGGAAAACGGCTTCACGCGTGCGCCCGCGCGCGCCGAATGGCAACTGTCGGACGATCCGGCCTACGTGCATCTGTGCACCAACGAGACGATCGACGGCGTCGAGACGTTCGAGATTCCCGATCTCGGCGACGTGCCGCTGGTCGCGGATGTCTCGTCGCATATCCTGTCGCGTCCGATGGACGTCGCGAAGTACGGTGTGCTGTTCGGCGGTGCGCAGAAGAACATCGGGATGGCCGGTGTGACGCTCGTGATCGTGCGCGAGGACCTGCTCGACCGCTCGCTGTCGATCTGCCCGTCCGCGTTCGAATGGAAGACCATCGCCGCGAACAACTCGCTGTACAACACGCCGCCCACCTACGCGATCTACATCGCGGGTCTGGTATTCCAGTGGCTGAAGCGGCAGGGCGGTCTCGAGGCGATCGAGGCCCGCAATATCGAAAAGGCGAAGCTGCTCTACGACACGATCGATGCGAGCAGTTTCTATCTGAACAAGGTCGAGCCGGCAGCACGTTCGCGAATGAACGTGCCGTTTTTCCTGGCCGACGAAACGCGCAACGAAGACTTCCTTGCCGGCGCAAAGGCGCGCGGGCTGCTGCAGCTGAAGGGCCACAAGTCCGTCGGCGGTATGCGGGCGTCGATCTACAACGCGGTGCCGCTCGAGGGCGTGAAAGCGCTCGTCGAGTACATGAAGGACTTCGAGCAGCGCGGCGCCTGACGGCGGCGCTGTTCAAACAGCACGGCAAAACGCATGGACGACGAACTGAATTCCCGCCTGAAACCGCTGCGCGATCGCATCGACGCGATCGATGCGCAGCTGATCGCGCTCCTGAACCAGCGCGCCGCGGTGGCGCTGGAGGTGGGCGAGGTCAAGAAGCATTTCAACGCGCCGGTGTTCCGGCCGGAGCGCGAGCTGCAGGTGATCGCGCGGTTGCAGGATATGAGCGCGGGGCCGCTCGCGAGCGAGCACATCAGCGCCATCTGGCGCGAGATCATGGCCGCGAGCCGCGCGCTCGAGCAGACGATCCACGTCGCGTTCCTCGGGCCGGTCGGCACGTACAGCGAGCAGGCGATGCTCGAGTATTTCGGCCAGTCGATCGAAGGGCTGCCGTGCCCGTCGATCGACGAAGTATTCCGCTCGGTCGAGGCCGGGGCTGCTGCGTACGGCATCGCGCCGGTCGAGAATTCGACCGAAGGCGCCGTGTCGCGCACGCTCGACCTGCTGCTGCAGACGCAATTGCTGATCAGCGGTGAGCTCGCGCTGCCGATCCATCACAACCTGCTGACGCAGGGCGGCACGCTCGACGGCGTGAAGCGCGTCTGCGCGCATGCGCAGGCGCTTGCGCAATGCCAGCAGTGGCTCGCGGCGAATGCGCCGCAGCTCGAGCGGCAAGCCGTGGCGAGCAACGCGGAGGCCGCGCGTCTCGCGGCGGCCGATCCGACCGTCGCGGCGATCGCGGGCGACCGTGCGGCCGCGCACTACGGATTGCAGATCGCGTTCTCGCTGATTCAGGACGATCCGCACAACCGCACGCGCTTCGTCATCGTCGGCAAGCAGCCGGCCGGGCAAAGCGGTCACGACCAGACGTCGCTGATCGTGTCGGTGAAGAACGAGCCGGGCGCCGTGTTCAAGCTGCTCGAGCCGCTCGCGCGGCACGGCGTGTCGATGACGCGCTTCGAGTCGCGCCCGGCGCGCGTCGGCACGTGGGAGTACTACTTCTACATCGATATCGAAGGGCACCGGGACGATGCGGCGGTGGCGGCCGCGCTCGCGGAACTCGGCCAGAAGGCCGCGTTCCTGAAGATACTCGGTTCGTATCCGCGCGCACGCTGATGCGCGGCGGCCCGTCGCCTGCTCGGGCAGGCGTTGCGGCGAGGCAGGCAGGGCAGGCCGGTTGGCGCTGCCGAAGGCGGGTTCGGCCCGCGTCCGGCGCAGGTTGCGCCGGGTGCGGGCCCGTTGCCCGGAATCTGGAATTCCGCATGCGGGGCGTCGTTCCGCGCGCGTAACTTGGCTCTTGTCGTGTCAGGCTTTGCATTCAACAAACTGGTCATTTTCGGCGTCGGCCTGATCGGCGGATCGCTAGCCCGCGCGCTGCGCGAACGCGCGCCGGGCGGTGCGGGCGAGGTCGTCGGCGTGGGGCGTTCGCGTGCGTCGGTCGAGCGCGCGCTCGCGCTCGGCGTGATCGATCGCGCGGCGGCACTCGACGATGACGCGCAATTGCGCGACGCGCTGGCGGGCGCCGATCTCGTGCTGCTGGCGGCACCCGTTGCGCAAACGGGCCCGTTGCTCAAGCGCATCGCGCCGTGGCTTGAAGCGGCGACGATCGTCACCGATGCCGGCAGCACCAAGTCCGATGTCGTCGCGGCCGCGCGAGACGCGCTCGGCGCACGCATCGCGCAGTTCGTGCCGGGGCATCCGATTGCCGGTCGCGAGTCGAGCGGCGTCGAGGCCGCGTTGCCGGATCTGTACGTCGGTCGCAACGTGGTGCTGTGCCCGCTGCCGGAGAATGCGCCCGAATCCGTCGCGCGGATCGACGCGATGTGGCGCGCGACCGGCGCCGACGTGCGCACGATGAGCACGGAGCAGCACGATCGCGTGTTTGCGTCGATCAGCCATTTGCCGCACGTGCTGTCGTTCGCGCTCGTCGAGCAGATCCTCGGCGAGGCCGACGCGGAACTTAAATTCTCGTACGCGGCGGGCGGTTTCCGCGATTTCACGCGCATCGCGGCGTCGAGCCCGGAGATGTGGCGCGACGTGTGCGTCGCGAATCGCGCGGCGCTGCTCGACGAGCTCGACGGCTATACGCGCGTGCTCACGCGGCTGCGCGCGGCGATCGACGCCGGCGACGGCGCGGCGCTCGAAGCCGTGTTCACGCGTTCGCGCGCCGCGCGCAAGGCATGGCAGGAGCGCGGCGGCGCGCCCGCTGCCGAACCGGTCAAGAAATAACAGGACGATTCCCATGGACTATCTCGATCTCGGCCCGTACTCCAGCGCATCGGGCACCGTGCGCCTGCCCGGCTCGAAGAGCATTTCGAACCGCGTGCTGCTGCTCGCGGCGCTGGCCGAAGGCGAAACGACGATCACCAACCTGCTCGACTCCGACGACACGCGCGTGATGCTCGACGCACTCGGCAAGCTCGGCGTGAAGCTCGCGCGCGACGGCGATACCTGTGTCGTCACGGGCACGCGCGGCGCATTCACCGCGAAGACGGCCGACCTGTTCCTCGGCAACGCGGGCACGGCCGTGCGGCCGCTGACCGCCGCGCTCGCGGTGAACGGCGGCGACTATCGCGTGCACGGCGTGCCGCGCATGCACGAGCGGCCGATCGGCGATCTCGTCGACGGCCTGCGCCAGATCGGCGCGCAGATCGACTACGAGCTGAACGAAGGCTTCCCGCCGCTGCGGATCAAACCCGCGACGGTCTCGGTCGATGCGCCGATCCGCGTGCGCGGCGACGTGTCGAGCCAGTTCCTGACGGCGCTCCTGATGACGCTGCCGCTCGTGAAGGCGAAGGACGGCCGGATCGTCGTCGAGATCGACGGCGAGCTGATCTCGAAGCCGTACATCGACATCACGATCCGGCTGATGGAGCGCTTCGGCGTGACCGTCGAGCGCGACGGCTGGCAGCGCTTCGTCGTGCCGGCCGGGGTTCGCTACAAATCGCCGGGGCAGATCATGGTCGAGGGCGACGCGTCGTCGGCGTCGTATTTCCTCGCGGCCGGCGCGCTCGGCGGCGGGCCGCTGCGTGTCGAGGGCGTGGGGCGCGCGAGCATCCAGGGCGACGTCGGCTTCGCGAACGCGCTGATGCAGATGGGCGCGAACGTGACGATGGGCGACGACTGGATCGAAGTGCGCGGCATCGGCCACGACCACGGCAAGCTCGAGCCGATCGACATGGACTTCAACCTGATTCCCGATGCGGCGATGACGATCGCGGTCGCGGCGCTGTTCGCCGCCGGCCCGAGCACGCTGCGCAACATCGCAAGCTGGCGCGTGAAGGAAACCGACCGCATCGCGGCGATGGCGACCGAACTGCGCAAGGTCGGCGCGATCGTCGAGGAAGGTCCTGACTATCTCGTCGTCACGCCGCCGGAAAAGCTCACGCCGAACGCGGCGATCGACACGTACGACGATCACCGGATGGCGATGTGCTTTTCGCTCGTCAGCCTGGGCGGTGTGCCCGTGCGGATCAACGATCCGAAGTGCGTCGGCAAGACGTTCCCCGACTATTTCGACCGCTTCGCCGCGCTCGCCAAAGCCTGACCCGACTGTTCCGATGAAATCGACCCGACCCTTTCACCCGACTCCCGTCATCACGATCGACGGTCCCACTGCTTCCGGCAAGGGCACCGTCGCCGCGCTCGTCGCCGCGCATCTCGGCTTCCACCTGCTCGACAGCGGCGCGCTGTACCGCCTCGCCGCGCTCGCGAGCGTGCGCTACGGCATCGCGGCAGAGGACATCGACGCGCTGGTGAAGCTGATCGACGATCTCCACATCACGTTCCGGGAGGGCTGCGCGCAGCTCGACGGCGTCGATGTGTCGAACGACATCCGTGCCGAAGCGGTCGGCAACCGCGCATCGGCGATTGCCGTGCATGGGCCGGTGCGCACCGCGCTCGTCGCGCGTCAGCGCGCGTTCCGCAAGACGCCGGGCCTCGTTGCAGACGGGCGCGACATGGGCACCGTGATCTTCCCGGACGCCGTGTTGAAGGTGTTCCTGACGGCCAGCGCCGAGGCGCGCGCGACCAGACGGCATAAGCAATTGATGCAAAAAGGTTTTTCTGCTAATATAGATGACTTGCTCCGGGATCTTCGTGAACGTGACGCGCGCGACAGCAATCGCGCGGCCGCGCCGCTGAAGCCTGCGGCAGATGCCAAGCTGCTCGATACGTCGGCGCTTTCGGTCGATGAAGCGGTCGACCAGGTGCTGCAGTGGTACCGGGCGCTCGGCCAGCCCGCCTGAGAAGGCGGGTAGCAGTAGGTGTTCCGCGTCGCAAGCGCGGAGCGTGTTTCGAACCCTTAACCCCGTGTGGTCGTCGATCTGGCCCTTTCAGCCTGCCATTCCGGCCGGCGTGGCACAGCGATCCATGCACAATCAGATTTTTATGTCCGACCTGCAAACCTCCACCCCGAATACTGAATCTTTCGCGGCTCTGTTCGAAGAGTCGCTGACCCGCCAAGACATGCGCGCCGGCGAAGTGATTTCCGCCGAAGTCGTGCGCGTCGACCACAACTTCGTGGTCGTCAATGCAGGCCTGAAGTCCGAGGCTTACATTCCGATCGAGGAATTCCTGAACGATCAGGGCGAGGTTGAGGTGCAGTCGGGCGATTTCGTGTCCGTCGCGATCGACGCACTCGAAAACGGCTACGGCGACACGATCCTGTCGCGCGACAAGGCGAAGCGCCTTGCATCGTGGCTGTCGCTGGAAAAGGCTCTCGACAACAACGAACTCGTCACCGGCACGATCACCGGCAAGGTGAAGGGCGGCATGACCGTGATGGTCAACGGCATCCGTGCGTTCCTGCCGGGTTCGCTGGTCGACACGCGTCCGGTCAAGGACACGACCCCGTACGAAGGCAAGACGCTCGAGTTCCGCGTGATCAAGCTCGATCGCAAGCGTAACAACGTCGTGCTGTCGCGTCGTGCAGTGATCGAAGCAACCCAAGGCGAAGAGCGCGCGAAGCTGCTCGAGACGCTGAAGGAAGGCGCGATCGTCAACGGCGTGGTCAAGAACATCACCGACTACGGCGCGTTCGTCGACCTCGGCGGCATCGACGGCCTGCTGCACATCACCGACATCGCATGGCGTCGTGTGCGTCACCCGAGCGAAGTCCTGTCGGTTGGCCAGGAAGTCACCGCGAAGATCCTCAAGTTCGACCAAGAGAAGAACCGCGTCTCGCTGGGCATCAAGCAACTGGGCGACGATCCGTGGGAAGGCATCTCGCGCCGTTACCCGTCGGGCACGCGCCTGTTCGGCAAGGTCACGAACATCACCGACTACGGCGCATTCGTCGAAGTGGAATCGGGCATCGAAGGCCTCGTCCACGTGTCGGAAATGGACTGGACCAACAAGAACGTTGCTCCGTCGAAGGTTGTCCAGCTGGGCGACGAAGTCGAAGTCATGGTCCTCGAGATCGACGAAGACCGTCGTCGTATCAGCCTCGGCATGAAGCAGTGCAAGCCGAATCCGTGGGATGACTTCAGCCGCAACTTCAAGAAGGGCGACAAGATCACGGGCGCAATCAAGTCGATCACCGACTTCGGCGTGTTCATCGGTCTGCCGGGCGGCATCGACGGCCTGGTCCACCTGTCGGACCTGTCGTGGAGCGAAGCCGGCGAAGAAGCCGTTCGCAAGTACAAGAAGGGCGACGAAGTCGAAGCGATCGTGCTCGGTATCGACGTCGAGAAGGAGCGTATTTCGCTCGGCATCAAGCAGCTCGAAGGCGACCCGTTCAGCAACTACGTTGCAATGAACGACAAGGGCTCGATCGTCGACGGCGTCGTGAAGACGGTCGATGCGAAGGGTGCGGTCGTCACGCTGACGGGCGACATCGAAGGCTACCTGCGTGCGTCGGAAATCTCGCAGGATCGCGTCGAAGACGCACGCAACGTGCTGAAGGAAGGCGACAAGGTCAACGCGATGGTGATCAACATCGATCGCAAGTCGCGCGGCATCAACCTGTCGATCAAGGCGAAGGATTCGGCTGAACAACAGGAAGCGATCCGCGGCCTGCAGTCGGACACCAGCGCTGCTGCGACCGGTACGACCAACCTCGGCGCGCTGCTGAAGGCGAAGCTCGACGGCCAGAACCAGTAAGCCTCACGAGGTCTGCTGAAGTATGACCAAATCCGAGTTGGTCGCGCAGCTGGCATCGCGATTTCCGCAACTTGTCCTCAAGGATGCGGATTTCGCGGTGAAAACGATGCTCGATGCGATGTCTGACGCTCTGGCGAAAGGGCATCGTATCGAAATTCGGGGTTTCGGCAGCTTTGGCCTCAACCGTCGCCCGGCGCGCGTCGGACGCAACCCGAAGTCAGGGGAGAAAGTGCAGGTGCCCGAGAAGTTCGTGCCGCACTTCAAGCCTGGCAAGGAATTGCGGGAACGCGTCGACGGCCGCACCGGTGAGCCGCTGAAGGCTGACGATCCGGACGACGAGCGTTGAGCGTCACCCGGATTGCCCGGAACCCATCCGGCGAAGGCTGAAAAGAAAAGCGCCCCTTGCGGGCGCTTTTTTCATTTCCGGCGATTGCGACGCAACGGGTGCGTGCAGGATGTGCGCAGCCGCGGAAACGCTTCCTTTACAATACGGGTCGATTCGGCGCGACGAAGGGGAGTCGCGCGCGCCGCGGCAAACCTCAACAAAGAGAGGGCTTCATGAAGTTTATCGTCTGGCTGATCCGGGTATTGGTGTTCGTACTGCTGCTGGTGCTTGCGCTGGCCAATACGCAAACCGCGACGCTGAATTTCGTGGCCGGCTATTCATGGCAGGCGCCGCTGATCCTGATCGGCCTCGCGTTCTTCGCCGTGGGGCTGCTGGCCGGCTTGCTGTCCGCGCTGCCTTCGATCTTCCGCCTGCGTCTCGAGAACGGGCGCCTGAAGCGCGATCTGCGCGCGGCACGCGAAACGCCGGCCGTCATCGACCAGCCGCCGATGCCGCCCGTCATTTAACACGGACGCCGCGCGATCATCGCGCGGTTTTCGTCTCTGCTTCGATATTTCGCATGGATCTGGATTTCTGGTGGTTGCTCGCGATTCCGGTCGCGTTCGCGCTCGGTTGGGCGGCGTCACGCTATGACCTTAAGAATCTCCTGTCGGAGAGTGCCAACCTGCCGCGCTCGTATTTCCGCGGCCTGAATTTTCTGTTGAACGAACAACCCGACAAGGCGATCGACGCGTTCATCGAGGTCGCCAAGCTGGATCCCGAGACGGTCGAGCTGCACTTCGCGCTCGGCAACCTGTTTCGCCGCCGCGGCGAAACCGACCGCGCGATCCGCGTGCACCAGAACCTGCTGAGCCGCACGGACCTGCCGGTCAACGAGCGCGATCACGCGCTGTACGAACTCGGCCAGGATTTCCTGAAGGCCGGCCTGCTCGATCGCGCCGAGGAGGCGTTCCACAAACTCGCCGACGGCGATTACGCACTCGGCGCGCAGCGGGCGCTGCTGACGATCTACGAGATCGAGAAGGACTGGAACAAGTCGATCGATACGGCGAAGCGCATCGAGTCGATGAGCGACAAACCGCTCGGCGTCGAAATTGCGCAGTTTCACTGCGAACTTGCGCAGGATGCGCTGCAGCGCAAGAACGCGGCAGCGGCTGCCGAACAGTTGCGCCTCGCGTTGACCGTGAACCCGCAGAACGTTCGCGCGACGATCCTCTCCGGCGACGCCGCGGCGGCCGAGGGCAACCACGCGGCCGCGATCGAGCACTGGAAGCGCGTCGAAGCGCAGAATCCGGCGTATCTGCCGCTCGTCGCCGACAAGCTGATGAAGGCGTACGTCGCGCTCGGCAAGAACGCCGAAGGCGCCGAGCTGCTGATGGGCTATGTCGACCGCTATCCGTCGAACGACCTGCTCGACATCGCATACCAGCACATCGCGGGCTTGCGCGGCCAGGACGCGGCGCACACGCTCGCGCGCACGCAGATGGAGAAGTCGCCGAACCTGTCGGGGATGCTGCACCTGCTCGATGCGCAGATCGCGGCGGCCGACGAGCCGCGCCGTAAGGAACTTGAAATGATGCGTGCGCTGATCAAGCAGCGCACCAAGAATTTGCCACGGTATACGTGCCAGAATTGCGGTTTCCGGGCGCGCAATTTCTACTGGCAGTGTCCGGGCTGCAGCGGCTGGGAAACCTATGCGCCGCGTCGCGTCGATCCTGCGATGCCGGGCTGATCCCGGCACGCGGAGCCAACGCGCTGCGGTTGCCGCCGGGTTCGTCCCGGCGGCCAAGTTAGTCAATTACCGGGAAGTACCGGAACATCTATGAAAATCACCATCATCGGCACCGGCTATGTCGGTCTCGTCACGGGCGCCTGCCTGGCGGAGATCGGCCACGACGTATTCTGCCTCGACGTCGATCCGCGCAAGATCGACATCCTGAACAACGGCGGGATGCCGATTCACGAACCTGGGCTGCTGGACATCATCGCGCGCAACCGCGCAGCGGGGCGCCTGCGCTTCTCGACCGACATCGAGGCAAGCGTCGCGCACGGCGAGATCCAGTTCATCGCCGTCGGCACGCCGCCCGACGAGGACGGCTCGGCCGACCTGCAGTACGTGCTCGAAGCCGCGCGCAACATCGGCCGCCACATGACGGGCTTCAAGGTGATCGTCGACAAGTCGACGGTGCCGGTCGGTACCGCACAGCGCGTGCGCGGCGTGGTCGACGAAGCGCTTGCCGCCCGCGGGTTGGCAGGCAGCGTCGCGCATCGCTTCTCGGTCGTGTCGAACCCGGAGTTCCTGAAGGAAGGCGCCGCGGTCGAGGACTTCATGCGTCCGGACCGGATCATCATTGGCGTCGACGACGACGAGACGGGCACGATCGCGCGCGAGAAGATGAAGAAGCTCTACGCGCCGTTCAACCGCAACCATGAGCGCACGATCTACATGGACGTGCGTTCGGCGGAATTCGCGAAATATGCGGCGAATGCGATGCTTGCAACGCGTATCTCGTTCATGAACGAGATGTCGAATCTCGCCGACAAGGTCGGCGCCGACATCGAGGCCGTGCGCCGCGGGATCGGCTCCGATCCGCGCATCGGCTATCACTTCCTGTACGCCGGCGTCGGCTACGGCGGCTCGTGCTTCCCGAAGGACGTCCAGGCGCTGATTCGCACGGCCGGCGAGAACGGCCAGCCGTTGCGCATCCTGGAAGCCGTCGAGGCAGCCAACCATGCGCAGAAGGACGTGCTGATCGGCAAGATCGAGCAGCGCTTCGGTGCCGACCTGACCGGCCGCGAGTTCGCGGTCTGGGGCCTGGCGTTCAAGCCGAACACCGATGACATGCGCGAGGCGCCGAGCCGCCGCCTGATCGCCGCGCTCCTCGAACGCGGCGCGACCGTGCGTGCGTACGATCCGGTCGCGGTCGACGAGGCGCGGCGCGTGTTTGCGCTCGATTTCGGTACCGATCCGGACGCGCTGGCGCGGCTGCATCTCGTCGACACGCAGGACATCGCCGTGACGGGCGCGGACGCGCTCGTGATCGTGACCGAGTGGAAGGAATTCCGGAGCCCTGATTTCACGCGCCTGAAGGCGGAACTGAAGGCGCCGGTGATCTTCGACGGGCGCAACCTGTACGAGCCGGATGCGATGGCCGAACTCGGCATCGACTACTACGCGATCGGCCGGCCGTATGTCGATCCCCAGTCGTCCTCCCGTGGCTGATCACACGATGAATACTCTCCGCGAGGTCGTTCCGGTGCCGCGTGCGCAACTCGCGCGCTCGCGCGTGCTCGTCGTCGGCGACGTGATGCTCGACCGTTACTGGTTCGGTAACGTCGATCGCATTTCGCCCGAGGCGCCCGTGCCGGTCGTGCACGTGCAGCGCCAGGAAGAGCGGCTCGGCGGTGCGGCCAACGTCGCGCGCAACGCCGTGACGCTCGGCGGCCAGGCCGGGTTGCTGTGCGTCGTCGGGTGCGACGAACCCGGCGAGCGCATCGTCGAACTGCTCGGCAGCAGCGGCGTGACGCCGCATCTCGAGCGCGACCCGGCGCTGCCGACCACGATCAAGCTGCGCGTGCTCGCGCGCCAGCAGCAACTGCTGCGCGTCGACTTCGAGGCCATGCCGACGCACGAGGTGCTGCTCGCGGGGCTCGCGCGCTTCGATGCGCTGCTGCCGCAGCACGACGTCGTGCTGATGTCGGATTACGCGAAAGGCGGCCTGACGCACGTCACGACGATGATCGAGAAGGCGCGCGCGGCCGGCAAGTCCGTCCTCGTCGACCCGAAGGGCGACGACTGGGCGCGCTATCGCGGTGCGTCGCTGATCACGCCGAATCGCGCGGAATTGCGCGAAGTGGTCGGGCAGTGGAAATCGGAAGACGATCTGCGCGCACGTGTCGCGAAGCTGCGCGCGGAACTCGACATCGACGCGCTGCTGCTCACGCGTTCGGAAGAAGGCATGACGCTGTTTTCCGCCACCGGCGAACTGCACGCACCGGCGCTCGCGCGCGAGGTGTTCGACGTGTCGGGCGCGGGCGATACCGTGATCGCCACGGTCGCGACGATGCTCGGTGCAGGCGTGCCGCTCGTCGACGCCGTCGTGCTCGCGAATCGCGCGGCAGGCATCGTGGTCGGCAAGCTCGGCACGGCCACGGTGGACTACGACGAACTGTTTCATTGAGCGCATGCGGCGGCGCGATGAGCGCGCCGCACGCATGGCTCGCACTTTTCAGGCAGGACGATCATGACCCTCATCGTCACCGGCGCAGCCGGTTTTATCGGCGCAAACATCGTCAAGGCGCTCAACGAGCGCGGCGAGACGCGCATCATCGCGGTCGACAACCTGACGCGCGCGGACAAGTTCCGGAATCTCGTCGATTGCGAGATCGACGACTATCTGGACAAGTCGGAATTCGTCGAACGTTTCGCGCGCGGCGATTTCGGCAAGGTGCGCGCGGTGTTCCACGAAGGTGCGTGCTCGGACACGATGGAAACCGACGGCCGCTACATGATGGACAACAACTTCCGCTACAGCCGCGCGTTGCTCGACACCTGCCTCGCACAGGGCACGCAGTTCCTGTACGCGTCGTCGGCGGCGACCTACGGCGGCTCGACGCGATTCGTCGAGGAGCGCGACGTCGAGGCGCCGCTGAATGTCTACGGCTATTCGAAGTTCCTGTTCGACCAGGTGGTCCGTCGTGTGCTGCCGACCGCGCAGAGCCAGATCGCCGGCTTCCGCTATTTCAACGTGTACGGCCCGCGCGAGACGCACAAGGGCCGCATGGCGTCGGTCGCGTTCCACAACTTCAACCAGTTCCGTGCGGAAGGCAAGGTGAAGCTGTTCGGCGAGTACAACGGCTACGCACCGGGCGAGCAGACGCGTGACTTCGTGTCGATCGAGGACGTGACCAAGGTGAACCTGTTCTTCTTCGATCATCCGGAGAAGTCGGGCATCTTCAACCTCGGAACCGGCCGTGCGCAGCCGTTCAACGATATCGCGTCGACGGTCGTGAATACGTTGCGCGCGCTCGACAACCTGCCGCCGCTGACGCTCGCGCAGCAGGTCGAGCAAGGGCTGATCGAATACGTGCCGTTCCCCGATGCGCTGCGCGGCAAGTACCAGTGCTTCACTCAGGCCGACCAGACGAAACTGCGCGCGGCCGGTTACGACGCACCGTTCCTGACCGTGCAGGAAGGCGTCGACCGCTACGTGCGTTGGCTATCCGGCCAGGTTTAAACGGAAGCGTTGCATCGATAGACTGGGTCTCACGGTCGGCAGCCGCCGGCCGTATTCATCGGAGATCCAGCACATGATCAGAAAATGGTTGGCCGCAGCGGCAATGCTCGGCACGATTGCCTCGGCCTGGGCGGCCGTCGACGTCAACACCGCCAACGAGGATGCGCTCGTCGGCATCAAGGGTATCGGCCCGGCGCGGGCAAAGGCGATTCTCGACGAACGCGGCGCACGCGGTCCGTTCAGGAATGCGGAGGATCTCGCCGCACGCGTGAAAGGCATGGGCGGCCATACCGTCGAGCGGCTTCAGCAGGAAGGCTTGACGATCGGTGCGGCCGGCACGGGTGCCGCGCAGCCGGCCACGGGCAAGCCGGCCGCCGGCAAGCCTGCGGCCGCACCTGCCCGCACCACCACGCAGAAGTAACGCGTCGCGCGCAGCCGACAACAAGCTCCTTCAGTCGCCGTCGTTGCGACGGCTTCCCGCGGCATGCCGCGGGTTTTTTGCGTGGGCACGGCGCATGCGGCGTCCACGCGTTGCGCGGCATGCGTATTCCATCGCCGCAATGGGGTTGCCGGCGCGAGCAGCGGTGCTGGTTTACAATCGATCGATTGATCGGCCTCGTACTCACGGTATATCCATGGCTTACAAAACTATCGAAGACACGATCGGCAATACGCCGCTCGTCCAACTGGTCCGCTTGCCGGACGACGAGATTCGCGCGCGCAACAACGTGGTGCTCGCGAAGCTCGAAGGCAACAATCCGGCCGGTTCCGTGAAGGATCGCCCGGCGTTGTCGATGATCAGCAAGGCCGAGGCGCGCGGGCGCATCAAGCCGGGCGACACGCTGATCGAGGCGACCAGCGGCAACACCGGTATCGCACTCGCGATGGCAGCGGCGATCCGCGGCTACAAGATGGTGCTGATCATGCCGGAGGACCTGTCGGTCGAGCGCCGCCAGAGCATGGCCGCCTACGGTGCCGAAATCATCCTGACGCCGGTGAAGGGCGGGATGGAACTGGCACGTGATCTCGCGGACGAGATGCAGCGCGAAGGAAAGGGCGTGATCCTCGACCAGTTCGCGAACCCCGACAATCCGATTGCGCACTACGAAGCGACGGGCCCGGAAATCTGGCGCGATACCGAAGGGCGCGTCACGCACTTCGTGTCGGCAATGGGCACGACGGGCACGATCATGGGCACGTCGCGCTATCTGAAGGAGCAAAATCCGGCGATCGAGATCGTCGGTGCGCAGCCGGAAGACGGTTCGCGCATTCCGGGCATCCGCAAGTGGCCGGAAGCCTATATGCCGACGATCTTCGATCGCAGCCGTGTCGACCGCGTCGAGAGCGTGAGCCAGGCTGCGTCGGAAACGATGGCGCGCCGCCTCGCGGCCGTCGAAGGCATCTTCGCGGGCATTTCGTCGGGCGGCGCATGCGAAGTCGCGATGCGCATCGCGCGTCAGGTCGAGAATGCGACGATCGTGTTCATCGTCTGCGATCGCGGCGACCGCTACCTGTCGACGGGCGTGTTTCCTGCCTGAACGCGAGCAGATGCGCGTTGCGCGCGTACGAAAAGAAAGCGCCGCTTGTTGAACTGCACCCCAAAAGTTGGACATCGATCCGACCTTTGGGGTGTTTTTCATGACGAAGTACGACGAGCAGTTCAAACAGCAGGTGGTCAACGCGTATCTGCGTGGCGATATTGGTTTTGATGCACTGGCAGCCCGTCACGGCATCCATCACGGGATGCTGCAGCGTTGGGTTGCGGCGTACCGCACGCATGGCCGTGCGGGACTGCAGAGGAAATACAGCAGCTACGACGCACAGTTCAAGCTGCGGGTGTTGCAGCACATGTGGCGCGATGAGCTGTCCCTGCGCGAAGTCTCAGCGCTATATGACATTCGCGATGCAGGTAGCGTGGCGCGCTGGGCGCGTCTGTATGATGAGGGCGGTATGAACGCTTTGACGCCCCGGCCGCGAGGGCGTCCTCGAAAGATGACCGCCTCTCAGCCCGACCAGCCCACCGAAGCTAAAGCACCGGACACCCGCCCACGCGAGGAACTACTCAAAGAGATCGAGTCTCTGCGCGCGGAGGTGGCCTACCTAAAAAAGCTCGATGCGCTGCTGCAAGCGAAGAATCAGGCAGCGCAAAAGAAAAAACGCAAATAGTGCGTGAGCTCAGACAACATCATCCGGTGGCCGCGCTCCTGAAGGTGGCTGGTTTGGCGCGTAGCACGTTCTATTACCAACTCAGAACGTTGGACGCCGACGACCGACACGCTGATCTCAAGACGAAGATCCGGACGGTGTTCGAACGCCATAAGGGACGCTACGGCTATCGGCGCGTCACGGCTGCCATCCGGCAGGCCGGTCACCTGGTCAACCACAAAGCCGTACAACGGCTGATGCAGCAATTGCAACTGAAGTCCCTGGTGCGCCCGAAGAAATACCGCTCCTGGCGAGGTGAGGTTGGCCAAGCCGCACCCAACCTGCTGCAACGTCAGTTCAGTGCTACGCAGCCCAACCAAAAGTGGGTGACGGATGTGACGGAATTCAATGTCGGCGGCCAGAAGCTGTATCTGTCGCCGGTGATGGATCTGTACAACGGCGAGATCGTGGCTTACCAGATGGATCGACGTCCAAGCTTCGAGCTGGTCAGCGACATGTTGAAGAAGGCCTTAACCAAACTCGGACGCAAGGAGCGACCATTGCTGCATTCGGATCAGGGCTGGCAATATCGGATGCCGGCGTTCCGTCGGCAGTTGAAGCGACGCAAGCTGACCCAGAGCATGTCCCGCAAGGGCAACTGCCTTGACAATGCCGCGATGGAAAGCTTCTTCGGGACGCTAAAGTCCGAGTGCTATCGGCCACAACGCTTCACTTGCGTGGAGCAGTTACGCCAGACGCTGGATCACTACATCCATTACTACAACCACGAACGAATCAGGCTCAAATTGAAAGGCCTGAGTCCCGTGCAATACAGGACCCAGGCCTTGGCCGCCGCCTAATTTTTAACTGTCCAACTTCGTGGGGTCAGTTCATTGTGCGGCGCTTTTTCATTGGGCGGGCGGTGCTTACTGCGACTGTGTATCGGTGGTACTCGGCTGAAGTGCGCCGCTCGCTTCCATCTGCGCCTTGACGGCCTCGCCAAGCTGGTACACGGTAAGCGCGTAGAAGAAGCTGCGGTTGTAGCGCGTCAGCACGTAGAAATTCTTGAGCCCGAGCATGTATTCGGTCGCGCGGCCCGGCGACGGCAGGTCGACCACCGTCACGGGCGTGCCGGCTTCGGTCGTGATGTTGACCGTCGGCTCGTTCAGCGTCATGCCCGCGCGCAGCAGTTGCGACAGTGCCCAGTGCGGTTCGGGCTGGCCGTCGGCGGCGGCCTGTGCGATCCCCAGGCTGCCCGTGTCGGGCGTGATCTGCCAGACCACCGGTCGGTCGGTTTCCCAGCCGTGCTGCTTCAGGTAGTTCGCGACGCTGCCGATCGCATCGACAGGACTGCTGCGCAGGTCGACATGGCCCGTGCCGTCGAAGTCGACCGCATATTCGCGGATGCTGCTCGGCAGGAACTGAGGAATCCCGATCGCGCCCGTATACGAACCGAGCACGGTCGTCGGGTCGAGCTGGTTGTCGCGGGTCCAGACCAGGAAATCCTCGAGGTTCTTGCGGAACGTCGCCTGGCGGCTGTCACGATTCGGCGTGTCCGGATAGTCGAACGTGAGCGTCGTCAGCGCGTCGAGCACGCGGAAATTGCCCATGTAGCGGCCGTAGATCGTCTCGACACCGATGATGCCGACGATCACCTCGGGCGGCACGCCGAATTGCTCGGATGCACGCTGCAGCGTTGCCTGGTTCGCCTTCCAGAATTTCACGCCCGCGTTGATGCGGATCGGCTCGATGAAGCGCGAGCGATAGACGCGCCAGTTCTTGACCGTCGGCGACGGGGCCGGTTTCACGAGCTTGACCGCTGTCGCCGAATAGCTGATGCGCGAGAACAGCGCATGCAGGCTCGCGGAGTCGAAGCCGTTGCGGCTGACCATCTCGTCGATGAACGCGTCGACCTTCGCGTTGTTCGCGTAACGCTGCGGAACGATTTCCTCTTCGAAGGTCTGGCCTTGCGGCGTCGGCTGTTGCGGCTGGGCCTGTGCGACGAGCGTGCCCGCGGGCTTCGCGGGTTGCGTCTGCGCGCCGGCGGGCGCGGTGCCGAGGGCCGCGACGACAGCGGCCGCGACGAGCGGAGCGCGAACACGGAACAGCGCGGAGAGAAGGGCGGCAGGCTTGCTGGAATTCATGTCGAAGCGGGCGGACAGGGCGATTGGGTTCGGCGCAGTATACCCGACGGATCCGGCGCGCCGGGGCGTGGCAGGCCCCCGTTGTGGTAAGTTAGCGGCGAATTCGCGGCAGACGATGGACATCATTGATGGAGACCTGCGGCGCACCGTGCGCCGCGGATGACAGCTTATGGCAACCGCTTTCTATACGCACCCCGACTGCATGCTGCACGAGATGGGGGAATGGCATCCGGAATGTCCGGCCCGCCTGTCGGCGATCCAGGATCAACTGATCGCGAGCCGCATCGACGATCTGATCGTGCACGAAACCGCGCCGTTCGCGAGCGAGGTGGCGCTGGGCCGGGTGCATACGCAGGCGCACATCGACTACATCCGGAGCATGACGCCGGTCGACGGCTACGTCGAGATCGATCCCGATACGCTGATGAACCGCGATACGTGGCGCGCGGCGCTGCGTGCGGCCGGCGCCGCGATCGCGGCGACCGACGCGGTGATCGAAGGCCGCTATGCGAATGCGTTCTGTGGTGTGCGTCCGCCCGGCCATCATGCGGAGCCTGCGCGCGCGATGGGTTTCTGCTTCTTCAACAACGTCGCGATTGCCGCGCGACATGCGCTCGACGTACACGGTCTGGAGCGTGTCGCGATCATCGATTTCGACGTGCATCACGGCAACGGCACCGAGGCGGCATTCGCGAACGACGAGCGGGTGCTGATGTGCAGTTTCTTCCAGCATCCGCTGTACCCGTTCTCGGGCGTCGATCACCAGGCGCCGAACATGGTCAACCTGCCGATGCCCGCGCGCAGCAACGGGATGGCGATCCGCGAAGCCGTCGACATGTTCTGGCTGCCGCGCCTCGATGCGTTCAAGCCGCAGATGCTGTTCGTGTCCGCGGGTTTCGATGCGCATCGCGAGGACGACATCGGCAACCTCGGCCTCGTCGAAGCCGACTTCGAATGGTTGACCGCGCAGATCGTCGAGGTGGCGCGCCGGCATGCGCAGGGGCGCATCGTGAGCTGCCTCGAAGGCGGCTACAACCTGTCCGCGCTCGGGCGCAGCGTCGTCGCGCACCTGCGCGTACTGGCCGGCATCTGACGATCGCGTGACCGGCCGGGCCGGGCGCGCTCAGCGCGCCGGCACGTGCGCATGAATCCACGCGATCAGCGCGTCGATCACGCGATCGCGTTCGAGATCGTTCATCGTTTCGTGAAAGCCGCCTTCGTACAGCGTCAGCGTGCGATCGGGCGAGCCGACGCGCGCACCGAACGCACGGCTGCCGTCGGGTTCGGTCAACTTGTCCTCGGTGCCGTGATAGACGAGCACCGGAACGCGCAGCCCGCCGCGACCGCTTTCGATGCGTGCCATCGCGTCGAGAATCTCCGCGCCGGTGCGCGCGGGCACCGGGCCGTGATGGACGAGCGGATCGGCGCGATTGGCTGCGACGATGGCCGGATCGCGCGACAGCAGCGCGGCATCGATCCTGATTGCGGGGAAGGTCGGCCATATGCGGCTGATGACGCGGCTCACAGCGAGCATCCAGCGCGGCACGTCACGTCCCGGCGCGAGCGCCGGGCTCGACAGCACGAGGCCCGTCAGCGCGTGGCCGCGTGCCGGCGCGCGTTCGATCGCGTACAGCGCCGCGACCGCCCCGCCCATGCTGTGCCCCATCAGGAACAGCGGCGAATTGCCGCGTGCGGCTTCGGCGACCAGCGCATCCGCATCGTTCAGGTAGCCGTCGAAGCGCTCGACCCAGGCGCGCTTGCCGGGTGACTGGCCGTGCCCGCGCAGGTCGATCGCGAGCACCTCGATGCCGGCCGCATTCAGCCGGCCGGCGAGCGCGGCATAACGACCCGCGTGTTCGGCAAGGCCATGTACGAGCGCGATCGTCGCGCGCGGCGGCTCGGTGCCGTCGCCAGCCGGCCAGCGGTACGACGCCAGTTCGAGCCCGTCGGCGGTACGCAGGCGGCCCATCGTCGGCGCGGGTGGGGGCGATGGCGCCGGTCCGGCGGTGGCAGGTGCGGCGGCCGGCGTGGTGGTGGCGGTCATCTGGCGTGTCCCCTGTCGGTTGGTTGGTGTTCCGGATCATAGTCGCGGCATCGTCGTGGCGCGCCAGCGGCATCCCTCTAATTTCGTGCGGTTATGAAAAGATCGAAATCGATTATTAAGGGGAATGAGGGGTTTGCGGTAAAATCGACGGTTATTCCAGATGCATCGGCGGCCGACTGGCGGGCCAACTCGCCGGCCGGCCGCCGTTTTGTTTACATGATCGAATTACGCAATCTTTCGCAGCGATTTCCCGGGCCGGGCGGCTGGGTCGAGGCGCTGCGCAACATCAACCTGACGATCCCGCAGGGCGAGGTGTTCGGCATCATCGGCCGAAGCGGCGCCGGCAAGAGCACGCTCGTGCGCACCATCAACCTGCTCACGCGGCCGACCGAAGGCAATGTCGTCGTCGGCGGGCTCGATCTCACGCTGCTGTCGGCTGGCGCGCTGCGCGAGGCGCGACGCGAGATCGGCATGATCTTCCAGCACTTCAACCTGCTGTCGTCGCGCACGGTGTTCGACAACGTCGCGCTGCCGCTCGAGCTGGCCGGCGCAAGCCGTGCCGACATCGAGGCCGCGGTGCTGCCGCTGCTCGACCTCGTCGGGCTGTCCGCGCAGAAGGATCGCTATCCGTCGCAGATCAGCGGCGGGCAGAAGCAGCGCGTCGGCATCGCACGCGCGCTCGCGAGCCAGCCGAAGGTGCTGCTGTCGGACGAAGCGACGTCCGCGCTCGATCCCGAGACCACGCGCTCGATCCTCGACCTGCTGAAGCGCATCAACCGCGAACTCGGCCTGACGATCGTGCTGATCACGCACCAGATGGAAGTGATCAAGCAGGTGTGCGATCGCGTCGCGGTGCTCGATGCGGGGCGCGTGGTCGAGGAAGGCCGCGTGATCGACGTGTTCCTGCAGCCGCATCACGAGGTGACGCGCGCGCTGATCGGCGACGTGATCGCGCAGGAGTTGCCGCCCGCGCTGAAGGCGCGCGTGGCCGAGCGGCTGAAGACCGGCAGCGGGCATCTGCTGCGGCTGGCGTTTACGGGCTCGGGCGTCGACCAGCCGATCCTGTCGGAAACGATCCGTCGGTACGAACTCGATTTCAACATCCTGCATGGCCAGATCGACGAGATCCAGGGTCAGGCATTCGGTTCGCTCGCGGTGCTCGCGGGCGGCGAGCCGGGCAAGGTCGGGCAGGCGCTCGCGTTCCTGCGCGAACAAGGTGTGGTGGTAGAGGAGCTTTCGTATGTTGAGTGAGATGTTCGATATGTTCGTGCAGTCGTTCTGGGAGACGCTGATCATGGTCGGCATCTCCGGGGCGGTCGGCGCGCTCGTCGGCCTGCCGCTCGGCGTGCTGCTCTACCTGACCGACCGCCAGGGCGTGCTGCAGAACCTCGCGGTGAATCGCGTGCTCGGCGGCATCGTGAATGCCGTCCGCTCGACGCCGTTCATCATCCTGCTGGTCGCTGTGATTCCGTTTACGCGGCTCGTCACGGGTTCGTCGATCGGCACGGCCGCGGCGGTCGTGCCGCTGACGCTCGCGGCCGCGCCGTTCATCGCGCGTCTCGTCGAGACGGCGTTGCGCGAAGTCGACCGCGGGCTGATCGAGGCCGCGCAATCGATGGGCGCGACCACGTCGCAGATAGTCTTCAAGGTGCTGTTGCCCGAATCGCTGCCGGGCGTCGTCGCGGGCCTGACGATCACGTTCGTGTCGCTGGTCGGCTATTCGGCGATGGCGGGCGCGATCGGCGGCGGCGGGCTCGGCGATCTCGGGATCCGCTACGGTTATCAGCGCTATCTGCCGGAAGTGATGTGGACGGTCGTCGCGATCCTGATCGTGTTCGTGCAGATCGTGCAGTCGTTCGGCGACTGGCTCGTCCGCCGGCTGAGCCACAAATAAGACGAAATTGATCCGTTAGGGGAGAGAGACGATGCAACGACGCTTCATGCTGAAGTTCGCGGTGGCACTCGGCGCAGCCGCGCTGTTCGCGGGTGCGCACGCGCAGGCCGAAACCATCAAGGTGGGCGTGACGGGTGGGCCGCACGCGCAGATCATGGAGGCGGTAAAGAAGGTCGCGGCGAAGAGCGGCCTCGACATCCGCATCGTCGAATTCTCCGATTACGTGCAGCCGAACGCCGCGCTTGCGTCGGGCGACCTCGATGCGAACAGCTACCAGCACGACCCGTATCTGCAGGCGCAGGTGAAGGATCGCGGCTACAAGCTGATCAAGGTCGCGGATACCGTCACGTTCCCGATGGGCATCTACTCGAAGCGCGTGAAGTCGCTGGCCGAACTGAAGCCGGGCGCGCGCATCGCGGTTCCGAACGATCCGACCAACGGCGGCCGTGCGTTGCTGTTGCTGCAGAAGCAGGGCCTGTTGAAGCTGCGTGCGGACGCGGGGCTGAAGGCGACGCCGCTCGATATCGTCGACAATCCGCGCAAGCTGAAGATCGTCGAGCTTGATGCGGCGCAGATTCCGCGTTCGCTCGGCGACGTCGACGCGGCCGCGATCAATACCAACTACGCGATGGAAGCGGGGTTGAAACCGAAACAGGACGCGATCGCGATCGAAGGGCCGAGCGGCCCGTACGCGAACGTCCTGGCGATCCGCGAGGCGGACCGGAACAAGCCGTGGGTGGCGAAACTGATCGCGGCCTATCATTCGGCCGATGTGAAGCAGTTCATCGAAGGCAAGTTCGGCGGAGCGGTCATTGCCGCCTGGTAACGGGCGAACAACGGGACGCCCGGAGAGATTA
The DNA here is from genome assembly GCF_040545135.1 of Burkholderia sp. 572. NCBI lineage: Bacteria > Pseudomonadati > Pseudomonadota > Betaproteobacteria > Burkholderiales > Burkholderiaceae > Burkholderia > Burkholderia sp. 572. Next base: position 2,365 of record NZ_JBEPLH010000005.1, on the reverse strand, counting down.
GAGTCGATGATCGAAAACCCGGGCTTTGCGTCCGGGTTTTTTCTCTTTTAAAATAGAACGATCGTTCGCTATCATTGGCGCGTCGTCAAGAAGCGGTATCCTCGACAACCATGATGGTTGGGTCCGCTTGGCCGCGCAGTCATGAGGCCTCGCTATAGAATGGCCTCTGGTCGTATTCGTAACTTTGGAGCGTGTGCATGAAAATCCTGGTGCCAGTGAAAAGAGTGGTCGATTACAACGTGAAGGTCCGCGTGAAGTCGGACAACACGGGCGTCGACATCGCGAACGTGAAGATGTCGATGAACCCGTTCGACGAAATCGCGGTGGAAGAAGCGGTGCGCCTGAAGGAAGCGGGCGTCGCGACCGAAGTGATCGCGGTGTCGGTGGGCGTGACGCAAGCGCAGGAAACGCTGCGCACGGCGCTGGCGATCGGCGCGGATCGCGCGATCCTCGTCGAATCGAACGACAGCGTCGAGCCGCTGGCCGTCGCGAAGATCCTGAAGGCGCTGGTCGACAAGGAGCAGCCGCAACTGGTGATCCTCGGCAAGCAGGCAATCGACGACGATTCGAACCAGACGGGCCAGATGCTGGCCGCGCTGGCCGGTCTCCCGCAAGCGACGTTCGCATCGAAGGTCACGATCGCGGACGGCAAGGCAACGGTTGCACGCGAAGTCGACGGCGGCGCGGAAACGCTGTCGCTGACGCTGCCGGCGGTCGTGACGACCGACCTGCGCCTGAACGAGCCGCGCTACGTGACGCTGCCGAACATCATGAAGGCGAAGAAGAAGCCGCTGGAAACGGTGAAGCCGGAAGACCTCGGCGTGGACGTCGCGCCGCGTCTGAAGACGCTGAAGGTGGCCGAGCCGCCGAAGCGCGCAGCCGGCGTGAAGGTGCCGGACGTGAAGACGCTGGTCGAGAAGCTGAAGACCGAAGCCAAGGTGCTGTAAGAGGGAGCGGAAAGAAATGACGATTCTGGTGATTGCAGAACACGACAACGCGTCGATCAAGGCCGCGACGCTGAACACGGTGGCGGCGGCAGCGAAGATCGGCGGTGACATTCACGTGCTGGTCGCAGGCCACAATGCGCAAGGCGCAGCCGACGCGGCAGCGAAGATCGCGGGTGTATCGAAGGTGCTGCTGGCCGATGCGCCGCAACTCGAAGCGGGCCTCGCGGAAAACGTCGAAGCGACCGCGCTGAACATCGCGAAGGACTATTCGCACATCCTCGCGCCGGCGACTGCTTACGGCAAGAACATCGCGCCGCGTATCGCCGCGAAGCTGGACGTCGCGCAGATCTCGGACATCACGGCGGTTGACAGTGCCGACACGTTCGAGCGCCCGATCTACGCGGGCAACGCGATCGCGACGGTGCAGTCGAGCGACCCGATCAAGGTCATCACGGTGCGTGCGACGGGCTTCGATCCGGTGGCCGCCGTTGGCGGCAGCGCGTCGGTCGAGAAGATCGAAGCGGCGGCAGACGCCGGCAAGTCGCAGTTCGTCAGCCGTGAAGTGACGAAGCTGGACCGTCCGGAACTCACGAGCGCGAAGATCATCGTGTCGGGCGGCCGCGGTCTGGGCAGCGGCGAGAACTACACGAAGGTGCTGGAGCCGCTGGCGGACAAGCTGTCGGCGGCACTCGGCGCATCGCGCGCGGCAGTCGACGCTGGCTACGTGCCGAACGACTACCAGGTCGGCCAGACCGGCAAGATCGTCGCACCGCAGCTGTACATCGCGGTGGGCATCTCGGGTGCGATCCAGCATCTGGCCGGCATGAAGGATTCGAAGGTGATCGTCGCGATCAACAAGGATCCGGAAGCGCCGATCTTCAGCGTGGCCGACTACGGCCTCGTCGGCGATCTGTTCACGCTCGTGCCGGAGCTCGTGAACGAGCTCGGCTGACGCAGTGTGACGCTCAGGCGGTAAGCACACGAGAAGAGGGGCGCGACGAGCGCCCCTTTTTTTCGCCATCGACAGAAGAGAGAAGAGGGAGACACACCATGAGCTATAACGCCCCCGTCAAGGACATGCTGTTCGTGCTGAAGGAACTCGCGGGCATCGACGCCGTTGCGCAACTGCCGGGTTTCGAGGACGCCGGTTACGACACGGCGCAGGCCGTGCTCGACGAGTCCGCGAAATTCTGCGGCGAGGTGCTGGCGCCGCTGAACGTCGAAGGCGACCGCAATCCGAGCAGCTGGAAGGACGGTGTCGTGACCGCGACGCCGGGCTTCGGCGAAGCGTTCCGCCAGTTCGTCGAAGGCGGCTGGCAGGGACTGCAGCACCCGTCCGAATACGACGGCCAGGGGCTGCCGAAGCTGATCGCGACGCCGTGCATCGAGATGCTGAACGCGTCGAACCTGTCGTTCGC